>JACRDO010000016.1 GCA_016212885.1 Elusimicrobiota bacterium | reverse complement strand
CGTCGAGCCTGAGAGCCGGATCACACTTCCAACCGCGCCCTTGCGCTATAAGTCCGCGGCCCTGCCATCGATCACGGGCACGGCTCGCGACAGCGTGGCCATCAAGGACATCCAGGTGCGCATCAAGCGCCAGGACGGGCAGTACTGGCAGGGAAGCGGCTGGGGGCCCGGGGATATCTGGATCACGGTCGCGTCGAACCTCAATCAGAGATACAACGCGTGGAGCTATACCCCCTCTCCCAACCCCTGGACCGGCAATCCCAACACCTCCTACGACATCAACGTCCGGGCCATTGATTATCTGAGATACGAGATGGACTTCACCACCGTGACCTTCGTCGCAGACGACGTGCCGCCCGAGTCCGAGGTGGTCTATCCGGCCTATGACCAGCATGCGAACGCCGCGAACGTTGCCACGATCACGGGCACCTGCTCGAATGACACGCAGACCGGCCAGGTCAAGGTGTTCATCCGGGACCTCACGCGCGGCACCACCTACTGGAACGGGGCGGCTTGGGTCAACGACCCGACAGGCAACACCTTCGTCTACGCGACCAACCCCGCCTCGGACCGCTGGGAGAGGGCTTTCCCGACGAACGAGTGGTACAACGGGGACAGCATCCTGGTCAAGTCCTCGGCCTCCGCGGACTGGGCCGGCAACAGCGAGCAAACGATATCAGGGGGAAACACCTTTGTCATTGACTCGACCAAGCCCGCCTCCGGCTTGCAGGCCCCGGTGGACGGGGTCATCCTCCAGACCGTTACCATGATCAGCGGCACGGCCGTGGACTACAAGCCGCCCTCACCGCTCACCTCCGGCATGATAGATGACGCGGAGATTTACATCGCGCGCGAGGAAGGCGCCTTTTACTACAAGGGCGGAGGCTGTTCCGGTGCGGGCTGTTGGACGAACAGCGGGGTCTGGTGGGTGGGCAAGGGCACCGGGGTCGCCGGCGCGTTCGGGACTTCCTATACCGCGGATTGGTCGTATGCCGTGGCAGGTGGGGCCGCGGGAGGCGCGGCGGGGTTCTTGACCAACAAGTGGTACCGCACCTTTGCGCGCGCCAAGGACAAGGCCAATAACTACGAGGACAGGACCATGAACTCCCCGCCCACCCTGCCTGCTTCTCCTTACAGAAGGTTCGCGGTGGACTACTCCACTCCCACGGCCTTCATCTCCAGCCCCGTAGCCGGCGGCATGTACGGCGCGACTGGGCTGACTTATCTAAGCGGCACCGCCTCAGACGCCTCCGGCTTGCCCGTTGAAACCTGGAACTACCAGGGCAACCTGGACAAGGTGCGCGTGCTCATCACGAACCTCACAGCTGACCCGGATCAGTACTGGTACGGTGGAGGCACGTGGAGCACGGTGGAACCCAACCCCTGGCCCTCCGTGTATCCGGCCGCGCTCACGGGCAATACCACGAACTGGGTATACACGGACATCCCCTCGCCCTGGCCCTCGGCGAATTTTTCGGTCAGGATCCGCGCCTACGACGACGTGGGCAACTGGGTGGAGACCCCGGCGAACAACTTCACCGTGGACGCCACCAACCCCGGCGCTGCGGTAAGCGCGCCGGAGAACAACAAGGCCTACAACAACACGGACAATGCTCTCGCACAGGTGCAGGGCGCCGCCACCGACAACCTCTCCGGCATCCCGAGCAGTCCGGGCACGCCGGACCACGGGGTCAAGCTGTGGATACAGGACCTGAGCCAGGGGACAACCTACTGGAACAACTCGACCTGGGTGCAAGGCGCCTCCCCCGTCTGGATAGACGCCGTCGTGGTGAGCCCCGGCTCGCTCAGCACCCCCTGGACGTACTCATCGAGTTTCCTGACCCCTTCGATGGACGGGCACAAGTTCTGCGTCCAGGCCCGGGCGCGGGACGGGGCCAAGAACACCGAGTCCCCGACGCTGACCTACACTTTCGACTACGACATCACCAAGCCCACCTCAGCGGTCAAGGCCCCCCTCGACGCCACCGAGATCAGCAAGTGGTCCGAGATCAGAGGCGAGGCCAGGGACGCATACCCGGGCAGCCAGCTCGACCTCGTACACCTTCAGATCATAGACCGGGGAGCGCTCAACACCTCGGACGCCTACTGGTGGACAGGCTCCACCTGGACCAATCTCAACATGCACTGGGTCACGGCCAATTGGACGGTCGCGCCCACGACGAACACCTCGTTCTGGAGTTATCCGCCGCCGACGAGCCTCACGAGCGGCAACTATTACCGGATCATCTCGCGATCCAGGGACAAGGCCCTCAACTACGACGCGGTCCTCTCCACCGCCACCTTCAAGTACGACCCCTCGGTGCCGCAGTCCAAGACCCTGGACCTGCTGGAGTACAACGGCACCGGGGAGACGTCGATAGACCGCCTTACCGAGCTTAAAGGCGAGGCGTGGGCCGGGGTTCCCATCACCGAGGTGGCGGTGCACATCTACGAACAGAGCACCAACCAGACCTGGGACAACGGCGCCTGGGTCCCCGGCCTGGACATGAGCAAGTGGAACCTTGCGCAGGGCGCCGAATACTTCACCTACGCCAATGTCCCGGTCGTCTGGAAGGACGGCAGCGCGGACTCCTGGTGCGTGGTGAGGACGCGCGCCAAGACCGGGACAAAGACCGAGACCGTGGGCTCGGGCAGGACGATCTACGTCAAGAGGGCAGCCTGGCCCTACTCCTACGTGTCCCAGCCGGCGCACGGCGCCTACCTGAGCGGCCTCTCCCAGATCAACGCGCGCATGAGTTGGGGCAGCAGCGTGAATCCCGCCTGGATACGCTTCAGGGTGGAGAACGTCACCGATGGCAGCGTCCTCCGGGACTGGATCGACGGCGCGATAAGCAATTACGAGAACATCGCCGGACAGTACGACGTGTACTACGCGACCTATACCGTGGGCTTCGCCTGGCTGCCCAACAAGATCTATCGTCTGAGGACCCGCGCGGCCTACGACACGGGAACCCGCATCGAGACCCTGCCCGGCTCGGACAGCGACGACGGGACCCTCGTGATCTTCGACAACACGCCCCCGCAGTCCGTGGTCCAAGTTCCTGTTCACGGGGTCAGCTACAACAGCCTGGGCACGCTCTCGGGCCAGGCCCCGGACAATCTCTCCGGCGCGGACAGCGTAGGGGTCAACATCGCGGACATCAACCAGGCGGCCACCACCTACTGGCGCTGGTGGATCACCTCGGGCACCTGGGTGACCACGGAGTACTTCAACCCCGCGGCCATGCCCTCCACTTACACCTGGACATTCTCCAACGTGCCTCCCTGGGCCAACGGCAAGGTCTACAACGTCCGCGCCAAGGGCATAGACAAGGCCGGCAATCCGGAGGACGCGCCGGCTCGCCTGAACTACTCGGACCCGGCCTTAAACAACAGCCACACCTTCCGCTATGACACCTTGGGTCCCTTGACGGTGATCACCGTGCCGATTGACGGCAACACCTATAACTCCCTGCCGGCCATCAGCGGGACCGCGATGGACTACTACAGCACGCCCGCAAACGGGCAGGTTGCCATAAACCGCGACGACAATTGGGGCTGGACCCCGACCAACCCGGGCGACGGCTGGGCCGCGGGCTTAGACCAGTGGTTTGCGGACTCGAACTTCTCGCTGAGCGGGACCTCCGCCACGTGGAGTTATTCCTTCGCAAGCAGCATCTGGGGGACCGGCAGGGCCTACACCATCAAGGCCAGGGCCCAGGACAACACGGCCTCCGGCAACAACCAGGGGGCGGCCGCCCAGGTCGGCATCTATTTCGACACGGCGAAGCCGACCGCTTGGACCAGCATCCCACAGAACGGCATGGCCTACAACGGCCTGGCCACGATGACAGGCACGGCCTCGGACAATTTGAAGCTCAACTCCGGCGCTGCCACGATCCAGGTCCGCCTGCGCCGCGTAAACGACTCAAACGACTTCAACCCGGCCCTGCCCTCGAGCTGGACCTACAAGACACCCGCGGATCCGACCGCGATCTGGCTCAACGCCAACTTCACACTGGCCTTGCCGAGCATCACGAGCGGAACCTGGACGTGGAGCTCCGCGCTGGTCCCCTTCAACGCGGATTTCACCTACGACGTGATCGCACGGGCCGTAGACGTGGCGGGCAACGTCCAAACGGTGTTCACCTCCAGCACCTGGAAGTACGACGTCTCGGCGCCCCAGTCCATGGTCAACTCGCCGCCGGCCTCCCCCGGCTTCTATAACGCCACCCCCGGATTGCTAACCCTCACCGGGACAGCCTGGGACACGCCGGCCGGCTCCGGGGTGAGCGACGTCAAGATCATGGTCCAGGACCTCACCTGCGCGTCCACGTATTGGAACACGGTCGCCTGGCAGGAGACCTCCTTCTGGATGCCGGTCACCGGCATCGCCCCTTGGACCTACACTTTGACCAACCCGACCTATGTGGACGGCCGCAACTACAAGATCATCTCGCGCGCGGAGGACCAGGCAATAAATCGGGAGGGCGGCGGCGCGGGCAACGCCGGGACAACCTTTGTCTATGACATCACCAGGCCCACCGCCACCATCACTTTCCCGCTGGGCGGCGGCTTCATCGCGCAGAGCGCCAACGTGTCCGGCAACGCCACGGACAAGGCCAAGGGCGAGGTGGGGCAGGTCGAGGTACGGATCAAGCGGGACTCAGACAACAAGTACCTGAAAATGAGCCAAGGGCCCACCGGGGACTGGGTTGTGGATGCGACCAGTGAGACCTGGAGCGCGGCCGTTCTTTCAGGAAGCGCGCCCGGGCCATGGACGTGGTTCCTGTCCACAGCCGCATGGACCACCGCGGTCAATTATACGGCCAACGCCCGGGCCGTGGACAAGGCATCGAACATGGACTTGAAGTATTCCACGGTCACCTTTGCCGCGGATTTCCAGGCCCCGACCTCCATTATCACGGTCCCGCCCCACGGGTTCCCGGTTTCAACCCTCCCCGCGGTCCGGGGCACGTCCGTGGACAACGGTCCCTCGGGGGTCTCAACCGTGCTCGTGGCCTACCGCAGGACCACCAACGGCCCAGGCTGGTGGGACAAGACCACCAAGCTATTCTCCGGGACCGACGGGGCCCAGCCTCCTGATGCGCCCAGCGCGGGCTCGGCCTACTGGGTCGAGGCGACCACGGACACCTCCATCCCCGTGAACTGGCTGACGACAGGGGTCTCCACCCCGGACTGGAAAAACGGCAACATTTACGAGATCCTGGCCGCGGCCGCGGACAAGGCCGCGAACATGGAAGCCCGGCCGGGGAGCGCGCTGGCGAACACGAACCGGGTCAGCTTCTCCTTCACCTCCCCGGGCCCGGCGTCTACGATCAGCCAGCCGATCGCCGGGACCCCGTTCTACAGACCCGCGGCCGCGGCCCTGCGCGGGACCGCGAACGTCCCCTATGCCACCGGTGTGTGGGTCAAGCTCTACGACATCGGCCAAGGCCAGCCCAACGACAGCTACCTCTGCTACGACCCCTCCGTGCAATTGTGGAAGTCCACCTACCCGGTGCCGGGCGCCGGCTTCGACAGCTTCGTGCCCGCGGACTACTCCGCGCCTCCGGACTGGGTGTTCACGATCCCCGCGGGCAAATGGGCCAGCCTGCACAAATACAGGATGTGGTCCCAGGCCCAGGGCAGTCCCACGGAGAACCCACCGATGGGCCCAAGGGAGTTCTGGATCGACAATGCCGCTCCTGTGGCCGGCATCTTCATGCCCGATGTGAACTACAAGAACTATCTTCCCGCCCTCTCGGGGACCGTCACCGACGACGCGCAGGACCCGCCCTATAGCGCCCCAAAGACGGCCTATTTCCGGGTCAAGAGGATGCAGGGCGCCACCGAGCAGTTCTGGGACAACGCCTCGACCTTCACGGTCTCCGCGGTGGACTGCGTGAGCTTCCAGGACATCACCTGCCTTCCGGCCTCCCCCGCGGGCCTCAACACGTACAGCTACACCCACGCGAAGTTCGTTGACGGCTCCGCCTTCGAGACCAACCGGCAGTACACCGCCCAGCTGATCGCCAAGGACGCGGCCGGCAACAGCAGCCTCACACCGAAACCGTTCACCTGGGATTTCACCAAGCCGGAGTCCGGCATCGTCTGGCCCACCCTCCTTCAGCCCGTCAACTCCCTGGCCACGTCGTCCGGCTCGGCCTCGGACAATTACTCCGTGTACTTCACGAGCTTTGCAATCAAGTCGCTTCGCAACGGCAAATGGTACAAGCCGGGGGCCTTCTTCATTGAGAGCAGTCCCTACTGGATCGGGACATCCTCGGACTCGAGCTACAACTGGTGGTACGCCAACGCCCAATTGAACACGGACCTGGGCGCGTTCAACACCTACTACACCCTCCTCTCCCGCGCCATCGACACCGCGGGCAACCATCAGATCGATTTCACGGGCGCCGTTTCGTCCCGGACATTCATCTTCGACAACATCCCGCCCGCGGCGACGATCACCTACCCGGCCCACCAGGGCAGGTACAAGAGCAGCCAGGTGGGCGGCTCGATCTATTCGTTCACGGGCGGGGTGACGGACCCCAACGGTCCATGGAACTCGGGGATTCGCAACGTCGAGATACGCATATCCTACTGGCTCGCGCCCAACGACACCTGGTACTGGCAGCCCACCCAGGTGCGGTTCTCCTCGGGCACAGGGGTGTCGAACAACGGCTATTTCTCCGTGACGGACCCGAACGCCTGGCAGTCCATCGCCGCGGTCGCCTGGCGGCCGGGGGTGGATACCCAGTATGAAATCCAGGCCCGGGGCGAGGACGCATCCTACCAGGGCGACGGCACGCCCGTTGGCAACAAGGGGACCCCCGCCGCGCTCGGCGCGGACATCGCGGATTTCGTCATTGACGACACTGCGCCGACGCCCCTGCTCCAGAAGCCGGCCGCAAACGCGGTCAACGCCCTGACCAACATCTCGGGCACGGCCAACGGGGACCTTGCGGGCGTGAGCAAAGTGGAGGTGCGGATCGTCCGGTCCGCGGACAACTGGGAGTGGACGGGATCCGCCTGGACCAACTCTTCGAACCTCTACTCCACGGCCGCCTTGACCGGGGTCAATGGCAACATTACCTGGGATTACGACGACCTGAAGGTGGTCGCAGGAGGAGCGAGCGCGTTCGAGGCGGACAGGAAATACAAGATCTTCATCCGCGCGACGGACCTGGCGGGCAACGTCCGCACCCCGCCGGGCGGAGGCGATATCGAGTTCACCTACGACCAGGCGCCTCCCGCGCTCGCCATCACCTTCCCCCTCAGCCCGCCGACAATGCCGCCCTACTCCAACAACGTGGAGTCCGCCCGCATCTCGACTATGACCGCGGGCACGATCACGGACCCGGGCACGAACCCGACGGGAGTCAGCAAGGTATGGGTGGCCGTTTCCTCCGGCTCGGCGGAGAACATGTGGTGGGACAACGCCACGGGGAAGTTCGACCACGGCCCGGACCCCAACATCTACTGGTCCACCTGGGTCAACGTCTTAGGGGCTTCCTGGGAATATAAGCCCGCGGCTTGGTCCCTGGTCAACGGCTTCAGCGACGCGATCAGCTACACCGTCTACGTCAAGGCCCAGGACGCGGCAGGCAACTGGGTCAACAACGCGCTCACGCCCGGTGGCTCGGCTCCGGGGCAGACCCAGCCCTTCAAGTACGACCTCAACCGCCCGACCGCGGCGGTGAGCGTCCCGGCCAGCGGCAGCAACGTCAACACGCCTCTCGCTTCCATGGTCCTTTCCGGCACGGCCAAGGAGTGGGACACGACCGGCTCGGGGATCGCCAGGCTCTACGTCGCGGTCAAGCACACGGACGGCCCGACCAGCGGGGGGAATTACCAGCCGCTGGGCTGGTACAACTGGGCCACCGGCGAGTTCCAACCGACCCTTGACCCGGGCAGCAACCAGACGAGCAACGGCTGGGCCATGGTCTCATCCGCCCCCATCACGGATCTAACCCTCAACGTCAACTGGTCCACCCCCGTCCCCGCGGGGATATTCAAGTCCAGCAACACCTACCGCGTCACGACCCTGGCCATGGACCAGGCGAGCAACAAGCAGCTCACGCCGACCGATCCAGCGATCGGCGCCGCCTTCCGCTACGACGTGGAAGCTCCGCTGCTGCGCTCCACATGGCCGGCGGTGAACGCCAACTTGAACCTCGCGGCCCTCGCATCGATCGCCGGAACCGCGAGCGACGAAACGAGCGGCGCCTCCGGCTTGCAGAGCGTCCAGATCCTTCTGCAGTCCCAGCAGATAGGCACGAAGGGCTATTGGAACGGAGGCGCCTCGAACGGCCTCTCGGACTGGGATACGGATCCGGCGACGAAATACAACCAGTGGCGCACGGTCGCGCCGAATCCGACCTTGAAGACCTGGGCCCTCTCATTTGCGCCCCTCAGCTTCCTGGACTCCACGAAGTTTACGCTCTGGGCGCGGGCCACGGACTACGCCCAGAACACCTCGGCCTGGCCGAGCCCGTCGCAGTGCGACGCTCTCAAGAACGCCGACGATTCGCCGGCCCTGCAGTTCACCTACGACGACACCCCGCCGATGTCGGGAGTGAGGTTCCCTCCCGTGTACACCAGCTCGCCGAGCCTGAGTGCCATCACGGGCACGTCCGTGGACGCCTACGAGGGCGTCCGCTCGCCGAGCCTCCTGAACAACGTGAAGTACCGGCTCAAGCGCTCGGACAACTGGTACTGGCAGGTGCTCGGCGGCTGGAGCTCCGTGGACCCGGGCCTTCAGAACGTGGACGGCGGACCCGTCAACCCCTGGACAAAGACCCTGCTGCTCGGGGCTCTGGAGGACGGCTACCGCTACGAGGTCCACTCGAGGGGGCAGGACAACGCCCAGAATATCGAAACCCCCTACCACACCTTTGCCTTTGTGGTGGACCTGACCACGCCCGTGGCCAAGACCACCGGCCCCGCGGACGGCGGCTTCGCGAACGCCTCGCTGACCCATATATCGGGCACCGCGGAGGACCGCTTCTGCCTCCTGAGCGGCCTCTGCGTGCCGGGCAGCCGCGAGTTCCAGGCCGGCCTGGACGTCTCCAGCGTCAGCGTGGCGGTGCAGGACATGAGCGGCTTCTGCCCGATCCTGCCCACGATCATGGGATGCTGGTGGACCGGCACAGCCTGGTCCGACACCTACACCCCGATCTGGTCCACGGCCGCGTTCGCGGGGGACTCCAGCGGCACCTGGACATTCGCCTTCAATGCCAGCGCACTTCAAAGCCCAAGAACGTACAAGGTGGCGGCGCGTGCGAGGGACCGCGGGGGCAACCAGCAGCAGGGGGTCTCGGTCACCTCCACAACCTTCACCTACGACATCTCGCCGCCGACTTCCTTCGCCACCCTGCCGATGGGCGCCACCGGGCAGGTCAACACGATCACCGGGACCGCGCAGGACGCGACCCCGGGACAGCTGGACAAAGTCAAGCTGGCCATCCAGGAGATCGACTGCGGCAGCAACCCCTGCCACAAGAACAAGTACTGGAATGGCGTCGATTGGCAGGACGCGAAGGTCTACCTGGCCTCCGGAACCGTCGAAGGAGGCTGCGCCATAGGGGCGATCTGCCAATGGAGCTTCGACCCCGGCCAGGTCGCCTGGGACAACCGCTCGACCTACACCGTGGTGGCTTTGGCCATGGACAAGGCGGGCAACACCAAGGTCGAGCCGGGGGGCCCCGACATCACCTTCTACCTCGAGACCCCGGCAGCGGACGTCACCCTGAACCAGCCGCCTGCGCCGAACTGGCTGCATTACAACCACAACACCGCCGGGCAGGTCAACGTCATCACGGGGATCGGCCACAACTTGAAGAAGTACGGCGGGGTCCGCCTGCAGATCAAGCGCCTGGCGGAGCCGGTGCGCTACTGGTACGACCCGTCGCAGGCCTGGACCGCCGAGCAGGGCACCTACACCGCGGTCAATGTGACCACCACGACCGACCCGATGCAGTGGTCCTACAATCTCTCCGGCGCCGTCTACAGCATGACGAACTCCTCCTACACCCTGACGGTCACCGGCTACAACGGGGCGAACCTGCCATCGGTGTCAGTAGACCGCACCTACGTGATTGACGAGGTCAACCCGACCGTCCAGATACTGTCCCCCGCGGCCCCGCCCTGCCCCGTGGGCTTTGCGGACGGCTGCATCACCGCCCTGCCGACCATCTCCGGCACGGCCGTGGACCCGGGAAATGTCAACCCGCCTTCCATCGCCCTCGTGCGCGCCCGCCTCAAGTGCGAGGGCGGGATTGCCGACGGCAAATACTGGGACGGGACCGGCTTCAACCCGCTCACGCCCGTAGACATGGTGACCTCTTCCACGATCGCCGCCACCACCGAGTGGAGCACCGGGACACTGGCGGCTCCCGCGCTCATCGACGGGGTCAATTACGCCGTCTACACGTGGGTCCAGGACAAGGCGGGCAACCGCGAGACCTCGGAAAGCGCGATGACCTCGTTTAAGTTCGTCTACGACAAGAATCCGCCCACCGCCTTCCTGCTCTACCCGTCCTCCGGGGAGGTCTACCTGGATATGAACACCATCAGCGGCACCTCCTTTGACCCGCCTGGCTCGAACGCGCCGAACCGCAAGTCCGGCGTAGCCTCGGTCAAGCTCATGATCAAGCGGTATGACAACAATAAATGCTATTCGGGGACCGCCTTCAACATACTCTGCAACGACCCGGCCGCCATCCTGCCGGTTACGGGCATAGACCCCTGGGGCTTTACGGATCCCACTCTGACGGGCCAGCTCCTCTCGAACACGACTTACGTCATCACGGTGATCGCCCAGGACGCGGCCGGCAACGCCCAGGCCAACTTCCTCTCGCCTGCATCGAGCCGCACGATCAAGGTGGACTTCAATCCTCCTGCCGCCGGGTACGTCAAGCCCGCGGGCGGCGGGAAGTCCTACAAGCCGAGCGACCTGGACACGCTCAACGGGACGGCCGTGGACCCGCAGGCCCAGCTCTATCCGGGCGGCGACGCCATCTACAAGGCGGAAGTCGTCTTCTGGTACCTGCAGGGCCAGACAAGCTACTACTGGGTCAACGGGTCCACCATCAACGGGACATGGTTCTCCTCAACGACTTTCGAGGGCGCGCAGTGGTTCCAGGCCGCTGTCAGCGGGGGCTGGACCTTCAACATCCCCGACTACACGAAGTTCATATCGGACAAGCAATACTATGGGAAGGTGCGCGCGCGCGACAAGGCCCGCACCGCGACCGGCCCCATCGTAGGCAACCAGTCCATCCCCTCCAATACGCTCAACGGCATCGAGTATGTGGACTTCATCGTGGACGGGACCCCTCCGTCCTCGAGGGTGCTCAGGCCGGCTGCAGGCGCCTTTGTCAAGACCCTCGCGGTCATCTCAGGCACCTCGAACGCGGACCTCTCGCTCGCCGCGACCTACTATCTGCGCATCACCTCGGGCGTCGCCGGCGCCGAGCCCAATTGGGCGTTCTGGAACGGGACCGCGTGGACCAACACGCCCAAGGACCTGCCGGTGAAGATCACGGGCAGCACCGGCACGGTCTTATGGGAATATCCGACCGACATCGCCGGCTACAATACCCCGCCGACCATGGCCGCAATAGCGGAGAACACCAAGTTCGGCATATCGATCCAGTCCATAGACAAGGCGGGCAACGTTGAGCCGGGGGCCACGACCCAGGTCACCATGGACAGCATCGGCCCCAGCGTGGCCATCACCATGCCCACGGAGAAGTTCTACGCGAGCGCCCAGCAGACCCTGCCCGTCATCTCCGGCACCTCTTACGACTTCCCGGCCGGCACCGGGAGGGTGGAGCTCCAGCTGGTCCAGAAGGCTTCGGGCAGCGGGGGGGACGGCAAAACCTGGTACGCAACGGGCTGGAAGGTCGACGTGTCGAGCTACCATGTGGCCGACGGCGGCAACAACTGGAGCTTCGTGGGCCCGCCGGGCAGCAGCATGACCTGGGTGAACAACAAGGCCTACACCCTCTATGTCCGGGCCTACGACACGGCCGGCAACTGGGTGGAGGGCTTGACCAGGGATGTGGTCTACGACGTGGTCAAGCCCACAGCGGTCATCTCCGTGCCGGAAGCCGGGAAGTTCTATCCGGCGGGCCAGCCCGCGGGCTTGAGCGGCACGGCCTTCGACTGGGTCCCAGCCACAACCGTTACGGAGGCGATGGCCGGCGTGAAGAAGGTGGAAATCGCCATCATGCAGGGCGGCAATTACTATCAAGGCACACAGGCGGGGGGATTTACGGGTTCGATCAACTATCGCCCCACCTCGATGACGGGAGATGCGCTCGGGATGGGGGTCATGAACTGGACCTATCCCCCGGCCGGGGACCAGATTCCGAACTGGCAGCACGGCCTCGCCTACACCGTGAGGGCCAGGACAGTTGACCTGAGCGGCAACATGGCCACGGGCGCGGAGGAGACGCTGAGCAACTTCACCTACGACAGCCAGGCGCCGGTCACAGCGGTCGCTTCGCCCTATCATCTGCAGTATATCACGGCTTTCTCCTCCGTGACCGGCAGCTTTGTCGAGCCTGTGCCGCCGACGGAATCCGGCGTGGATATCGTTGAGATCGCCATCCAGGAACAGGGGGGCACGTTCTGGAACGGCGTGGGCTTCAGCGCGTACAACGCGGCGACGTCTTGGCGGCCGGTGGTCGTGACCGCTCCCAAATTCACCTTCACCGATGCCGCGCTGACGAACCTCATCAAGGCGCTCACTGTCACCAAGGGCTACAAAGTGTACCTCTACAGCAAGGACAACGCCGGCAACCAGAACCGCTCGAAAGCCGCCCCTCCGGCGTCGGGCCCCTCGGAGATGCAGGTCGACTTCTTCCCGCCGGTCTCCGTCGCCACGTTCCCCGTCAACAACAGCTACATCACCGGCGGCGTCACCCCGATCCGCGGCACGGCCGACGACCAATCCTTGATCAACCCGATGGGAGCCGGCGCGTCCGCGGTCTACTTGAAAGCCATCCGCATCGACAGCGCGGGGACCCTCCGTTATTGGGACGGCGGAGGCTGGAACCTCCCCGGCGATCCCGGCTTCAACCTGATGACGACGCTCGCCGGCGGCGTGGGGAATATCGGCTCCTGGCAGAGCCAGGCCTTCTCCCTGGCGGAGAACGCCTTTGCGGACGGCTACCGCTATCAGATCGCGTCCCGCGCGGAGGACCTCCTGGGCACCATTGAGGCCAACGTGACGACGATCACGTTCACGGTCGACAGGTCCACTCCCCTGACCGCCTTCTCCTCCCCCGGGCCCACGGGCGCGTCGCTCTACATCAGCACGTCCAACTTCGCCTTCTCCTCGGGGACGTTCATCGATCCGGCTGTGGGCGGCCTCATCATCAGCAGCGTCAACAAGGTGGCGGTGCAGCTCCAGGACCAGTCCGCGGGGTGCCACACGATACCGAGCGGCAACAACTACTGGGAGCAGGGGAGCGGCTGGAAGAGCACTCCGCAGGAGTCGACCGCGACGCTCCATGCGAGCTCCTGGACCTTCGCGAGCCTCCCGCAGGACTGGATACGCGCGGCCGACGCCTGCAGCCCGGACGGCCGCCTCTACCAGCTCCGGATCCGGGCCGTGGACAACACGAACAACCAGGGGACCTTCCCGGGCACGCTGACCTCCGCGGTGACGCTCACCTTCGATGGGACCAGGCCCCAGTCCTTCGTGGTCTACCCCTCCACGGCTGACAACGACACCACCTCGACTTTGGCGACCATCACAGGCACGGCCTTTGACCCGAAGATCAACGCTTCCTCCTCGGGCGTGCGGGCCGTGGGCCTCACGATCTGGAGCGACCCGACCAACGACGCGAAAAACAACTGCAACAACGGCAACTACTGGAACCAGGCGGGCGGCTCCTGGTCAGTGGGCGCCCCGGTTCTCAATGCGACCGCCTTCGACCCGGTCACCGGGATCTGGAACTTCACCTCCGGCAGCATCGAATCCACGATGCGGCCCAACTGCTTCTATATCTTCATCTCGAGCGCCTTGGACAACGCGGGCAACTGGGAGCGGGTCGCCGCGCCCCCGCCCGCGGACAGGCCGTCGTACCGGCGCCTGCGCTATCAGCCGCCCCCGGCCCTGACCGGCATCTCCGTGCCCGTGCTCTCCGCGGTCTACAACGACCTGAAATCGTTCCAGGGGCTCGCCGACGAGAAGACCGTCCGCGTGGAGATGCAGCTCCAGCGCCGGGACATGGGGACCTGCTGGGCCGGCAAGACCACGCTCGGGGTCCAGGGCTGGGTGAACTGCGCTGTGGACGTGGCCACCGCCACACGGGTCCTCTATCCGTTCGCCCTCTCCTGGGGCTATCCGCCCAGCGACGAGATACTTCCCTCCTGGCACGACCTCAACAACACCAGCTTCACCCTCACGGTCAAGGGCTACAACTACGCCAACATCGCCGAGGACCCTCCCCACACCTCGGACTTCGCCGTGGACCAGACCTCGCCGACGACATCCCTCGCCTATCCCGCGGACGGGGCCTTCGTCAACGTCTTCCCGGTCTTAAACGGGTCCGTCGTGGACCCGCTCTACGCCGGGGCCCAGCTCAACCCGCCGGGAGGCGGGGTGGCAGCTGGCATGAAGGACCCCAACGGCATCAAGGTGCTCATCAAGCGGCTGGACAACAACCTGTACTGGGATCAGATCCAGCAGGTGTGGGGAGGGACATTCTTCAACTCGGCCCTCTACCATCCATTGGGCTCGTCCTGGACCTTCACGGCCTCGCCTTCCACCTCTGTCTGGATCGACGGCAAGCAGTACGGGGTGCAGACGCGGGGCATCGACCTGGCCCTGGGCGGCGTGGAGCCGAACACTTCCGAGCCGACATTGTTTAAGTACTTCATCTTCGACGTCTCCTACCCCACGGCAGCCGTCCTCTCGCTGGCCGCAGGGACCACCTACTCCTCGGTCCTGACCACCGGCACGGTCTTCGATTCCGCGCCCGGCATCATCGACTCGGTCTGGATCCAGATCAAGGACCACGGCACCCCGGCCAACCCGAACAACCCGCCGACCTACTGGGACGCCGTCAACAAGGTCTGGAAGCCCAGCCTCTACGCCTCCACCGCGGCCATCGCCGGCAGCAACTGGAGCCTCGCGGACCTGCCCGCCTTCGCCAACTATCACTACTATACGATCATGTCCAGCGCGGTGGACAAGGCCGGCAACACGGAGCCCCAGGCGAACCTGGTCGTCACCAAGTCGTCCTTCAGTTTCTTCGCGGATACGCAGGCGCCGACCATCGCCTTCTCCAATCCGCCCAACAGCGACTACTTCAGCAACAGCCTCGGCAACGTGAGCGGCTTGGTGAATGACCCCTACGCCCCGGTCTGCGCCGGAGTGACGCGCGTCAGCAACCCCAGCGATTCAGACAACGTCCTGGTCCAGATCAAGTACGTCGCGGGCGGGACGACCTACTATTTCGACACGGCCGGAAGCTGGAACGCGGGCTTGAGCGACGCCAACTCCTGGTTCTCGCCCTTCGGCTACGTGGCCCAGGGCCCCTCATCGGGCACATGGACGTATTCCAATATGTCGCTTTCGAACAGTTGGCTGCCGGCCAAGACCTACACAATCTCCGCCCGGGCCCGGGACCACGCCTACCCGGGCCGCAACCTCTCCAGCTCGTACACTCTGACCAACATCGTCTACGACAACACGGCGCCCAACGCCCAAACGGCCGGCCCCGGCAATTATCTCCCCTATAAGATGGTGAGCGTCGCGAGCGGAACCGTGAGCGACAATTACGACGGGGTCAACAGCGTGTCGGTCCTCATCTCCTACGTCCAGGCCGGGGCCACCTACTACTGGAACCACGTCTCCTCCACCTTCACGACGACCTATTCCGCGGCCCCGGCCGTGGTGGCCGCCCCGGGCTCGCTGGGCACCGCCTGGAGCTATTCCCATGCCGGCCTCACGAGCGGGGCGGGCGACTGGGCGAGCGGGGGCATCACGAACCGGGAGTACCGCGTCTATGCCTTCGCGACGGACCGCTCCAGCAACACCCAGACCCTGACCGCCTCGACCGTGACCTTCATCCTGGACAATACGCCGCCTTCCGGCGACTCCTCGAGGCCCCCGGCCGGGGCGAACGTCTCATACGGCAACAATTTCTACGGGCCGCAGAATCCGCTCATGGACATCCTCGGGAACTCTTCGGACCAGCCCGTCTACCCGCCGCTCTACCCACTGGCCAAGGCCTCCAAGGTCGAGGTCCGAATCAAGCGCTACTCCGGGCCGTGCATCGGCGGCGGCCAGATTTATTGGAACGGCGCCGCGTGGAGCTCGAATGAGACCAGCTGGGCCGTGGTGAACGGGACAGACAGCTGGAACTACCTCGGCGCGGGAGCGGCCCTGCCGAGCTTCGATGACAACTGCATGTTCATCGCCAACACCCGCGCGAGCGACCGCGTCGGCAACCTCTCCGCGATGACGACGCAGTACCTCACCTGGGACATAAGCACGCCTTCGGCCGCCATCGTGACCCCCGGCTCGCTCTACATCAACTCCTACGTGCCCATCAGCGGCACGGCTTCGGACCCCTTCTCCGTGATCGCCGGACAGGGCAAAGGCTCGGGCATCCGGCGCGTGCAGGCGGCCATCCGCGACAATGCTCCGGCCGTCATGTCTTGGTGGGACGGGGTCGGCTTCAACATCAGCGACTTGGACCACAACGGCGGGCTCGGCTGGATCGACGCCTCCACGACCACCGAGGTCTTCCCAGCGGGCGCCTCGTTCTCCCTGCCCACCTCGACCGTCGGCTACCTCACCGGAAAGAGCTACCGCGTGGAAGCGCGCGCCGTGGACTGGGCGAACAACATGACCACGCCGGTCAGCTCGATCACCTTCACCTTCGACAACACCCTTCCGACCGTCAGCTTCGAGCGGCCGCCGGTGCAGGCGAACCTGACCCTCAGCTCCCTGCCGCAGATCCTCGGCGCGGCGGGCGACAACGTAGCGCTCGACCGCGTGGAGCTGCGCATCCGCCGCAACGACACCGGCAACTATTGGGCCCCCGGCACCTTCCCGCCCAATTTCAGCATCATCGAGGCGCTTTCCAACACGGCCTGGTGCCCCGCGGCCGGGACCCTCAACTGGTCGAGCGGGACCTGGCCCGCGAACTTCTTCTCCAACGCGGTGAACTACTCGATCCACGCCCGCTCCATCGACAAGGCCGGCAACGCGGCCCTCTACTCCGCTTCGACCTTCACCTTCACCACCGAGCTGCCGTTCTCCTATGTGGCCCAGCCGAGCACCTACGCGGTCTCGGCCTTCACCACCATCACCGGCACGGCTTCGGACGTTGTCTCCACGGTGGACACCGCGCGCTTCTACATCGGCATCCAGCGCATCTGGGACGGGAAGTGGTACGACGACAACACCAAAGTCTTCAGCATCCAGCAGGCGAACCCCTCCTGGATCGCGGTGGCGATACAGGCGACCCCTCCGTACCTGTGGAATTACGTCGGGCTGGCGCAAGCCAAGCTCGAGAACGGGCTCGAATACCACATCGTGACCAAGTCCTCCAACACGGCCGGCAAATGGGAGGAGATGTACGACGCGCACGGCAACGACTGGGGCAACTACTGGGGGACCGGCCGGGACCGCACCATCGTCTTCGACCAAACTCCCCCGAACTCCGGCGTGGTCTACCCCTCGACCAACGCGGTCCTGAGCGCCATCGCCTCGATCAATGGGACCGCAGCGGACAACAACCCTGGCGCCGGCATCTCCGGCCCCTCCAGCGTGACGGTCTCGATGCGGGAGATCTGGCCCATCGCCGGGAACTATTGGAACGGCGGATCGGGCTTCACTCTCTCCTACGAGCGCTTCTTCCCGGTCGATCTGCTGACCCCGACGGGGGGCAACGCCTACAACTGGTCGATCACGGGCAACCTCCCGGCCTTTACCTCCGGGAAGATGTACCACCTCCGGGTATTCGCCGTGGACGACTCCCGGCCGGATCAGAACGTGCAGGTCCTGGTCGCATCGAGGACCTTCGCTTATGAGACGAGCCTGGCCTCGATCGCCGTGGTCTCGCCGGCCAAAAACTTAAGCCGGAACCTGGTGACGGCCATCGTCGGGACCGCCGCGGACATCTTCGGCGTGAGCGCCGCCTCCATCGCGATCCAGGAGCAGAACGGGGCCTACTGGACCGGCTCGACCTTCACCTCGCCCACCGCGGTCTGGTTCTCCTCCATGCCTCCCACCGGCACGGCGCCGAACTTCAACTGGAGCTACTCCTCCGCCACCTTCAACTTCCAGGACGGCCGCAAGTACATCATCCGCTGCCGCGTGCTGGCGAAATCGAGCCTCGTCAAGGAAGGGGACCCCATCGAGTTCACGTTCGACACGACGCCGCCGAACTCCGACATCGAGGCTCCGACCCGCTTGAGCAACGCGGTCAACGCCAGCCCTTCCGGCCTCTACCTCAACAAGCTCGTCGTCGTGGCCGGGACCGCTGACGACCCGACCACCCCCCTGGGCTCGGGCGCCATGGGCGGGCAGATCTCGATCCGCGACACCTACCCTCCGGGCGACAAGTACTGGGACGGCAGCGACTGGAACCCCTATAACGCGGATGCCTCCTGGCTGTCCACGACCTGGGAGGGGCCCTGCGGAACCAAGCACTTCTGCCGTTCGGGCGGCTTCCCGCCCACATCGGGGGCGAACAGCTTCCAAACGGGCCACGTCTACGAGATCAAGGCGCGCGGCTTGGACAACGCCGGCAACGTGCAGACGAGCCTCGCGCAGGGCGCCACCTTCACCTTCGATCTGCAGGCCCCGAACGTCCTGATCGACGCCCGGGTGCTGGCCGTGAAAGCCGGGGAGAACCCCGGGCCCATCGACGACGTGCAGGTCTCCTCCACGCCGCCCAAGTACCTCAATGCGCTTACGAAGATCGCGGGCACCGCCGGCGACAACAACAACATCTCCCGGGTCGAGTTCCGGTTCTACTGGGAGGTCGGGCAGTGGTGGCACAATCCGACCCAGCCGAACCCGGGCTTCAGCTCGCTGAACACCGACCCGGAGGATTCTTGGCAGACCTCCAGCGACTCCTCGCCGCTCTCCTCCCTGCTGTGGGCCTCGACGGGGATCCCGTCTTTCGCAACCAAACCCGGCCGCTACAAAGTCAACGTGCGCGCCTTCGACTCGGCCGGCAACGTCCTGTCTTACTCGACCGCCTCGTTCACCTTCGACGACGTCCCGCCGATCTCGAAGTCCTCCAGCGTCGCGGACGGGCGGATCATCAATTCGCTGACCGCGATCTACGGCACGGCGTACGACGGCAACGGCGTCACGGCCGTCTCTCCCAAGATCGAGCGCGCGAGCGATCATCTATGCTGGAACTGGCAGTCCAACGGGATATTCGCCGGCGACTGCAGCTTCTTCGCACAGATCGTGCCGGCCGGCTCCGCGGGGACGGATGAGTCCTGGGTCCAGAACGCCGACCTGCCGCCGCCGAACAACACCGTCAACGGGCTGCAGACCGGCGTGACCTATTACGTGACCACGCGGGCCAGGGACAGCGCACTCAACTTCGAGGCGGCGCTCACCACGGTATCGTTCGTCTTCGACAGCATCCCGCCGGTGATCTCGGTGTTGACGCCGGGCCCCGGCAGCGCCTTCGCCAGCGAGACCGGCAAGGGCACGGTGCTGAACCAGCTCGCTGGCTCCATCTCGGACAGCCCTTCGGGCGTCGCGCCCGACGTCGACGAGTCCACCTGGGGCGTCCGCTACTCCATGCAGGACCAGATCACCGGCCTGTGGTTCAACGGGTCCGGCTTCACACTGGGCAGCGAGGGGCAGGCTCTGCGCGCCAGCGAGTCCGGGTGGAACAACGGGGGGAACTGGTTCAAGACGATCGGCTCGCCGAGCACCGTCTTCACGGACGGGCACACCTACAAGCTCAAGGTGCTCTCGCGCGACAACGTCGGCAACGCGGAGAACCAGGCGACCAAGCCGATGACCTCGTTTTTGATAGACAACACCTTCCCGCAGGCGAGCGCGTGGACCCCGCTTGGCATCAGCAACACGGAGACCGACGCGGTGACCCTGCTGGGCTCGGCCCAGGACGTGACCCCTCCTGGCGGCGGGGGGCTCGCCCAGTCCTCCATCGCCGCGCCGACCGACGTGCTCATCTCCATCCGGCAGACCATCGCCTTCTCCAACACGGCGCCCGGCCCCTCGGACTACTATTGGAACGGGGTGGCCTTCAGCTCGAGCATTGCCCAGCCCAACGACAACGGCCCCGTCTGCACCGCGCCGGGCGTGCCGACCGACTGCCGGTGGGTCCTCGCATCCACCTACGACACGGCTTCGCACGGCTGGATCTACACGGGCCTGGGCAGCGGCGCTACCCCCTGGCCGCGCGGCAAGGCCTACTTCGTGCGCACGCGCGCCCGGGACCGCGCCGGCAACCTCCGGCCCCCCGCGGACCCCGACGTGCCCACGCCCGGCTACTACTTCAAGGTCGCGGCGCCGGCCGCCAGCTTCCTGGTCCAGACCGCGCAGGGGCCCTACACGGCCGGCACGGCGCAGAACGTCACGGTAACCGCGCTCGACGACCAGGGCCAGACGGCCAACAACTTCACCGGCACCCTCGTCTTCTCCTCCCCGGATTCCGGGGCCCCGGAGACCCCAGGCAACGGATTGCCGGTGAACTACACGTTCCAGCCCGGAGACAACGGCGTGCTGAGCAACTACACGGGCCTGGCCCTGCGCAAAGCCGGCGCCCGCTCGCTCCGGGTTGAGCAGTCGGGCAAGCCGGGCGTCAACGGCCTGGTCAGCGGCATCATCGTGGACCCCGATGTTCCCTACAGCCTCCTGCTGAGGATGCCCGGCCAGACCCTCGCGCCCGGAACAGGGAGCGGCCGCACCGGCAGCGTCTCCATCAGCACGGCCGGAGTCGGCTTCTTCGCCTCGGTGTACGTGACGGACAAGAACTTCAACGTGACGCCCGCGAGCGCGCCGCCCAACATCGCCCTCACCCACAACGATCCCTACGCCGGGCCCATCGCCTCGACCTCCTGGAACAGCGGCATGATGCAGGTCTCGGTCGCGATGAAGTCGAAGCGCGGCAATTGGACCGTGCCGGGCGTGACGCTCGAGACCCAACTGAGCGTCTCCGGCGCCGGCGCGCCGGGCGCCTGGAACTCGGCGTCGCTGGCCGTGGGCGCCAACACCGCTTCGCCGATGAAGAACCTGCTCCTGCGCCTGCCCGGCGAACAGCTCGTGCCCGGCTCAGCGATGGGGAAGACCGCCTTCCCGGACGAACAGCAGGCCGCCTCGACATTTACGGCCACCGTCTACGCGTGCGACGGCTTCTTCAACCCCTACGAGCCGTGGCAGGCTCACATGAGCCCGCAGGTCTGGCTGGGCGTCAACACGCCCTTCGCCTCGGTGGATTCCACCAAGACCCTGACGCTCGGCTCGACCGACTACAGCCTCTACCTCCGGGCCGCCTCGTCCTCGACCCGGGTCACCGCGTATACGGACACGGCGAACTACGTCGAATCCTCCACCCGCGCGGTCATCCAGCCGCACAGCCAAACGGGGCAGGCGTGGATCCTGCAGCTTCTGCTTCCGGGCCAGACGCCCTTGCCCGGCTCAATGGCCGGCTCCTCCGGCTCGCTCAGCGCGCTCACGGCCGGGGTGACCTATTACGCGACGGTGAATCTCACGGACCAACAGTACAACGTGGTGACGGCAACCACGGTGTTCTACGACAATATCCCCTATCCCATAGTGAGGCTGGATGTCTCGGACCCGAACATGAGCGCCCGCGGCTTCATCCCGCTCGGCGACCAGTACAAACAGGGCTTGGTCGCCGGGTCGAGCTTGTTCAAATTCATCGCAGTGACCCGGACATGTCCGACCTGCGCCCAGATCTCTCTCGACATCGGGGCGGCTGACAGCGGCGACAACCTGACCGCCTACTCCTCGGCTCCGGCCCAGCACATCCAGGTCAACCCGGGCCCTGTGACCCATGTCCAGTTCCTGCTCTGTGGTCAGGACCCTGTCGGTGAGAAGCCCTCCGAGGGCTCGCTCAGCGGCAAGACCGGCATTCCGGGGCCCTTCATCGCCGGCAACAACTACGCGGTTACCATCCGGGCGACCGACAACTACTGGAACCGCACCAGCGACCTCCGAAAGGTGGCCCTGATTACGAACGACCCCTTCGCCGTCGTGCCGGCGACCCAGCCCCTCTCGAACGGCCAGTTGGTGGCATCCGGCTTCAGCCCGATCTCCGCAACGAACGCCCTGGAGGTCTCCGCTGTGGACGCGGACCTGTTCACGCTGACGACCCAGACCATCTCCGGGCTCACGGTCCTGCCCAAGCCCTTCAACAAGCTCATGGTCCTGGTCCCCGACGAGAAATATATTCCCGGCAATCCGCCCTACGACCAATCCGCCTCCGGCGGAAGGATCCACATCCTGCCTTCGACGGCCGTGCCGGTCGGGACTCCCTTCACCTTCACGGTGCGCGGCACAGACCCCTACTGGAACACCGTGGACGTGTCCTCGAACGTCACGATGACGGCGTCGGACCCGCAGGCCGCCATCCCCACCCGGACATTGACCCTGGTCAACGGCGCGACGACCTTCACCTACACGCCGGTGCGCGTCGGCACGCACACCGTGTCGGCCACCTTGCCGGGAGTCTATTCCAGCACCTCGAACGTGTTCAACGCCATGGGGGCCCGGCTCTCCCTGCTCATCCAGGGCGAGACGCCCAAGCCCGGGGACATCGCGGCATTGGGCCGGCAGGGGAGCCCGGACGGGAACCTCGGCCTGGTGGGAGTTCAGAACTTCACGGCCGGCGCGCCCTTCAACCTGACGGTCCGCCTCGTCACCTGGAACTTCTTCCCGCTGCCTTCCGGCTCCCCGCTCACCCTGACGTTCTACTCCGACGACCCGAACGCCGTGCTGCCCGCGTCCACCACGCTCAATGACAGCGGGGAGTCCGCCTTCACCGGGGTCAAGCTGGCCTCCGCGACCGCGGCCGGGGCGAGGATCTGGGTGGTCGCAGGCAATCCGGACATCACCCCGTCGACCTCCTCCGCGCTTTATGTGGACCCGAACGTCCCGGCCCGGCTCATCGCCCTGGCTTCCGGCATGAGCCTGATGAAGGGCTCCCAGACGGGCTTTGCGGGCGCGGCCTCAGCGGTCACGGCCGGCAGCGACTACCCGGTCGACGTCTTGGTGACGGACGCCTACTACAACCCGGTGACCTCGATCTCGCCGGTGGTCCGCGTCGCCCTCAGCGACCCCAACGTCCCGGCCATCCCTGACCAGACCGTGACGAACGGGTCCACGACGCTCCACATCTCCTTGCGCACCAACACGGTGGTTGACCCGGTCGGCGGGCCGTGGACCCTCAAGGTCTCCAAGGCGGACGACACCCTCTCCTCCTTCACCGTCGCCGGCATCACCGTCAATCCCGGCCCGCCCTACCGGTTCCAGGTCCTCGTTCCGACGGAGACCGCCCGGCCGGGCAGCCTGAATCTGCTCGGAAGATCGACCTATTCCGCGCTGGGCCAGCTGGCCGCCTCGACGTTCACGATCACCGTCAACCTCGTAGACCAGTTCTACAACCGGGTCAAGCCCGGCTTCGACAGCACCTTCAGGCTCTTCTCCGACGACCCGAACCACCAGCTGGCCTCCTTCGGCGACTTCACGACGAACAACGGGCAGTGGGTCACGACGCACACCTACCTCGTGACGGAAAGCACGGTCACGGGCTGGCGCATCACCGCCTCCACGGCCACGGGCGACAACGTCCTGGCCGGCGACTCCACCCGCTTCCTCGTCTATCCCTCGACCCCGGCGAAGCTCGTGGTCGTCCTTTCGGGCCAGGTCCGCAGGGACGGCGTGGGCGTGTCCTCGGCGCCGGCGAGCCAAATAGCGGGAGAGGACATCCACGTCACGGTGTACGCGACGGACAAGGGCTTCAACCTGACGGACTACATCAACAAGACGGGCATCCGGCTGACGTCCGATGATTCCTTCGCGCAGAGCTCCTGGACCCTGACGATGATGAACGGCGTCGCGGTGGGGACCGTGACCCTGCGCACGGCCGGAACCCGCTCCTTCAGCGTCCTGGACCAGAGCGGCATGGATCCCCTGCTGGCCGGGATCGTGTCGAGCACGTTCACCCTGACCCCGAGCAATCCCATGCGCCTGCGCGTGCGCGTCCCGAACCAGTACGCCGTGCCCGGCTCGACCGTCATCCCGCCCCAGCCCTACGGGGGCCGCGGCGGCACGGTCATCGGCCAGCCAGCTGGGTCCACGATGACCATCACCGTGGAGATCACGGACGCCTTCTGGAACCTCACCCTCGGGGCGAGCCAGCAGATCCGCATCGTGCCGACGGACCCGCACGCCATCATTCTGCCCTCCACCCTCACCGTCACCGGGGTGGGGCTCGTGGACGTCGTGTTCAAGAAGTCCATGCCGAACCAGCTGAGGGCCGAGATGCTCTACGACCCGCAGCCCTGGGGCGACCGCCTCGCCTCCGACACGAGCACGGTGGTGAACGTGACCGCGGGCCTGCCGAAGAACCTGGTCGTGGTCCTGCCGGGCGAGGACTTCGACCCGGGCTCCGAGACCGGCAAGTCCGGGGTCCCGAACACGGCCAACAAGGCCGGGGACCCGGTGTACGTCCGGGTCGGCATCGTGGACAGGTTCTACAACGTGGTGGCCAACCGCGCCGCCGACATCCGGATCAAGACCCCGGCCGGCTTCCCGTTCATCGTCTCCTGCCCGACTGCGCCAATCAACACGGCTTACGGGAAGACGGACCCCACGGCCCTGCCGGCCGCGCTCCTGGCGGCTGCGACCTGGCACCAGCTCCTGGCCGAGGACTACGGCGGCTCCGGCCTGCAGGATTCGCCGTATTCCTCCACCTTCACCGTCTCCGCCGGCGAGCCCTACGGGCTGCAGCTCGTGATGCCGGGGCAGATCAGCATCGGCGGGCTTGGAACCTATCCGGACGGGGGGAAGGTCGGGGCCGTCTCCACCCAGACAGCGGGCGCGCCGTTCAACGCGACGGTGAACCTGGTGGATCAATACAACAACATCGTCAATCCCGCCCCGAAGGTCGGAGCCGACTACCTGCCGTCCTTCAACCTTTGGACTTCGGACGCCTACGACGTGGAGCCCTCCTCGGTCCCCATGACGGCCTCCGGCTCGCGCCAGGTCCAGCTGGCCCTGGTGAGCAAGACCACCTCCGCGCTCGTCGCGGTCTATCCGCGCGCCCAGGACGTCGACAAGGTCTGCACGGTGAACCTCCTGCCGAACCAGGTCTGCCGGTCCGCCGCTGAGAGCCAGGCGAACCCGGCCGCCCGCTCGGAGCGGTTCAAGGTCTTCGCCTCCTCGGCCGCTCGCCTGCAGGTGCTCCTGCCCGGGGAGAAGGGGGCGCCCGGCAAGTGCGGCGGCGGCGCCTCGCCATACTGCCGGAGCCTCGAGCCGGGGGACACGCCCGGCAAGACGGGCGCGCCGAACGCGGTCACGATGACCATGCCGCAGAGCGCTTTCCAGGTCACGGTGAATCTCATCGACGATTTCTTCAACCTGGCGACGGAGATCTCATCTACGAGCGTCAACTGGGACACGAACCCGCCCTCCCTCATGCCGAAGGTGGCCCTGAGCCTGCCCTCGGACACAAGGGCCGCCCAGCCCCCGCCCGCCGCGCTCCAGCTCGGAAGCTGGTCCTTCCCCATCATCCCGGTGGCCGCGGTCTCGACCTACAGCGTGGTCGCCTCGACCACGCCGGACTCGGCCCTCGACATATCCTCCGCGGCCTCGGCCCTCTTCCCAGTCAACCCGGGCCCGGCCCACCACCTGCATTTCTCCGGGGTCCCCTCCTCGGCCACGGCCGGCCAGATGATCCATTTCTCAATCATCGCCCACGACATCTTCAGCAACCTGCTCTCGACTGGGCCCAACCTCTGCCTGAGCACGCTGACGCTCTCGGCCGAGTACTTCCAGACTCCCCAGACCCCCTCCTTCAGCCCGACGCTCGCGCCCTTCTATGTCTCGGACGGCGGGGTGAAGACGTTCATCAACGAAAGGGGGCTGACGCTGAAGAAGGCGGGCTCGCGCTGGATCAGGGCCGCGCTGGACGACAACCCGATTGTGACCAGCGAGGTGATCGGCTACTCGCAGCGGCCCTCGATTTTCGTGGCCCCCAGCGACGCCGGCTCCGTGACGGTCCTGCCCGGGCCGACCAGCCAGATCGTCAGCGTCCGGGCGGGGTCCCAGCTCTCGCCGGGCATGTCCGAGTTCACGGGCCAGCTCTCGGACGTCTACAACAACCCCCTGATATCGAGCGCTCCGGTCTACATCCAGATCGTAGGGGTGTACGGCTCCTCAGGCTCCCTCGTCTACAACGAGGGGGCCGGCTGGGTCGCGTCCGGCGCCACTTACACCTATACGGACATGAAGGGGCGCATCGGCAACAACGGCGAGCCCGACAACGTCAACATCAAATGGGGCTATATCGTCTCCAGCAAAGCCGGCGATTACGCGCGCATCTGGATCGGCACCATGACGGCGCCCGCGGACCTCGGGCCGTTCCTCGGCGAGCAGCGCAACCTCTCCGGCGCCCTGCTGACCACGGGCGGCTACCCCAAGCATCTGGTCTTCGTCTCCACAGCCGACGCGGCCCTGGCTGGGGCCGACGGCCTGAGCGGCGGGGAGTTCACGGTGGGGCGCCTCGACGACTTCGGCAATCCGACCGACTGGCTGAGCACGGAGATCATGCTGACCCTGCCCTCCGACGAGGTGGCCGTGCGCTCCCGCGCCGGCTTCGCCCCGGGGATGCCGAACACGATGAGCGGGGACTACGGCTTCGCCCAGCCGAACCAGCCTTATAAATACATCGACCGGGTCACCATCCAGGAAACGCTGACCCAGATCCGGTTCCGCTACCGCGACTCCATGTCCTCCTACGCCGGGGCGAGCCCGGAGCAGAACCTCGGCAACGGCGGGCGGCCCGGGAGATGGACCCTGCAGATGGTTCCGTTGGCCATGGACGTGTCTTCCGTGACCTTCAAGATGGCCATCCGGCCGCGGGACCCGAAGACTCTCGGGTTCGGCAACCCGGTCAACCGGATGGTCGCGGGCCAGATCTACGACGTGGACGGCGAGAGCCGGCGCTCCTTCCAGGTCCAGGTCCAGGACATCTTCAACAACCCGGTGGTGGCGACGGCGCCGATCACGGTGGCGCTGTCCACGGCCGCGCGCCGCCCCTCGACCGTGGATGATTCGTTCTCCTTCTCGGCCTCCAGCATCATCTCCGCCGGGGCCCTGCCCGCGTTCGAGGCGCCCATATCTTCGGTCACGATCCCGGCCCTCAAGTTCGAGACGACCTTCTACTACCTTGACACCACGGCGAGCTCCTCCTATCCGCCGGAGGAGTCGAGCCGGCCGGTCGTCGGGGTCTCGGACCCGGCCGGGGTGCTGCTCTCCTCGGCGCAGTTCGTGAACGTGCTCCCGGACTTGGTCAGCCGTATCGCGGTCCCGCCGCTCGCCCACCCGACCCTCTTCGCCGGGGCCACCAGCGAGATGATCGTCTTCGAGGTGGAGGATAAATTCGGCAACCCGTCGCCGGTCAAGTTGGGTGGGGGGGACGGAGGGGGCAGCAAGCCCTACATCGAGTTCACCATCCGGTCCAACTCGATCGGCGACACCCAGTACTCGAGCCCGGACCCCGGAAGCTTCATCGCCTCCACCGGCACGGCCCGGCTGGAGATCGGGTTGGCTGCCACGAGCTTCTACCTGATCGACACGAGGGTCACGCCGAGCACGAACACGCCGTGGGAGTTGAGGGTGAACACGGTCCAGAACCGCTTCTGGACGGTCGCCGCCGGGACCTACACCGTGAACCCGGGCCCGCCGCTCACCGCGCAGTTCACCAGCCCCAAGCGCTACCTGATCGCCGGCACGACCGTTCAGCTGAGCACCGCCACCCAGCTGCCCATCGACCCGTTCATCCAGATCGACCTCTACGACCAGTTCGGCAACATCTCGGCCTCGAGCTGGGCGTACCACACCCTGCAGGTGAGGTCCTTGAACTCCACGACTACGCGCGCCGGGCGGACGCCGAGCAAGGCCATCATGGGGGAGACCAGCGACTGGCAGCGCATTGGCCCGGGCCAATCCGCGTTCCCGGTCAACATCGACATCAACCAGACGGGCGCCCGCTTCTACGTCTGGGACACGGTGGTCGGCACCATCACCCTTTCAGTCTTGGTGACGCGCGGCCAGGACGGCTTCATTATGCCGATCGTCATGCAGGACAACTTCATCACGCCCAACCGGGCGGACTACATCACTTTCCACCATCCGTTCACCCAGTACAACCCCCTGCACACGGGCGCGCCGGGCGTGCTGGCCAGGACCGTGGGCGGACGGACGCTCGGCGTGGCCCTGCGCGACACGTTCGGCAACATCGCCGCGGGCCACCCGATCAACAAGCAGTATTTCGCGGGCAACGTCCTCTTCGGGACCTCGGGCTCCCAGGTGACCCTGCTGGACCTCACCGCGGGCGCGACCCTCCAGAACGCTCACGTCTTCCAGGGCGCGGCGGACCCGACCCCCGGCGTCTTCACCGGCCTGCAGGTGACCGACTTCCTCGTCGAGGATCTGGTCGTCTCCGCGACCGCCCAGGCGCAGACGCAGATCTGGGGCAAAACCAAGGACTTCGGCCGGGCCTTCAACTGCGACGTGCCGGGACCGGATCCCGAGTGCCCGCCGATCAAGGCGGACCAGCGCTCCGACGACAACGTCTTCACAGCGGGCGTGGTCTTCTTCCCGACGGACCTCGCGCCGGAAAAGAACGAGGACGGGACCGTCAAGGAGGCGAAGTCCCGCCTCGGGCAGATGCGCCCCGTCCTCCGGCAGGGCGACGGGATGACCCCCGCTTCGCCAGACCCTGTCCAGATGCTGCGCCTGACGCTCTCCGTCGCCCCGTCCACCGCCAATTTCCTGAGCGGCCAGCTCTCCGGCCTGCAGGTCAGGAAAACCGGCAGGCTCGCAGCCGAGCACGTCGAGGAGATCGCGCTCTACGCCGATGCGGACGACGACGGCAATTTCCGGTATACAGGCGGCGCCGCCGGCGACGTGAGGATCGCGACCGGGGTCTACGACAACGGCTATTGGTACTTCGGGGACAAGACCCGCGGCCAGGTCCCGCTTGAAGCGGCCGACGCGACCCGCACGATCGTGACCGTGGCCCCCAGGAACTTCTTCCTCGCGCTGCGCCTGAAGCCCACGGGCTACGCCGAGGTGGAGCTCCCCTCTGACCTCGGCCTGGAAATTTCGGGGCCGTTCTTCGTCATGCTCACGACCGCGAGCCAGGTCGGCGTCGCGGGCAACAACTTCGCGATCAAGACCGCCACCTCTCCGGTGGAGCGCGAGGCCGCCCGCATCAACATCCTCGGGGAGAGCATCTCCGCCTGGTGGGCCCCCTCCATCGATACGACCACCCGCCTGCCGCTCTCCACCTATGAGTACGTCAACCAGGGCGCCGGCTCGGTGGGCATGATGAAGCTGAAGCTCTGGACAGAGGCCTACAACGGCACCATCGACCGCATCCGCCTGACGCACAACGGCACGGGCTTAGACCAGGACGTCAAGCACATCCGCCTTTTCGTGGACTCCGGCGCCGACGGGGATCCCTCCCGCGGCAACGGGATCTTCGAGGTCTCCATCGACACGGAGATCACCCCCACGGCCTGGCGCAGGCCCGAGGAGAGCCTCTGCGTCAACGACCCGCCCGGCGCCAAGCCCGCGGACAAGACCGCGTTCAGCCAGAGGGCCGCGGTCCTGAGCCTCTGCATCCTGGACCCGACGAAGAGCGACGCCCCGGCCTATCAGGACGCCGTGGCCCGCAACACGGCCCAGCGCACCGTCTCGCCCTCCACGATCACCTACTTCGTCGTCTTCGACTTCGCCTCCGACGCAACGCGGGACAAGACCCACGGGATGCAGATCAGCGGGCCCGCCGACGTCATCCCGCTGGCGGGCAACGGCGACGTCCTGCCCTTCATGCCGTACGTGTCGGCGAACGTGTCGGTTCACGCGACGCCCGACGTCGCGTACGTCGAGGCCGTGGACGCGGAAGGCGCGGGAAGAGCGCCCTCGGTGCGCACCTCCGTCACGCAGAACGACAAGAACGCCCCGGTCTCGAAGCTGACCATAAAATCCAACGGCTCAGCGGTCTGGTCGGGCTTGAAGCTCGATAGGTGGATCCATTCCAGGGCCCTGGGCGGGTTCATCAAGCTGACCAACAAAGCCATGGACGTCGACGACATCAAGGTCTGGTCGGACCAGAAGGTCTGGCCGGACCAGAACAGCAACGGACTGCTGGACGCGATCCCCGACCTGGCCGGCAACACAACCGACCAGATCGTCTCGCCGCTCTCCGGCATCGTCCACAAGTTCCCGGTCGGCACCCTGAAGGTCGAGATCAGCTCGACGACCCCCTCGCCGATCGACGTCTACGTGACAAGGCTCTCGGACTTCTTCCCGAGCGACGACCCCTTCCCGCCGACCCCCCAGCGCCTCGTCTTAAACGACGGCCAGACCGACGAGGACCAGAAGGAGATCATGAACTGCCCGGACGTCGACTTCTCCGCCAACGTCTGGCGCAACTGCACCCGGGCCATGGAGGGCACAACCCAGCTGAGCTTCTCGACCGGGACCCCGATCTCGGGGCCCGCGCGCATCCCGATCATCGGCCTGGGCGGCGGGCAGTCGATCACGGGAGGGTCGCGCAACTTCTTCGTCACCTTCGACGTCTCACCGCTGGCCACGGTCAGCGAAGAGGCGAACCTGGGGCTCATCATCCCGAACACGCACTACTTCATCATCAAGGAGCCCAAGCAGATGGACACCCTCAACATCGGCCTGCCGCCGGCCGGCAAGACGCGCTCGCTGGTCGGCAACGTGTCCGAATACGCGGACAAGCTGCTGGTCATCGCGACGAACACCGTCGATGACCCGCAGATCGGCCCCTATTTCCAGCAGAGGTCCACCGGCGCCGTCTTCTCGTTTTTGTTGCAGGCCGATATCGGCGACTCGCTCTGGCGCTTCGTGGTCGTCACGGCGACCGGCAGCTCGGCCGCGGCCGGCAGGAACCAGTCGGACGTGGACCTCGTCTCCGCCTGGGCGGACTCAAACGGCGACGGCGTCTTCCAGCTGCCGTCGGGCTCCATGCCCGGCGACATCCTGATCGGCACGGGGACGTTCGGGAACGCCGGCACTCCCCTGCAGGCGAAAGTGATCCTCTTCACGCCCGAGACGATCAGGACCCTGTCGAAGGCGCAGGCTTCCCAGCGGTACTTCATCGCCTACCACCTCTCCCCGGAGGCCCAGACGAACGATCCGGGCACGCAGGCCCCGCGCACCCTGGGCGCGGTGCTGAAGGCCGACGCGTTCCCGCGGCCCAGCCCGCAGGTCGACGATCCGGCGGCGAACGCCTTCTCCAACCCGAACGAATACGACAGGGGCTCGCCCCTGCCGTTTACGAGCAAGCTGCGCGAGATGATCCCCTCGGCCCAGATCCTCTACTTGAAGACCACGCCCATGTTCTCCTCCTCCAAGGGCACCTTCGAAGCGCCGACCTTGAGCTCCCCGGCCGCGGTCCCGCCGGACCCCGGCCAGCCGGACGCCTACTGGCTGATCTCCTCCTCCACCGGGCTTGCGCCCGGCGGGGCCACGACCTACATGACCATTGACAACGAGCTCGTCTCCTACGACGCCCTGGGCCAGGTGGAGTACCCCGCGGGCTCCGGAACGTGGGTGTCGGCGCTCATCGGGGTCCACCGCGGCCTGCTGGACACCTCGGCCGCTGCGCACGGCGCCGGAGCTGTCCTGGCTCCGAGCCTGGAGCAGGGCGCCAACAACAACGCGGTCGTCAAGCTCCAGGGCTGGGCCGGCGGCTTCCAGGTGCAGTGGAACCGCATGCGCCTGCAGTTCGAGATCCCGCCGGGCTTGAACGTGCGCGACAGCGACACCTCCATAGCCAAGCTCTGGAAGTCCGTGGAGCCGCCGGAGGCGCCCGTCTTCCATCGCAACAATTTGACCGGCGTGAACGGGGAAGACCGCGTCCTCGCACAGGGGAATATCGTCAACGGCGTGGTCATCTTCGACATCACGGACTCGAAGATCAACGCGGCCTACACCCTGGTGCCGGCCTCCACCCAGACCTACTTTATCTCGGTCGACATCGACCAGGCCGCGCGCTTCACGCACAAGGACCTGCCCGTGAACCAGCGCAACGAGGCCGTCGGGCGCTGCAAGCCTCTGGAGACGGACTTCCAGCTCGGGCCCCCGGGCGCGGGGCACAAGATCTTCCTCGTGAACAGCCCCTTCAGCCCGGCCTTCCCGATCGTGCCTACGATCAACACGCTCTCGCTGACCTTCTCCCGCTTCGCCCCCAACACGGCCATGCAGAACGCTTCGGATGTCTCGCTCGCGAAGATCACGGCCAAGACGGACCGCAACACCGTGCGCTGGTCGAAGCTACGCTTCAACCACGTCCCCAAGGAGACGCTGGACACCGACGTGACGGTCGTGCGCTTGTGGGAGGACGCGGACAACGACGGCCAATTCACCTCCACCGACACCGCCACGGACAGCCACGGCGCCTACCTCCATCTGCTCTCCTTCGGCAACGAGACCTTCTCGACGGGCACGGTCAGCGTGCAGTTCCGCCAGCCCATCGTCGTCAGCACGACGCCGAAGAGCTACTTCATCACCTTCAGCTTCAACCAGTTCGCCGGGGTCGGGACACTCGAGGGGCTGTCGGTCAACGACACCTCCTACGTCGAGATCGAAGTGCCGCACCGGGTTCTGCTGGACCCCGCGCCCTTCGAGACGACCCCCAAGGTCCTCATCCAGGAGGTTCCCTCCTGGGTCACGCTCGGGGTCTACGACTGGATCTTCGGCAACAACATCAGCCAGGTCGGGCAGGCGGAATCGAACGTGACGTTCCTCAGGTTCAACATGGCGACCGACGTCGGGCTCGCGTCCTGGCAGAACCTGCGCATCTCCCGCGGCGGCGGCAGCCAGGACAAGGACAAGCTCTTCGGGCGCAACACGGACGTAAGCTTCGTGCGCCTCTGGAAGGATATCAACCAGAACGACGTCTTAGACGAGAACGACCTCAACGTCTCGGAGGCGAACACCCTGGTCATCTCCGGCTCCACCCTGCCCCCCTACGGCGCCGTCTCCTCCAACCAGACGGCGCCCTTCACACTGGTCGTCGCTTCCACGCTGGGATTCCCCGTAAACGGCCAGGGCCGCATCTACGTGGGGAACACCGAGCTGATGACCTTCGGCGGCGGCTACGGCACGACGCAGATCGGCGGCGCGCTCTACCCGACCCTGGCGATCTTATCGCGCGGCGACGTCCTGGGCGGCGGGCCCACGCCCACGCTCGCCCACGCGGCCGGCGCGGGCGTGCGCAAGGTGGACGTCTTCAACCAGCTCAACGACCAGGACCTCCAGCTGGTCGTCGAGCTCTCGGTCCAGCAGACGATCTCGCCGACGGCCGGCGTCTTCTTCCTGACTTACGACGTCGGCGCCACGGCCGTCAAGAACGACGAGCTCTCCGTCGATATCATCGACAAGTCCTGGGTCGGGGTCCTCGCGCCCAAGGACGTTTCCCCCGGCATCCGCCTGAACGTCTCGAAGCTCCAGGCCAGGGGGACTATGACCGGCGAGTTCCCGTTCAGGGGCTCGAAGGTCCACATCACCCCGCTGACGCTGAGGTTCGAGTCGCGCAACCTCGCGCCCTCCGCTGCGATGGGCGGCCAGACCAACGTGGCGCTGGGGCAGGTGACGATGAGCGTCAACTCGGACTTCGTGCGCATCGCCCAGCTCAAGCTGACCCAATTGGGCACGGTCCAGGAGAGGTATCCGGTCACGGCCGTCGGGCAGGGCGACGCCCGATCTTTGAGCGTCTGGCTTGACAACGGGGACAGCGCCTTCACGCCCAACAGCGACAAGCTGATCGGCGCCCTGACGCACTTCGGCTTCCCGGGCGGTTCTGGGCAGTTCAGCGGCGGGACCGCCCTCGTGGACCTGAGCGTCTCCAGCGTCCCCTTCCTCATGGTGACGACGACGCCGGTCAACGTCTTCTTCGCCTGCGACGTCTCGACGGTGGACCTGGCGGGCCGCGCCACGATCGGGGACCAGATCGGCTTCTCGATCGAGCGCTTCGAGGACATGTTCGGGCCCAACTCCTCCGAGCTGACCGCGGCCTCCCATTCATCCAACGAGAAGCAGTTCCCGGCCCGATCGAGCCTGGTGCGCATCTCGACGGCGATCATCCCGCTCTCCTCGATCCTGCCGACCATCACCATCGCGGACGTCGGCGAAGACGGAACCCATCCCTGCAAGGGCTCCGGCTCGCCGTGCTTCGGCTACCCCTGCATCGTCAAGCGCGATGGAGCCGGCCGCGTCAAGATTTCCACGGAAACCGGCCGCCCGGTCTGCGACTCGTTGAAGTGGATCGGCAAGGACGGCAAGCCGTGGAAGTCCTCGGGCGCCTCCGCCTTGGCCGCGGCGCCGGGCCAGCCCGCGGTGAATGAGCCGCTCGTGGACATCAACAATGACGGCTCGCCGGACAACTTCGACTTCCTGAACACCGGGCGCCGGCAGTTCATCAGCCTCATCGGCTCGGACAAGCCCTCGGTGGACGTGGACGGCGACGGCCTGCTGGATTTGGACATCAATAACGACAACATCCCGGACAAGGTGGTCGACGACGGCAAGGGCAACCCGGTGTACTTCATCGTTGACAAGGACGGCAAAGCCATGCCGATCTCGGACCAGGGCCTGGCGATGTCCGCTTGGAACTCGAACAGCACGAGCCTCGGGCTTTCGTGGCCGATCCCCTCCTCCACGCAGGGCATAACGGGCTATCAGATCGCGGTGGGGGAGAGCTTCGAGAAGTACGAGTCCTTCACCTTCGGCTGGAGGAACGTCGGCTCGGTGACCTCGGGGACCCTGACCGGCCTGGCCCTGCCGGTGCCGAAGATCACCCGCCTGGCGCAGCCCTTCGGGCCGAGCGACGCTTCGATCAAGGTCGAGGATACCTCGATTTTCTTCAACCAGGGCAAGCTCGTCATCGGCTCGGAGATCGTGGGCGCGCTGCGCGTGAGCAACACGGAGTTCCAGGTCCTGCCGGGCCAGATCGGGTGCCCGGGCGCCACCGGCCGCGGGTGCTTGGGCACACTGCCGCAGCAGCACCTGGCCGGAGAGCTCGTCTCGGACGGCATGGCCCTCGTCTCGGTGCGCGCCTTTACGGGCCCCGTCAGCGCGCCGACAGGCTACATCCCGTCGGAGTCCGGCCGGCCCCTCATCATCTACCGGATCGACACCACGCCGCCCACCTCTCCGGCCGCGGTGCGGTCGCTGGTGCCGCCGGGGCAGGCCTCCGGCGCGAGCTTCGTCGTGACCTGGAACGCCTCGCGCGACGACGAATCCAACGTGATGCTCTACGAGATCCAGGAGCTGAGCGGCACCGACCCGGTCTGGCATTCCCTCGGCGCGATCACGGCCGTGAAGACCGGCGGGGTGGCCAACAACGCCTACCACGTCGGCAACCCGGCAAGCAACCCGGCCGAGCAGCCGCGCCAGTCGGGCCAGTTGCTCAGCTACCGCGTGCGGGCGTTCAACTACGCGGGCGTCGCTTCCTCGTGGTCCGCTGAAACTGAGTCGATCTCGGTGATGACGTTGCCGGAACCGGGCATCACCCAGGTGTCGAACTACCCCAACCCCTTCGATTCACGCAGCGGCGGGACCAAGATCGTCTACGTCCTCGGCGAGGACTCCGACGTGACCATCACGATCTACGACCTGCTCGGCTACGTGGTCCGCTCGATATCATGCCCTAAGGGGACGCCTGGCGGCAGGGTCGGCAAGAACGAAGTCCCGTGGGACGGCCGCAACGGGATGGGCCGCCTGGTGTCGAAGGGCGGCTACATCGCGCGCATCAAGGCCGGCTCCAAGACCGCGATCAGGAAGATCGGGGTTATACATTAGCCCCCCGCGATGAGCGCAGCGAATCGCGGGTCTTTTGGAAACATGAGGCAGAAGCTGAGGCGGGACATGCAAGCCTGCTCGTAGGCCTTGACAAGTCAAGATGCGCCTGTTATAATTGGAATAGCAGGATCCCGATGTCGGATGCGGCGCGCTGGACCGGGGCTGTGATGACGCGCGCCGAGAGCGTTCCGTTCATCGGGCGATAACGGCAAACCCGGCGCAAGCCGGGGGCGCAAAGCCAAGATTCCCGCCGCGGCGGGGAGGTCAGGCTGCCGAACATGAAGGCCGATAGATACGCAGTCGCAGGCAAGCCCATGGGGGCGGCGCGCGCCGCCGCTTGCGGGCTTTTTGTTTTCATAATGGCGCTCCCGCGCTTCGCCCAGGGCGAGTCGGGCGGCCAGCCGGGCCAGTTCCTCCAATATGGAGTCGGGGCCCGAGCCCTCGGCATGGGCGGGGCCTTCTACGCCATCGCCGACGACGCGACGGCCGCGTACTGGAACCCTGCGGGCTTAGCCTACCTTCAGCGCAAGGAAGCCTCGTTTATGTCGGCGATGCTGTGGGAGCAGACCACACTGAACTGCTTGGGTTACGCCCACCCGACGGCCATGGCAGGCACCTTCGCATATGGAATGACGATGCTCACATCCAAGGGCTTCGAGAAGGTCGACGAGTTCAACAAATCGCTGAATAACTCATTCAGCGACCAGCAGAGCGCCCATATCCTCTCCTGGGGCAAGGAGGCGACGGAGACCACGGCGTTCGGCATCTCGCTCAAGCGGGTCACCCGCCAGCTCGACGCCTCCACGGACAGCACCAACGCCCTGGACGTCGCGGTCATGCGGATCATAGGCCCCTACTACCGGCTTGCGGTCGGGATGCAGAACGTGTTCAGCATGACGAGCGGCGACACGGACGACAAGTACCCGGTCGTCATAAAGATCGGCAACAGCCTGCGCCTCTTCAAGGAGCGCCTGCTGCTGGGCATGGATATCGCGAAATCCCAGGCAGCCGAGATCAACTGGCGCTTCGGCGGCGAGTATTGGGTCGCGCGGTGGTTCGCCTTCCGGTTCGGAGTCCTGGCGGCGCCGGAGATACAGGAGACGGATTTCGGCATCGGCTTCCGCTTCCAGCGCCTCCAGCTCGACATCGCGGAGGGGATCCACGTGCTCGGGATCAGCGATAACCCGGCCAGCATGCGCGTCTCGGTGGGGTACCGCTTCGGCCGCTCGCGCGAGGACCGCTCGGCCGGCCAGGTGAAGCTGCTCATCGAGCAGGGCTATGAAGCCTTCAAGGAGGGGGACTTCCAGCTCGCGGCGCTGCGCCTCAACCAGGCCCTCGACGCCTCCCCGAACAACAAGCAGGTCAAGGCGATGGTCAGCCGGCTCCAGATCATCGTCAGCCGCGTCCCCCAGGCCCTGGGCGGGGAGGAGTTCCAGACCTACGTGCGCAAGGGCGTCATATCCTACGTGGATGGCCGGGACCTGCGCGGCTCGGTCAACGCCCTGCGCTACGCCTACAACAAGAATTCCAAAGAGGAGAATGTCCTGGGGCTCTTGAACCTGGTGGAGAAGGAGGCCGGCGTGAGCGAGATGACGCGCCGCGTCGAGGGCCCCGAGCAGTTCACCTTTGTGGACCAGAAGCTCTACGACGCCCGCCAGGCCATCTACGACGGCAAGTACGACCTCGCCATCCGCCGGACCCAGGACGTCCTCGATCTGGAGCCGAACAACATCACGGCCTTGGAGATCATGGGCTCGGCCTTCTTCATGATGGAGGAGAAGGCCAAGGCCAAGGCCGTCTGGAAGCGTGTCCTGGAGATCGACCCGACCGACAAGGTCGTCGCCGAGTTCCTCAAGCGGCTCTAGTCCCCCGCGATGAGCGCAGCGAATCGCGGGTATTTTGGAAACATTCCGTCCCGAACACCCAAACGGCTTAGGTTCGGGACGTCCCAAACGAACGTATCTTTGATGTTTGGGACGTCGAGAAGGCTCCCATATGCCGCCTCAGCTTCTGTCTCATGTTTCCAAAAGAGCACTCGACGGGCTGCGCCCGTCTCGGCGGCTGTCCCCCGCGATGAGCGCAGCGAATCGCGGGTATTTTGGAAACATTCCGTCGAGAAGGCTCCCATATGCCGCCTCAGCTTCTGTCTCATGTTTCCAAAAGAGCACTCGACGGGCTTCGCCCGTCTCGGCGGCTTGTATTGAAAACGTAACATATTAGCTTTACACTTTAGTCGCGCATGACAAAAAGACTTGTTATATCCGCGCTGGCCGCGCTCGCCCTTGCCGCTCCGGCGCGCCGCGGCGCATCCCTGGATGTCCTGGAGACCCCCAAGCTGACCCTCATCGAGTGGCGCGAGAACATCATCAAGGACGCGGAGGCGCGAATCCAGAAGGACATCCTCGACCCCATGCTCGGCAAGGACAAGGGAACGGTCTTCGCCGACGTGGAGATCGAGGTCAAAGCCCAGCGCCGCGAAAACGCCAAGGAAGGCGCCGGCATCGCCGAGAAGTACAAAGAGAAGGGCGAGAAGGGGCAGGGGATGGGGAGAGAATGGGCCCTGCCGGGGGTCCCGACTCCCAAGAACATCACCAACATCACCGCCAAGCCCAGGCCCGAGGCGGCTGTGGGGCAGTCCGCGTCGCAGACGAAGTCCGAGCAGGAGGAGTACTACGCCCAGGACCTGGTGTTCAGGAAGCTCAAGGTGACGGTCTTCCACGACAGCCGGGTGGACGACAAAAAGATCAAGGACGTTCGGGATTTCATCGTCGAGGCCATGGCCAAGTACAAGGACGCCGGCGGCGCCGCCAAGCTCGTGCCCGACGACGTCGCCTTCAAGAAGATGAAGTACCATCAGTCCTCCGCGGCCGCGGACAAGAACTGGATGGACGACCTCAAGGAGCCCAAAGTCTACCTGCCCCTGCTCTACGCGGCCCTCCTGCTTCTCCTGCTCCTATTCCTTTTCTTCCCGTTCGCGGGCTTCATGCGCAGGTACGTGGAGGCCATCGCCCAGAAGCCCGCCGCCCAGATCAACGTGGAGTCGAACATCGAGCCTCCGGAGGGGGAAGGCAAAGGCGGCGCGGGAGGAGCGGGAGGAGCGGGAGGGCCGGGGGAGGGGAAGCTGGATGTCATGTTCGGCCAGAAGCCGCCGGCTTCCGAGGAGGAAGATATGTCGCAATGGTTCTCCTACATCAACGAGACGAACCTCAAGCGCCTGGTCATTTTGTTCCTGCTTCGCCGCGAGGAGCCGTGGCTCATCGCGGTCGTTCTGAGCTATCTCCGGCCCGAGTACGCCCGGCAGGTTCTCATGGCCTTGCCGGTCGGGATGCAGGCCAAGGTGGCGATGGAGGCCTTGATGGTCCGCCAGTGCACGCGCGAGCAGGTGGCGGCCATCGATTCCGACATCAAGGAGAGCGTTAATTTCTTGGTCGGCGGCATAGAGCGCCTGACGCAGATGCTGGAAGAAGCCGATACGCCGACGCGGGCGAACATCCTGGAATACCTGAAGAACGAGAAACCCGCCGTCTACGAGCGCGTCCGCAAGAGGGTCCTGCTCTTCGAGGATATCGCGAACTTCCCGGACCGCGACATGCAGACCATCATCCGGGAGCTCCAGCCGGACGATATGGCCCGCGCGCTGATGGGAGCGCCGCCGGACGTGGCCAGCAAGTTCTTCGCCAACATGTCGGAGGGCGCCGGTTCTCTGCTCAAGGAGTCCATGGAGTACTCCCAGGGCGTCACGCCGGCGCAAGCCGAGGACGAGCGCACGAAGATCCTGGACAAGATCAAGGCCATGGAGAAGGACGGCAAGGTCGCGGTGCGGCCGAAGGTTGAGGACGAGGGCTTCCAAGACGTCCTTGCGACGTCGTCCCGCCGTCCGGCGGGCCGCAAGGAGGAATCTGCGGCCGAGCCGGCTGCGCCGAGCAAGTCCGAGGAGACGGCGCGGATCGATGCCGCCGAGGCCCGCCGCTGCTTCGACGCGGGCCTCGAGCAGCACGAGGCCGGCAACCTCGACGAGGCGGTCCGGTGCTTCCGCCAGGCCATCGAGCACGATCCGGACCTCTGGCAGGCCTGCCAATACCTCGGGTCCGAGCTTTTCCAGATGGGCCGCATCCCCGAGGCCCTGATGTACTATGAGAAGGCCCTTTCCTACAATCCGGACCCGAGCCTGAGGTCTTGGCTGGACAGCTATAAGGCGCAAATGAAGGAGAGTCCCGCGACCTAGGAAGGTTCGATCATGAGGAGACACCATGGCTGAGGAATCCAGGCGCAATCCTAGTCCTCCATTGCCTCCGGGCGCGTACACCCTGGTTAGGCCCTCTCCGGCGAGCGGAGAACCGCAAGCGCCGGAGAGGACGGCGCTTCCAAGCGCGCCGCCCGCGCCGGGCTCCGCGGCGCCGACTTTAGACCAGCAAAGGAAGATCGCCCTGCTCGAGAAGCGCCTGATGGAGGAGCGGGAGAAGGTCCTACTCGCAAGCCTGAAGGCCAAGGAGGAGGCCGAAATCGCCGGCCGCGTCGAGCTCTCCATCAAGGATGTGCAGGACAAGCTGCGCCGGGAGCGGCGCGAGGCGGAGATGGAGGAGACGAAGCTCAAGCTCGAAGCCCGCGTCCGGGAGCTCGAGGAGCGCTTAGTCCAGGAGCGCGAGACCCTGCTTGGGACCCTCCAGCAGAAGCTGCAGATCCGCGACGCGAGGGACCGGGAGGTCGAGGCGCAGTTCTCCCTGCGCCTGCAGGACATCGAGCGGCGCTGGCTCGAGGAGAAGGCCCACTGGCAGCGGCTCATCCGCGCCAAGGAAGACGAGAGCCGCCAGGCCAAGGCCTTGGCTGAAAGCCTCAAGGGGATCGACCTGGAGCATCGCAAGGCGCTCCTGGAGAAGCAGGCCGTCGAGGAGCGCGCCGCGCAGCTCGCCGAGGCCAACGGCCGGCTTCAAGCGCAGGCGGCCGCATCGGCCGAGCGCGAACGGGAGCTCACCCAGGTCAAAGCCGAGCTCGCGATGACGCAGGAGCGGCTTCGGGCCGCGCAGGAGCGGCTCGAGCGGGAGCTGCACTCGCTCAGGACGGGCTCGCGGGAGCGCGAGGAGCGGCTTCTGGCCGACAACGAGAGGCTGCAGGGCGAGCTGATGAGCGTCGCGAGCCGCCTGGCGGCCGAGCGCGAGGAGGAAATCCGGCGCCTGAACGTCGAGCACGAGGCCGAGCTGAAGAAGACGCGCGCCCAGGCGGAGCTCGCGGGCGCAGCCCTGCAGAGGATGCGGGCCGTGGGAGGCGCGCTCGAGAAGCAGAGTGCCGCCCTGCGCGCGCAGGCCGACGAGGCGAAGAAGGCCAAGGATGAGATGCAGAGGATCAACGAGAAGTACCAGGCCGAGTTCATCGTCCTGCAGCGCAAGTGGCAGGACCGGGAAGCCGAGATCCGCGCCAAGACGGCGGCGGACGCCGAGAAGCGCTTCGCAGCCGAGAAGGCGCGCATCAAGGCCTGCGCGCAGGAGCAGCTGCAGAGCCGGCTCCTCGCCGCCGCGCAGGTTGTCCGGGCCGACTGCCGGCGCGAGCAGGCCGAGCAGATGCGGCTTGTGCGCGCAAGCCTGGAGGAGGAACTCATAAAGCGCCTCGCCGCGTCCATCGAAGGCGGCCGGCAGGAGCTGCGCCGCTTGGAGGAGGCCCGCAGGGCCGCGGAGGAGGAGGCCCGCAAGCGGGCCCAGGAGCTTGAGCGGCTCCGGCAGGAGTATGAAGAGCTGCGCTCGCGCCTCGCGGTGGAGGAGGAATGGAAAGCCGCCGCTGCCCGGGATCGGGCCGAGCAGGAGAAGACGGCCGCGGCCCTGCGCGAGAGGCTCAGCCAGCTCGAAGGCGCCGTAGGCGGGGCCCTGGCACAGGCCGCGGCTGAGGAGCGGCGCTTCGCCGCGCTCAGCGCCGAACGGGAGAACTGGAACAAGCTCCGGGCCGCCTACGAGCTCCAGCAGAAGAGGAGCGCCGAGGAGATCGAGAGGCTCAAGTCCCGCATCAGCGCCCTGGGGCGCAGGGTGGGGCCGGAGGAGAAGGCATGATCAAGGTTACGCGCCTCAACGGCCAGGAGATCACGATCAACGCAGAGCTCATCGAGGCGGTAGAGGCGTGCCCCAACACCGTCATCTCGCTGGCCACCAACAACCGCTACCTCGTCAAGGAGACTGTGGACGAGGTCGTGGGAAAGGTGATAGAGTACCGCAAGCGGGTCAACGCCGAAAGGCCCGTGAGAAATCCCATAGAAGGCTACAAAAGAGAGTGAGCCTGACTTGTCATTATAAGGAACGATTATGGACATAGCCACCGTAATGGGCATCCTGGTGTTCATCGGCCTGGCGGTGGCCGCCATCCTCTATCAAGAGGGACCGGCGGGCTTCGTGCCCTTCGCGAACATTGAGGCCCTCCTGCTGGTCATGGGCGGCACCTTCTGCTCCACGCTGGTCAACTACCCGCTCAAACAGGTGGTGGGCCTGGGCAGGATCCTGCGGAAGGTCCTCACCCAGAGCGGCGAGGACACTTCCGGCCTCGTGGCGACCTTCGTCTCGCTCGCGCACAAGGCCAAGCGCGACGGGTTCCTGGCCCTGCAGGCCGACGTAAACGCCATCAAGGACGACTTCCTCAAGCGCGGCATCCAGCACGTCATCGACGGCTCGGACCAGGAGTTCATCCGCAACATGCTCGAGACGGAGATCGGCTTCATCCGGGAGCGCCACAAGATCGGGATGGAGATCTTCAACTCCATGGGCACCTACGCCCCGGCCTTCGGCATCATCGGGACGGTCCTCGGCATGGTGCTGATGCTCAACTCGATCAGCGACGTCCAGGCGGTGCCCAAACGGATGGCGCTGGCCTTGGCCGCCGCATTCTACGGGCTCGGGTCCGGCTACCTCATCTTCCTGCCGATGGGCGGCAAGCTCCGCAGGCGCTCGGAGGAGGAGCTGCTCGTCAAGGAGATCGTCATCCGCGGCGTGCTCCTGCTCCAGAGCGGAGCGACCCCTCGCGTGGTGGAGGCGAACCTCAAGGCCTACCTCGAGCCCTCCCAGCGGGTCATGGTGAAGGGGCACGAAGAGGAGAAGAAGGGGCAGGAAGAGGAGAGGAAATAGCCCATGCCCCTGCGCGCCCCCAAGGGCTTCATCGACGAGAGCGACCCCAAGGTCTGCCAGATCGGCCACCCGGCCCCGCCCTGGCTCGTCAACTACGCGGACCTCATGACGGAGATGGTCTGCTTCTTCGTCATCCTCTACGCCCTTTCGGCCGTCTTGAACAAGGACGTCCAGCAGGCGGTGAAGGACGTCGAGGAGGCGAAGAAGAACATCCACGCCGAGATCGACGTGAAGATCGACCGGGAAGGCATGAAGATCAGCATCCAGGAGAAGGGGGACATGGCTTTCTTCGCGAGCGGCAAGGCCGATGTCACAGCCGGGATGCTCTCGATCCTGGATCAGATCGCTCCGACGATCAAGAACCTTTCGAAGAATTTCGACATCGTGGTCGAAGGCCACACGGACAACGTCCCGATCAACGACGAGTACTTCGGCTCGAACTGGGAGCTCTCCTCCGCGCGGGCCACGACCGTCGTGGAGTACCTCATCAAGGATAAGGACTTCTCGCCGCAGTACCTGGCGGCCATGGGCTACGGGCAGTATCGCCCGGTCTGCCCGGCCAACGACACCCCCGAGTGCAAGGCCAAGAACCGGCGCGTGGTCTTCTTCGTCAAGACGGTCACGCCGCACGGCGCTCCGCCCTCTCCCGGCGCGGCCCCCGCCTCCAGCGCGGGCCCCGGGGAGGGCGTCAAGGCGCCCGCCCAAGGCGCGGCCCCTGCGGCGCCGCCGGCGGGAGGGACGCCATGAGAGCCGCGCTGCTCCTTTCGGCCGGCCTCTTCTGCGGCTGCGCCGCCGCGAGCACGGGGAGGGGCGGCAAGAAGGTCGTGCTCAAGGACTTCGCGGAGGGCCGCGTGGCCCAGGTGGTCATCGTGGACCGGCTCACCGGGGCCGTGGACTACCTGTTTGTGTCGGTCGACAGGAAGTCGAATTTCCTGGAGGGCTACATCGTCGGCGTCATCACGGACCTCGAAGACAACCCCATCCAGGGCGTGGTGGTGCGCGCCGTCGCCGAGGGAGAGGAGAAATTCGTCGAGAAGAGTCAGGCGGCCTTCCAGACCTCCTCTTTCGACGCGGGGGTCAGCGACACCAACGGCGTCTACCGGATCCGCTTCAGCCTGCCGATCCTCAAGGGCAAGGTCGATGTGCGGGGGAAGCTGATCTACAATCCCCAATGGGAGCAGGAGCGCGACAACCTCGGCAAGGCCTATGCTCCCCAGCTCAAGGAGTCTCCCTTCCGGCTCTATTTCGACCAGAAAGAGGGCATGCTCATCTTCGCCGAGGGCGTCCGAAAAGCCATCGTCCTTCCGGTCACGGGGACCCGGGCGCCCAAGCAGAAAGAGCTCCCCGGAGCGAAGCCCCCCGAGGCGGCCCAGCCGGCCGCCAAGCCGGATGAAGACCTGCTCAACGGCTTCTTCGGCACCAAACCCTAATGGCGCGGGTCATCGTCGCCATGAGCGGAGGGGTGGACTCCTCCGTTGCGGCCGCGCTGTGCGTCGAGGACGGCTGGGAGACGATGGGGGTGACCTTCAAGCTCCGCCCCGCGGCGTGGCCGGGCCGCGGCTGCTGCGGCGCCTCCCCGGACGCCGCGGACGCCCGGCAGGCGGCGGAAAAGCTCGGCATCCCCCACCGCCTCATGGACTTCAGCGACCTCTTCTCGGCAGTTGTCATCGATCCTTTCGTTTCGGACTACCTGAGCCGGCGCACGCCGAACCCCTGCGTGGAGTGCAACCGGAAGGTCAAGTTCGCCGCGCTGCTCAAGCTGGCCGTGGACTGGAAGGCCGATGCGGTCGCGACCGGCCACTATGCCCGCGTCGAGCGCAGGGAAGACGGGACATGCGGGCTTTTCCGCGCAGCTGATGAGCGCAAAGACCAGTCCTATTTTCTATACTGCCTGACGCAGAGGGAGCTTGCGCGGACGATCTTCCCGCTGGGCCGGCTCTCGAAGGACGAGGCGCGCCGGAAGGCCCGGGCCCTGGGGCTTGCAACCGCGGACAAGCCTGAGAGCATGGAGATTTGCTTCGTCCCAAAGAACGACTACCGGCAATTTCTGCGCCTGCGCGCCCTTCGGGAGGCGCCGGCGGCGTTCGCACCCGGAGACATCCGGGACAGATCCGGAAAGCTGCTCGGCCGGCACGAGGGCCTCGCCTGCTACACGGTGGGCCAGCGCAAGGGGCTGGGAGTCGCGGCGCCCGAGCCGCTCTACGTCTCCCGCCTGGACGGGGCCACGAACACCCTCGTGGTCGGAACCGAAAGAGAGACGCGGCGTTCGGCTTTCACGGTTGGAAGCCTTTCCTGGACGAGGAATGAACCGACGCAGGGGGATGTCTTGGTCCGGGTCCGCCACCGCGGCCGTCTGGCCCCCGCGGCCCTCCGTTCGGAAGGTTTGGGCGGCCGGTTCCGGGTCGTCCTGCAGGAGGGCGAAATGGGCATCGCCCCCGGGCAGGCGGCCGTCTTCTATCGCCGTTCGGAAGGTTTCGACGAGGTCCTCGGGGGCGGGACCATCGAGGAGGTGTTATGAAACACTTTGCGTCTCAGGCGTTCCTCGCGGCGTTCCTGGCCGCCTCCGGCTGCTCCTGGAGCCTGAGCAAAGGGGACGCCGGCGTCCCCGCGGCCAGGGAGATCAACAGCGATATCCAGCGTTCCGAGAGGCAGACCTCCGAGAGCCACACGTTCTCCCGCCTTTCCGCCATCGAGCGCAGCCTCAACGACTTCATCCAAGCGGAGGGCCGGATCCCGGAGAAGCTCAGCGAGCTGATACCGAAGTACATCGCCGAGATCCCGGAAGTCGAGCTGGGCGCAGCCGGCCACAAGGACTCCGGCGCGGTCCGGTACTACCCCCCCGACATCATCGTGGACGGCCAGATCAACGGCGCGCGGCTGAAGGACTCGGGCGGCTGGGGCTACGTCCACAACAGCGAGCGGGTCATCATCTTCGTCGACTGCATCCATAAGACGATGGACGGCAGGTTCTGGTACCAGGCCCGGGGCGTATATTGAACGTCCTGGTGCTCTTCGGCGGCCGTTCAGCTGAACGCGACGTCTCCTGCGTTTCAGCCGCGGCTATCGTGCGCAACCTGGGGCCGCACCGGCCGCTCTTGGTGCGCATCGATGCCCAAGGCCGCTGGCATTTCCAGAGGAGGCCCCGGGCTTTCGCGCGGCACCCGAAGCCGTTCAAGTACCCTTTCGACCGCATCCCTGCGCGCATCGAGTTGGGCGCAGAGCCGGCCCTGGTGGTCGGCTCAGGGTCCAGGGCCAGGCGCTTGAGGCCGGACGCCGTCTTCCCGGCCCTGCACGGCCCCTTTGGGGAGGACGGGACCGTGCAGGGGCTCCTGGAGGTCGCGGGACTGCCTTACGTGGGCTGCGGGGTCCTCGGCTCGGCCGTTGGGATGGACAAGGTCATGACCAAGCGCCTGGCCGAGGTTGCCGGCCTGCCGGTCCTGCCCTACGCGGTTCTCGAAGGCCGCTGGACCCTCAAGGAGGCCCTCAAGCTGCGCTTCCCGGTCTTTGTGAAGCCTTGCCGGCTCGGCTCCTCGGTCGGGGTCTACAAGGTCCAGGAGCCCAAGGGCCTCGCCAAGGCGGTTAGGCGGGCCTTCCGGTTCGACACGACCGTGCTGGTCGAAGAGGGGGTGCCGGCGCGGGAGATCGAGTGCGCGGTGCTGGGCGGAGGCGAGGACATCCGCGCCTCGAAGGTCGTAGGCGAGATCCGCCCCAAGGCGGAGTTCTACTCCTACGCGGCGAAGTACCTCATGCCCGACGGGGCGGAGCTCATGGCGCCGGCGGAGCTGGGGCGGGCCGCCGCTGAGAGGGTCCGGAAGATGGCGGTGGATGCGTTCCGCGCCCTGGGAGGCTACGGGCTCGCCCGAGTGGATTTCCTCCTGGACAAAGAAACGGGCAGGCTCTGGTTCAACGAGATCAACACGATGCCTGGATTCACCGCAATCAGCATGTTCCCCAAGCTCTGGGGCGCCTCAGGGCTTTCTTTCACGAAGCTCGTAGACAGGCTCCTGCGGCTCGCCATTCGGCGCCACCGCGCTCACTCCCGCCTCAGCATCACCCGCGAGTAGAGCCCTAAATGACGCGATCCCGCTTCTGCCTGATCGTCCTGACGATCGCTCTTTGCATACTCGCCTCGGCCCTGACCCTGCGCAGATTCCTGGAGGGCCTGCCCTCCTACCAGTCCCTGGAGGACTACACTCCCTCTTTGACCACGCGCGCCTTCGACGTCAAGGGGGATCTGCTCGCGGAGTTCTCCATCGAAAAGAGGGCCCTCCTGACGCTCTCAGAGATCCCGGTGGACCTCCAGAACGCCGTCATCGCCACCGAGGACTCCGGCTTCTTCCGCCACATCGGAATTTCCCCGCGCGGCATGCTGCGCGCAGCTGCGATGAATTTTCTCCGCGGCCGGGTGGTGCAGGGGGGGTCCACGCTGACCCAGCAGCTGGCCAAGCTCATTTTCCTGACCCCGGAGCGGAAGATTATCCGCAAGATCAAGGAGATGCTGCTCTCCCTGCAGCTCGAGCGCAACTTCAGCAAGGAGGAGATACTCCAACTCTACCTCAACCAGATCTACTTCGGCCACGGGGCCTACGGAGTCCAGGCTGCCGCGCACGTCTACTTCGGCAAGGACGTCAAGAGCCTCAAGCTGGGCGAATGCGCCCTGCTCGCGGGCTTGATCCGCTTCCCCGGCGGCACCTCCCCCTTCACGCATCCCGAGCGCGCCGCGGCCCGGCGCAAAATCGTGCTCCAGCGCATGCTTAATGAGGGCTTCATCGCCAGGAAGGACATGGAGGAGGCCCTGAGCGCGGCCCTGCCGGCCCAGCGCGGAGGCGTGCTGAACGCCCAAGCGCCGTACTTCGTCGAATACGTCCGGCGCCAGCTTGAGCCGAAGTACGGCACCGCCATGCTCTGGCGCGGGGGGCTTCAGATCCATACGACCCTAGACCTCTCCTTCCAGCGGATCGCCGAGGAGGAGATGGAAAAGGCCCTGAAGGCCTACGACGAAAAGGCGCTGGCCGAATGGAAGAAGGAGCTGGACGCCGAGGTCGAGGCCGGCATCGACCCGCCGACCGTTTCCACCGCGCCCCCAGCCTCCATCCAGGGGGTCTTCATCCTGCTCGACGTCAAGACCGGGGCCATCCGGGCCATGATCGGCGGCCGCGGGGACCAGTTCAACCGCTGCGTGCAGGCGAAGCGCCAGCCGGGTTCGACCTTCAAGCCGTTCGTATGGGCAGCTGCGCTCAACTCCGGGATGACCGGCATGACGCTCGTGGAAGACACCCCGCTCGCCTACTACTCGGACGGGCGCGACTGGCGCCTGCTGGAAGGCGCGACGGACCAGCAGGCCATCATGCTCGCCACCGCGCCCTTCGCCGGGTCCGAGGACTTCAAGGTCTGGGTGCCCAGCGATTTCGACGGGAAGTTCCTGGGGGTCATCACCCTGCGCAAAGCCCTGGCCCTCTCGCGGAACATCGCCTCCATCCGCCTCATCGAGCACGTCGGTCCGCCCAGCGTCGTGGAGCTGGCCGCGAAGGCCGGAATCCAGTCCCCGCTCGAACCAGTGCTCTCGCTCGGCCTGGGCTCCTCCGTGGTGACCCCCCTGGAGCTTGCGGGCGCGTTCTCGACCTTCGCCAACGGCGGGGTCCACGCCGAGCCCTGGGGGGTGGTCCGGGTCGAGGACACGCAGGGCAAGATACTCGAGGCGCACGCGCCGAAGATGGAGGAGGCGCTCTCGCCCCAACTCGCCTACCTCCTGACCCATCTCATGAAAACGGTCGTTCAGGGCGGCACCGGCAGCGGCGCCAGCCGGCTCAAGCGTCCCCTCGCCGGCAAGACCGGCACGACCAACGACCACCGGGACCTCTGGTTCATCGGCTATACCCCGGACCTGCTGGCCGCGGCCTGGATGGGCTACGACGACTTCACCTCCCTGGGAGGGACCGACTGGACCGGGGGCACTACCGTGGTGCCCTGGTGGACGAACGTGATGGAGGGTGCGCTCAAGGACTACCCGCCCAGGGACTTCCCTGTGCCCGAGGACATCATCACCCTCGCCGTGGACTCGGAGACAGGCCTGCTGGCCCTGCCGACCTGCCCGAAGAGGGTCCTTCAGGCCTTCCTAAAAGGGAGCGAGCCCAAGGAGTACTGCTCCTTCGACCACTCCCAGCCGCTGAAGCTCAGGGCCGGCTTCTCGGCTTCCGGCGAGATGACTTCGCTTCCGGTCTCGACAGCCGCTCCGGCGGGCGAGGAGCCGACGGACCTGCCTTCGGAAGAGGACCTCGACAACCTTTACCAATAAACAACGGCTTAGCGCGAAAAGTTCATTTGGCCTCTTCCGGTAGACGTGAAGGCCTGGACTATTTTGTCCCGCCCCTTGCAGCAGGCTGACCAAGTTGCGGACCACGCACACCAACCAAAAAGCTGACTCTATTCCCTCGACGAGCACGCATGGGTTGACCGAATGTTTACGTATGTTCCTTTGTTTCTGAAAAAATTATCCCGAGAATATAAAGATAATTCACGTAAACATTCGGTAAACCCCGTGGTTCGTAGCACGTAAATCTCCATCCAGGGTGGGGGGCTGGACACGCACCCCCCGTTGATGTAGAATCCTCGATGTGATCGTTCCCCCCGTCGAGGTCAAGTCTTCCGACACGTTAGGCGAATTGCGTTGGCGCGTGGGCCATTACCAGGCGCTGCATGCCCGCGCCGTTGAACGCGAAAGCGTTTTGAAAGAACGTGTGGATGAATTGGAAAAGACCGTCCGTCAGCAAGAGATCCGGATCGCGGAGCAGGCCGAAGAAATCGAAAATCTGAAAGCTCAGCGAGCGTGGCTGAAGCAACAACTGTTCGGCCAAAAGTCGGAGCAGACCAAGACAGCGAACGATAAAGGATGCCTGGACGACTCGACGGACGTCGATCTCTTGATGGTTCAACCTCCTGATCGCCAGAAACGGGGTCAACAACCAGGATCGCAGGGCCATGGCCGGAGAAACCGAAACCATCCGAAGTTCACAACCGAAGTGATCGAACACGAATTGCCGCCGGACCAGCAGGTTTGCCCTCGCTGTAGGCTGCCTTTTGCTCCAATCGCCGACACTGAGGATTCCGAAGAGATTGATTGGGTGGTTCGCATCGTCCGTCGTGTCCACAAACGCAAGCGTTACAAACCCACGTGCGCCTGCGGGGCCGTGCCCTGCCTCATCACGGCACCGCCGCCTGCGAAGCTCATCCCCAAAGGTATGTTCGCCATCGACTTTTGGGTGCGGTTCTTGATAGCGAAATTCCTGATCCAGTTGCCCGTTCATCGTGTCCTCATCATGTTGGCCATGGAAGGTCTGGAGATTTCACCCGGAACCATCGCCGGGGGCTTTAGATTCCTTGCCCCGCTGTTGGAACCCGTTTATAACGGCATCGTCGCGCACAGCCACCAAGCCCGGCTACGCAAGATGGACGAAACGCGCTGGTTTGTGTTTATCCTCAAAGAAGGCAAAGAGGGCTACCTCTGGTGGATGTGGATCGACGTGACGGAAGAAACGGTCGTCTACATCCTCGACCCCTCGCGCTCAGCCGAGGTCGTACGAAAACATCTGGGGCCCTGGGATGGCTTTCTGCTGGTGGATTGTTACTCGGCCTACAAGGCGCACCAAGTCCGGGCCGCCAGGCTGGGAATCAAAATCCTCATCGCTTTCTGCTGGGCTCATCGGCGCAGGGACTTTGTCGAAATCAGCGACGGCCACCCCCGGCTACGTGCGTGGGCCGAAGGTTGGGTGGCGCGCATCAACGCGGCGTTTCACATCAATGGCCAACGGGTGGAAGCTCCGGCGCATTCGCCGGCCTTTGAGGCGCACGATCAGAATCTGCGTCAGGCCATGGCGGACATGGCGGATATCCGCGATCGGGAACTCGCCGATGCTCAGTTGCATCCGATACAAAAGCAAGTCCTGGAATGTCTGAGTCGGCACTGGGAAGGGCTGACCCTTTTCGTGGAGCATCCCGAAATTCCCATGGACAATAACGAATCGGAGCGGCTACAGCGCATACTGGCCGTGGGCCGCAAGAACTACTACGGCAGCGGCTCACTCTGGAGCGGCCATTTCAGCGCCCATGCCTTCACGATCATTCAAACCTTGCGGCAAAACGGCGTTGATCCGCAACAGTGGTTTTCCGCCTATTTCAAAGCCTGTGCGGAAAACGGCGGACGAGTTCCACAATCAATCGAACCCTGGCTGCCTTGGAACTTATCGCAAGAGCAGAAAACCAATTGGCTCCTGCCGTGCCGCCCCCCATGACCCTCCCTGAGGCGGAAACCTCGCGCCGCTACTGCGGACGCCTGTTCAATTCGCAAGAGATCCTTTGGATTGGGCGCTTCATTGTCGATCATCCGTCTTACAATCGCGTCGCGCTTTCACGCGCGGTGTGCGACGCTCTTGGTTGGATCAAGCCGGACGGCCGTCGCAAGGAAATGTCCTGCCGGGTGGCGATGCTGCGCATGCATCGCGATGATCTGATCTGTTTGCCTGCTCCACAAAAGGGCAACGGCAACGGTCGAACCTGCCCTGCTTGGACTTCTGCGTCTGATCCTCAATTCCCTGTTTCGATGTCAGCTGGCGACTTGGGCCCGCTGCAATTTCATCCCGTCTCCACGGCCAAAGACGGCTCCCTTTGGAATGAATTGATCGACCGCTATCATTACTTGGGCTACAAGCCGCTGCCCGGGGCGCAAATCCGCTACTTGGTTTTCAGCAACACCTATCTCTTGGCTGCTCTCGGCTTCGGCGCCGCCGCCTGGAAAGTGGCGCCGCGCGATCACTTCGTGGGTTGGACCACTGATCAACGCGCTAGAAACCTGCATCTCGTCGTCAACAACGCCCGCTTCCTCATCCTGCCTTGGGTGACTTCCCGCAATCTCGCCTCCCGCATTCTGGCAGGCGTTGCCAAGCAATTGCCTCAAGATTGGCAAATGCGTTACAGGTATTCGCCGGTCCTGTTGGAGACTTTCGTGGATACCCGTTTTGCGGGTACCTGCTATAAGGCAGCCAATTGGTTATTGGTGGGACAAACTCAAGGTAGGGGCAAGCTAGACCGACATCATCACAACCCACTTCCCGTCAAGCATGTATTCCTCTATCCTCTACGCACAAACTCCCGCCAAATACTCTGCGCCTGAAACATCCCCCTACGGGGTTTACCGAATGTTTACTAATTCACATCGCCCGGGCGATGTGAATTGTGCTGGAAATCACAGCAGTATTTTTTAGAAAACGCAGGGAACTCCGAAAGGTTTTGGTGAAACCGCGCTCGCTCGTTGAGGAAGCGACCCCCCCAACCCCGAAACACGCCTTTGCCCCGACGGGGGATTTGGGTTCACTCATGCTTACGTTCCTGATGGCGACTTGTGGAAAGAAAAGAGCAGTTATTATCAGCGCTTTTTGCTTTTTACTTGCAGCGCTGCAAGTGTTTTTTGAAAAAAGCCCGTCATTTGCAGCATAATTTCTTTTCAAAGTCGCCATCTTTTCCGGAAGTGACGTGGGCAGAAACCGAAAGCGTGAAGAAGGTTTTCATCCGACCAACGGGAGGATGAAAACCCCGGCGCACCAAGGCGCCGAACAAATTGCCGTCGGCTCTTTCCCCAGAAGCTTTCCTTCATGCGCCGTTGGTGCGCCCGAGCGTGCCGTATCTCGGGCCAAATGAAGAATCCGGCTTAGTTCTTGTAGATCCGCGGGATGCGCGAACTCGCCGCGGTGCGGCGGATGGGCAGGGAGACCGGGTCCCCGACGCGGGCGCTTTCGATGCGGGTGATGTCCACCAGGACATGCGAGATGCCGCAGCGCCCCACGAAGGGGGCGCTCTGGCCGCGAAGCATCCCCCAATACTGGAGGCCGGAGCCCAGCCGGATGAGCCGCTCGGCCGGCTCCATGGTCAGCCCGTCGGAGTAGCCGACCGGCAGGGTCGCCACGCGCATGCGCCTGGGGGCCACGTACTCGCTCGCGTAGCCGATGGACCGGCCCTTGGCCGCTTCTTTGATGGAAATGATGCGGGCATAGAAGGCCCAGGGGTCCTTGAGCGGGGCTTCCTTCGACGTCGGATTGATGCCGTAGAGGAAGTTGCCGAGCCGGACCATGTCCATCTTCCAATGGGGGAAGTCCAGCAGGATCGAGGTGTTCGCCGCGTGGCAGACGATGCCCGGGAAGAGGCGGCGCGCGAGAGCGCAGCGGCGATGGAAGTCGCGCAGCTTCTCCTCGGCCTCGACCGCGTTCTGCCCCGGCACGTAGTCGATGTGCGCGGAGAGCCCGGCCAGCCTCAGCCTCCTGCGTCTAAGCAGGCCCTTGAGAAAGGAGTGGAGCTCTCCAGGAGGCAGGCCCCATCGGCCCAGGCCGTAATCCAGGTCCGCATGGACCGGCAGGGGGGCGCCCCTGGCGCGGCGGTCCAAGGCGGAAGCCAGCTCCAGGGAATCCACCGTGGTCTCGACGCGCGCGCGCGCGACTTCCTCCGCCTGCGCGGGCGCCGGCGGGGCGAGGAGGACGATTTTTCCGCAAACGCCCCTGGCCCGGAGCGAGACCGCCTCTTCCAGCGTCAGCACCCCGAGGCAGGAGGCGCCGTTGGCCAGGGCGAGGCGCGAGATCCTCTGGGCCCCATGGCCGTAAGCGTCGGCCTTGACAACGGCCATCAGCTTTGCGGGGCCCAAGAGACGAAGCGCGGCCTTGACGTTCGAGCGGACCGCGGCGAGGTCGATCTCGATCCATTTCAGGCGCATGAGAGCCGGCTGAGTCTACTAAAACCCGCCTGCGCATTCCAGACTCCTCTAAGACTCGGCTCCAAGTGCGCGTCAATAAACAACCTCTACATGTTACTCCAACCGTGGTCGCCCACAGTCATGCAAATAGTCGCACGGGTTATTTATTGCCGCCGCCTAAGACCTGTAAAGGCCGCTGATGCCCTTGATGGCGTAAATGAATTTCCTCAGGTCCTGCCGCAGGAAAAGCAGCTCCTTCAGATTCGCGAATATGACCCCGGGGGTGCGGTAGTACTCGCAATAGGCGCGCTTGAGCAGCCGCTGCATCTTCTCTTTTCCGATAAGCGGATTGATGTACACCGGGTTGGAGAAATCCCAAGCGTTGTAATCTTCCCAATCCGCGTTCTCGCGGAGCAGCCCTTTTTGCCGGCAGACCTCATAAAGCGCCGTTTTCGGGAATGGGACCGGAAGATAGAATATGGCTATGGGGGTGGCCAGCTCCCGGGCATACCGGATGGTGTTGAGCGCGTCGCCCTCGGTTTCCTCCGGGAGACAGAGGATGTAGCTGGCGTAGGTGTAGAAGCCGAGGCTCATCGTCAGCTTCAGTGTCCGTGTGTTCTGTTCGACCGTGGTGCCCTTGTTTATCATGTCCAGCGACTTCTGATTGCCGGATTCGACGCCGTAAAGTATTTCCCAACAGAGCGCGTCCTTCATCAGCCTGAGCAGCGGTTCGTCGACCGTATCCACCCTGGAATTGCAGGCCCAGGGAAGGCCGACCTTCTTTTCGGAGTATTTCCGGCAGAACTCGGCCGCCCAGCTCTTGTTCAAGGTGAAAGTGGAATCCAGAAAAAATATGCCTTTCGCCCCGTATTCGTTCTTCAGTATCTCGATCTCCTCTATGAGCTTGTCCGGCGGCTTGCAGCGCACCCGGCTGCCCATCACCGCGCTTCCGTTGCAGAACGAACATTTGAAGGGGCAGCCCCGCGAAGCGACGATGGAATACGACGGGAACCTTTTCGTATAGGATATCTGCGCTATGTATTTCCTCATCGGGAAGAGCTGATAGGGGGGAACCGGAAGGTCGCGGCTTTCCAGCGCGTTTCCGGCCGAGGGCGGATTTATCGCCGCGCCCGCGGCGCTTCTGAAGGCCAAGCCGGCCACTTTTTCCACTCCGCCCCCGCCGCTTTCAAGGCATGCCAGCAGTTTGCAGAACGGAACCTCCCCCTCGCCCAGCACAAGATAATCAACGGCTTGCGCGGCCCCGAGGGTCTCGCCGGGCATGATGGTGGCGTGCACCCCGCCGAGAACCGTGATGATGCGGGGGTTGATCTTTTTTATGAATTCGAAGGTCTTGATCGCCTGATTTATCTGCAGAGTGGTGGAGCTCATGCCTATGAGGTCAAAATCCTTCCCGCGGAGATACCGGCCGTAAGCCTCCATGTCCATTCCCGCTATGCCGGGCTCCAGATACTCGACGGCGTGCCCCCGGTCCATGACGTAGCGTGCCACGGAGGCGAGGCCGTAAGGAAAAGTGTTGTTGCCGGCCCCTTGCGAAAACTTGCCGTATGTCAGCCGCGGGCTTGTCAACGGTTCCTGAAAAAGTATCTTCATACGCGCCGCCCCCCCGGCGGCGGCAGTTTATCGCGCAGTTTGAGCGCCGTCACGGCGCAAAAAACAAAGATGTAGGGAAAGATAGGCACAAAGTACCTGGGGCACAGATCGAAAAAGATATGCATGTTGAAATAAAGGAGGATCACCGGCAGAATGGCCCATTTTCTCAAAGAGCCCCCGGCGTAGAAGAGACCGAGCAGCATCGACAGGAATATCAGCCCGTGAAAGAGCATAAGGCCGGCGCGGACCGCTATGGGGAAGTAGTCCTTTTGAGCGTAATATTCGCCGAGCGGCTTGTCCACGCCGAATATCGAGGAATGGCTGGAAAGCCAGTATTTCGGGATCCGCTTCAGGATGACTGCGGCATATCCGGCAGGATGCGCTTTTATCAGGGCAACCCCTTCCTCTTTCAGCCGCCGGTCGAAGCTGATGTGGGGATCAAGCCCTTTTGGAAAATCCGCGGAAGCCTTGAATTTTTCCCATTTCACGGTTATTTCCTCGAACCCCTGCTCATAAGTGCCCCCAGCCGCCATGCGCCCCGTGGCGTAAAGACAGGTGGCTCCGCCGGTGGCCACCGGCAAAAGAACGCCGAACCGGCTCCAGTTGCGCGCTGTCCAAGGAATGATGGGAACGGCAAAAGCAAGGCCCACGAGAATCAACTTCTTGAACGGATGACGTGCGCCGGAAGCCAACAGCGCCAGGCCGATCCCAAACGGGAACAATAGGGTGGTGGGTCTGGTCAGCGTGGCCAGGCCGAGCGCGGCTCCGGAAAGCATGAGCGCGCCCCTTTTTTCCCCGTCTTCGCTTCTCGCGAAAAACGCTATGCTCAAAATGAACAAGAAAGCGAACAGGGTCTCGCTCAAAAGCAGGCCCGAGTAGACCACGGAAACCGGGAAGAGCGCGGTAAACCAGGCCCCAAGCAGGGCCGTCCTTTCATCGAAGAGCCTCTTGGCGATGTCGTAGATCAGCAGGCATATCAGCCCCCCAAGCAGGGCCTGCGCGAGAAGAGCCGCGAGCGGCGAGTGTCCAAAGAAGCGGTAGAGCGCGGCAAGGAAGAACGGATAGCCGGGCGCTCTTACCGGCGTGGGAACGCCGGGCTCGATGGAGAAGCCTCCGCCGGACGCCAGGCGCCATCCTATGGCGTCGTATTGGGACGCGTCCCCCGGGGCGGGAGCGGGAGAAAAAGTCAGGGCATATCCGATCCGCAGGGCCAGGGCCGCGGCGAACATCAGGGAGAGGGCATGCTTTCCCATCGGCGTAATTTTACATCATCGGGCGGGAGAACGCCCGCCCATGGGGGCGTCAACGCCTTTCAAAGACGCCGTCGAATGAATATAATCCCCAAGACAGGGGGCTTTCGATGAGAACATCGCTGGCGATGGCGCTGGTCGTCTTCTTGGCGGGGAATTCGTTCGCGGCTTACCTGCTGCAGTACACGATAACGCCCAAGGACTCCAACATGGTCACAGGCTCCGCGACCGTGAAGAGCGGCAAAACGGCGAAGGTCAAAGTCGGCGACAAGACCGTCGCCATAACCGCGAGGAAGGAAGGCAAGGATTCCGTCAAGCTGAGCGTCAAGGTCATCGGCAAGGATGAGAAGGGAAAGAAGAAGACGCTTTGGTCACCCTCCGTGGTCTCCAAGCTCGGGGCTCCCGCCTCCATGTCCAGCGACGGCTTGATGACCATCGTCATCACGCCGAGCGAAGCCGGGCCGGCTCCAAAGGCGAAGCCGCGGAAGAAATAGGCGCGGCGTCCACCGCATGCTCATCCTGGCCGGTGTAAACCATAAGAGCTCCACCATCGAGGTCCGGGAGCGCTTGGCCGCCTTGGGCCTGAGCGCGGCCCGCAAGCGCCTGGCCGCCTCCGGCTTCCAGGAAGCCGTGATCCTCGGGACATGCAACCGCTTCGAGGTCTATGCGGCCGCCCCCTTCGGGAATGGAAGAACGTCTCCCTCCGGGGACGGCGCTTCCCAAAGCGCGGCCGCCCCCGCTGGAGAGCCCGTCCATCCGGCGCTCGGCCGGCTCACGGCTCTCTTCGACGATTTCTCCGGGCTTCCCGCCTCCGCCTCCGCCTACCGGAGCTGGGGCGCGAATGCGGCCTACCATCTCTTCACCGTGGCCTCGGGGCTCGATTCGCTCATCGTGGGGGAGACCGAGATACTGGGCCAGGTCAAAGGGGCTTACGAAGCGGCCCGGGACGCCGGGGCCACCGGCAAGCTCACCAACATACTCTTCCAGAGGGCGCTCTTCGTAGGGAAGCTGGTGCGCGAGCGCACCCGCATCGCCCTGGGCCAGACTTCGGCCGCTTCCGTGGCCGTGGAGCTCGCCCAGCGGATTTTCGGGCGCCTGCGCGGGCGCGAGGTCCTCATCCTCGGGGCCGGGCGGATGGCGGAGAAGGCCGCGCGGCATCTCGTCGAGGCGAAGGTTCGGCGCATCCACATCGCCAACCGCACCTGGGAGAAGTCGCAGGCCCTGGCTTGCGCGCTCTCGACCTCTTCAGAGGCCTTCCCCGTGCGGTGGGAGGATTTCCCCGGCCTGCTCGCGCAAGTCGACGTGGTCATCGCCTCCACCGGCTCGCCTGCTCCGGTCTTAGACCGCGCGGCCGTGGAGAAGGCCGGGCTCAAGCGGCAGGGGCGTCCGCTCTTCCTCATCGACATCGCGATGCCGAGGGACGTGTCCGAAGACGTCGCGGGTTTGGACGAGGTCTACCTCTATTCCCTCGCGGACCTGGAGTCGCTCGTGGCCGGGAACATAGCCAAGCGCCGCGGGGAAATGGAAGCGGCCCGCGAGATCGTCCGGCTCGAAGCGCAGGGGTTCTCAGCCTGGCTCGATGGGACGCTCCGCGGCGAGAGAGCCACCCTGCGCCGGGCCCTTCTCCCCGAACGCAGCCTGCATCCATGAGCCGGCTGCGGCTCGGCACGCGCGGCTCCCCGCTCGCGCGGGCCCAGGCCGAATGGGCCGCCCAGCGCCTCAAGCAGGCTCATCCCGCCCTCGATGTCGAACTCGTCGTCATCAAGACCAGCGGAGACGGGTTCATCGGCGCCGGATCTCCCGTCCCGAACATCCAAATCGCCGCGCCGAACGTCAAGGCCATGTTCGTCAAGGAGATAGAGGAAGCGCTCCTGCGCAAGGAGATCGACTTCGGCGTGCACTCGGCCAAGGATCTGCCGGGTTCCCTTCCAAGCGGGCTGATCCTGGCGGCCTACCCGCCAAGGGAGGATCCCCGCGACGCCTTTGGTCCGGGATCGAGCCCGTGCTGGGACGCGCTCCCTGCCGGCGCGGCGCTCGGCGCCTCCTCTTTGCGGCGCCAAGCCCAGGCCCGCCTCAAGCGGCCTGACCTGCGCTTTGAGCCGGTGCGCGGCAACGTGGACACGCGCCTGCGGAAGATGAGGGAAGGCGGCTGGGCCGGGCTGATCCTGGCGGAGGCGGGCCTCAAGAGGCTGGGCTTGGACTCTGTCCCTCGGGAGATTCTTCCCTTGGAGCTCATGGTCCCCGCGCCCGGCCAGGGGGCCTTGGCGCTGGAAGCCCGCGAGGACCGCAAGGACGTTCTGGAGATCCTGGCGGCCGCAGATGACGAGCGTTCGCGCCTGGAGGTCTCCCTGGAGCGGGCGTTCCTGAACCTCATGTGCGGCGGCTGCTCGACGCCGCTCGGAGCGCTTGCGCGCCTTCAAAAGCCTTCCGGCTCAGGCGAGCGCAGTTCGTCCTCCTCTCGCACGTCCCCGCAGGCGCTCTCGAAAGCCGGAGGGGGCGAGCGCGCTTCAATGGCCTTGACCGTCTTCTGGGCAGCCGCGGACCGCAGCCGGGCCGTCCGCTTGAGCGGCCGCTCGGGACTGGGCGCCGAAGAGCTCGGCTCTCTCATCGACAGTTTCCGCGGCCGGATCGCGGCCGCCTAGAGTATTCCATGCCTTCCGGCCAGCATCCTCTAAGCCTGGGCGGGGTGCCGGGCCCCGGGGCCTGGGCGCACCTCTGCCTCGGCCTTCTTGGCAAGAGCAGGCTCCCGGCGCCGCTCGCAGCGCGGCTCAACCCCCTGGCGTCCAAGCCCTTGACGGCCGTGCTCAAGGAGGAAGAGGAGCTGGAAGACCTGGCCGACGCCGTGACCGCGCTTTCACCGCTCTTCGGCCTATCTCCGTCCGTGGCGTTCTTCGGCGAGGATCCCGCCGGGAGGGCCGCGGCGCTCGAGCGGCTGCACTTGGCCGCGGACCTGGTCCTGGCCACGCCGAAGGCCCTGGAGGCGCTCGTCCCAACGGAAGAGGGCTTCGCCGCGGCGAGGCTCGTCCTGCGCGCAGGGCCGGGGGTCCCTCGGTCGAGCCTCTGCGACCGCTTGGCGCGGCTCGGCTACCGCCGGGTGGACTTTGTCGAATGCCCGGGCGAGTTCGCTCTGCGTGGGGCCGTGGTTGACTTCTTTCCCCTGGAGCCGCCGGCCCCGGTGCGGGTCCTCTACGATGGAGACCGCATCGAGTCCCTGAGGGCCTTCGACGTCGAGACCCAGGCGGGAGAAGGCGCCCTGCTGGAGGAGGCCGCGGTGGTCCCGGCCAGCCCGGAGAGCTTGGGAGGGGTCCCGCTTTCGGAGCGCTTGAGGGGGCTCTGGCTGGTGGAGGAGCGCGCGCTGGCGCAGACAGCGCCGCCACCTTCCGCTTCCCAGAGCGCGTACGGGGACGTGCGAAAGAAGGGCCTGCGCACGCCTCGCGCTCCCGTGGTCATCGGGCTCGGCTCTCCAGGCGGGCCCGATCTGGGCGCCGCGGCGCCGCCGGTCTTCCGGGCCGATCTGAGGGACCTGGCCCGCCAGTGCTCGGCCTGGAGGCAGGCAGGCGTGAAAGCATATCTCTATTCGCTCAACCGCGGGGAGGACGAGCGCATCCAGGAGATGCTCGAAGGGCTTCTCCCGCAGGACCCCGGCGAAGCAGCCGTCCAATTCCTCATCGGCCCTCTGCGCAGGGGGTACGTGATCCCAGCCTTGAAGCTCGCGGTCCTAAGCTCCGCCGAGATCTTCGCCCGCACGTACCGCCCCATCCGTCCTTGGGCCGGCCGCTTCGCGGGGGGCGGCCGCCTGCGCGGGGGAGAGCTGCGCAGGGGGGATTACGTGGTCCATGAGGCCCACGGAATCGCGCGCTACCTGGGCCTGGAGGCTGTGAGCGTGGCCCCTGGCCCCGTTCCGGAAGCTCCGCCCCCTTCCACCGGGTCCCGGCTGCTCGGCCGCGGCGAGCCGGTTGTCTCGACGGCGACGATGGACTGCCTCAAACTGGAGTTCCGCGGTGGAGACAAGCTCTTCATCCCGATGACGGACTTCCGGCAGGTGCAGAAGTTCACGGGCGCGGAGGGCCGCCGGCCGAGGCTTGCCTCGCTCGATGCCCGGAGCTGGGAGGACGTCAAGGAGCGGGTCCGGGAAGGGGTCCGGGAGATGGCGGAGCAGCTGCTCAAGCTCCAGGCCGCGCGGGACGCCCTGCCTGGGCGGGCCTTCCAGCCCGACTCGAAGATGGAGGAGGAGTTCGCCGAGTCCTTCCCGTTCGAGGAGACCCTGGACCAGCGCAAAGCGATCGAAGAGGTGAAGGCGGACCTCGGCCGGCCGCATCCGATGGATCGCGTCGTGGTGGGGGACGTGGGCTTCGGAAAGACGGAGGTCGCCATGCGCGCGGCGCTCAAGTGCGCGGCAGCCGGCGCGCAGACCGCCGTGCTGGTGCCGACGACGATCCTGGCGGACCAGCACGCGCGGACGTTTCGGGCCCGCTTCGCGCAGTATCCCGTGCGGGTCGAGACCCTCTCGCGGTTCTCGTCTTTAGGCGAGCGGCGCAAGATCCTTCAAGCGCTGGCCGGAGGCCAGGCGGACATAGTCATCGGCACGCACCGCCTCCTGCAGGCGGACGTGCGCTTCAAGGACCTGGGCCTGCTGGTGATCGACGAGGAGCACCGCTTCGGCGTGCGCGAGAAGGAGCGGCTCAAGGCGCTGCGCAAGGATATCCACTGCCTGACCCTTTCCGCGACGCCGATCCCGCGGACCCTCTACCAGGCGCTCTCGGGGCTGAGGTCCGTCTCCTTGATGCGCAGCGCCCCGGCCGGGCGCCAGCCGATCGCCACCTCCGTGCTCCCCTACGACGAAAAGCACGTCGTGGAGGCGCTGTCCGCGGAGCTCGCGCGCGGGGGGCAGGCGTTCTACGTCCACAACCGGGTCCGCACCCTGCCGGAGCGCGTCGAGGCCCTGCGCAGCCGGCTCAAGGGGGTCCGCATCGCCATGGCCCACGGGCAGATGCGCTCTTGCGAGCTGGAGAAAACCATGTGGGATTTCTTCAGCCGCAAATACGACGTCCTGGCCGCCTCCACCATCATCGAGTCCGGCCTCGACATCCCTTCCGTCAACACCCTGCTCATCGAGAACGCACACGAGTTCGGCCTCTCCCAGCTCTACCAGCTGCGCGGCCGCATCGGAAGGGAGAGGCAGAAGGCATTCTGCTGTCTCTACTATCCCGGCGATGCGGCTTCGATGGCGGCCTTAAGCGAGGAGGCGCGCGCGCGCCTGGGCGCCCTCAAGGAGTTTACCCAGCTCGGCTCGGGGTTCCAGCTGGCCCTGCGGGACCTCGAGATACGCGGGGCGGGGGACCTGCTGGGCTCGCGCCAGCACGGCTATTTGAACTCCGTGGGCCTGGAGTTCTACTGCCAGCTCCTGAACGAGGAGGTCTTGAGGCTCTCGAAGAAAACGGCGGCCAAGGGGCCGCCGTCCTCGAAGGGCGGCTCTTCTCCTCTCCCGGAGGGGGCGGGGGAGAAGAAAGCCCCCGAGCTCCCGGCCATCGACATAGGGGTCCCGGCCTTCATCCCGGAGGACTACCTGCCGGGGGATCTGGAGCGCATCGAGCTCTACAAGCGCCTGCTGGCCGCGGGGCCCGAGAAGCTCCCGGAACTCGAGAAGGAGCTGAGCGATCTTTCGGGTCCGCCGCCCGAGCCCGTGCGGAATCTCTTCCGCCTCCTGCGGGCCCGGCGCGCGGCCGCCCGCCTGGGCGTGCGGGTCGCGGCCGAGCGCGCCCAGGCCATTGAAATCTACTTCCATCCGGGTGCGAGCCCCCCGCCGCAGGCGTTCAGCCGCTGGCTCAGGGCCTACCAGGGCCGCATCGAGTTCCTGCGCTCAGCTGAGGGCGACGGGCTGAGGGTGAGGCTCCAGCGGGAGGGCGCGCTCTCCTGGCTGGAGCGGTTCCTTTCCGCATCGAACCTTCCAAACGGCTAGGCTCGATACGTCCCGAACAACCGGACGACGTAGCTTCGCATCGAACTTTCCAAACTGCGCAGGTTCGATACGTCCAAACCTGCGACGTTCGGAAGGTTTGGACGGGACGTCCCGAACCAACGCCGTCTGGATGTTTGGGACGTCCAAATCTACGACGTGTGGAAAGTTTGGACGAGGACCTTTTGAAATGATAGAGTAGTCGCCGCAAAACATGAGCCGAGTATTCGCCGCGCTGCTCATCCTCCTCCCGTTCCTCGCCGGCTGCCGGAAGAGCTCCGGGCGGGCGCTGGCGCGCGTGGGGAAGTCGGTCATCACCGAAGCGGAGTTCAGCCGAAAGCTCTCCGAGGTCGCTCCGAACTACCGGAACTACGTGCTGACCCCCTACGGCCGGCGCCAGTTCCTCGACGTGCTCATCCGCGAAAAGATGATCCTCTCCGCGGCCCGCGCGGCCGGCGTTCACCTGACCCCGGAGTATCGGGAACAGCTCTCCGGGATCCGGCGCGAGGAGGAGGAGAGGCTCGCCGAGGCCGGGGACTACCTGCTCACGCGGCTCTGGATGGAGCAGCTCAGCCGCAAGGGCGTGCTGGCCGTGGGCGAGGGCGAGGTCAAAGCCTACCATGAGGCCCATCCCTCCGAGGTGCAGGCCCGGCACATCCTCCTGTCCGCCTCCGAGGAGGCCGAGGCCGCGAAAAAAGCCGTCCGAGCCGGCGCTTTTAGCCCGGCGAAGTTCGCGGCCTACGCCCAGAAGGTCTCGCTCGACGCCGACACCGCCGCGGGCGGGGGCCTGATGCGGCCGACCCTGTTCGGCGAGGTCATCCCCGAGCTGGAGGCCCTTTTCCGCATGAAGAACGGCGAGATCGGCGGCCCGGTGCGCAGCAAGCTCGGATGGCACGTGATCCTGAAGGAGGGCGAGCGGCCGGTTCCGTTCGCCGAGGCCGAGCCGAGAATCCGGGCCATCCTTCAGAAGCAGAAGCTCGACAGGCATCTGCAGTCCCTGCAGGATTCTTTCCCGGTGGAGGTCATCGATGCGCAGTTTAAATAGGATCCTTCTGGCAGCCGTCCTGGCCTTCGGCGCCTCCTTGGCCTGGGCCGCGAGGGTCGAGGACGTCGTGGCCCGCGTCAACTCCAAGCCGCTCCTGCTCTCCGAGTACAGGAAGAACGTCCGTTCCGTCATGGAGAACTATTCGCGCAACCTTCCTCAGCTGGTGCGCGACGAGGAGGCTCTCAAGGAGATCCGCGCCAAGGTGCTCGACCAGATGGTCGACGACGAGCTGCTCGCGCAGGAGGGGGAGAAGCTGGGCTTCAAGATCCACCAGCGCGAGCTGGACAAGGGCGTCGAGGAGGTTCAGGAGCGCAACTTCCGGGTCGACGATTTGACCGGGAAGCGCCGCTCGGATTCCGAGGCCAAGGCCGCCCTGGCGGCCGAGCTGGACAAGGAAGGCCTCAGCGACGAGCAGTTCCGCGAGCGCATCCGGCGGCAGATTCTCGTGCAGAAGGTCGTTGACGAGAAGGTCAGGCCCCTGGTCAAGGACCCCGATGAGAAGCGCATACAGCAGGCTTTCGAGAAACTGAAGGCCGTCGCCTCCGGCAGCACGGACGTGGTCAAGGGCATGCCGGAAGAGATCGGCCAGACCTACGTCGCCTTCGGCTACCGCCTGCGCGACATGTCCTCCGAGCGGGTGCGGGTCTCCCATATCCTCGTCAAGATCGTCTCATCAGGCCTCTCGCCGACCATGGTCGAGCGCAACCAGGCCCTCCAGCGGGCCGGGGAAATCAAGAAGAAGATCGAGGGGGGCGCCGACTTCGGCGAGACCGCGGGCAAAGAGTCCGACGACATCGAGAGCGCGCGCCGGGGCGGAGACCTCGGGATCATCCTGCGCGGATGGATGCCCCCGGAGTTCGAGAAGGCCGCGTTCTCCCTCCAGCCGGGGGTGGTCGGCGAGCCCGTCGAGACGAAGTTCGGCTATCACCTCCTCCTGGTGCAGGAGAAGAAGATCAAGGAGACCCTGACGCTGGAGAAGATCAAGGACGATGTGGCCAAGTTCCTCTCCAGCGTGGACTCGCGCACCGAGCTTCAGAACTACATCAAGAAGCTGCGCTCCGCCGCCACGATCGAGATCACCCGGTCGGAATCAGGGCAGAAGTAGCGGTGCGCCGTCCTGTCCTCGCCTTCACGATCGGCGACCCCGCCGGCGTCGGCCCCGCGCTCGTGGTCGCAGCCCTGCGCTGCCCGGATGTGCGCCGGGCCTGCGAGCCGGTAGCCGTTGGGAGCCGCAGGGTCCTCGAGCGGGCCGGCTGGACTCCTGGTCTGGCTCCGATCCTGGACCTGGGGGCCCACCGGTTTCCGCTCCGCCGCCCTTCGATGGAAGGCGGCCGGCTCTCCTATGCGGCTGTCGAAGCAGCTGTCCGCCTCTGCGCCCGCGGGCTTGCGGAGGGCATCGTCACCGCGCCGGTCTCCAAGGAAGCTTGGCGGATGGCGGGGGCGCCCTATCTGGACCACACGGAATTGCTCAAGGAGCGGACAGGCTCCAAAGCGGTCGCAATGATGCTCGTCGCTGGCCCGCTCAGGGCGGTGCTGGCGACGCGGCATGTCCCGCTGGCCAAGGTCGCGCGGCTTCTGAACGCGGAGCGCATCCGGGAGGCCGCGGTTTTGGCTGAACGCGCCTTGCGCAAAGTTTTGGGCATCCGCAGGCCCCGCCTGGCGCTCTGCGCCTTCAACCCCCATGGAGGCGAAGGGGGCCTGCTGGGCCAAGAAGAGAAGGAGACCCTCGAGCCCGCCGCGTCCAGCTTGCGCCGCGGAGGACTCTCGCTTTCCGGGCCCCTGCCGGCCGACGCGGCTTGGGCGGCCCATCGGGCGGGCCGCTACGACGCGCTCGTCGCGCTCTACCATGACCAGGCGCTCATACCGCTCAAGCTGGCAGCTGGATACGCCGTGGTCAATTGGACACTCGGCCTTCCGTTCGTCCGCGCCTCCCCGGGCCACGGCACGGCCTACGACATCGCTTGGAGAGGCAAGGCGGATCCTTCGGGAATGATCGCCGCGGCGCTTTGGGCCGTCCAGGCGGCGTTAGGGCCCGTTGCAGGGACGGCGCGCGGGCAGGCATGACGCTCTCGCCCGAGGGCCGCTCGCCGGTTCTGCGCGAGATTTCAGCGGCCGTGATCCCTTGACATGATGGGACTCCTGCTCTCCATCTCACTCTGCCTTGGCGCGGCTTGCGCGCAGGAGCCGCCCCAGCCCTCCGCCGCGGTCTCCAGCCGGGCCTTGAGCGTCCTCGAGATGGTGGACCGCTCCAACAAGGTCCTGCGCGGGGACTCGAGCCATGCGCGGCTGGCCATGACAATCGTCACCCCGGAGTGGACGCGCAAGCTCGACATCGAAGCCTGGAACCAGGGCCGCGTGAAGGCGCTCATCCTCATCCACGCACCCCCGAAGGAGAAGGGCACGGCCACCCTGCGGCGGGGGAGCGAGATGTGGACCTGGATGCCGCGCGTCGAGCGCCTGATGAAGGTTCCACCCACCATGATGCATTCCTCCTGGCATGGCTCGGACTTCACATATGAGGACATCGTGAAGGCGGACTCCGTCGTGAAGGATTACACCCACCGGGTCCTGCGCCGCGAGCGGGGGCGCGAATACGAGAGCGTCCATATCGAGGCCCTGCCCAAGCCGGACGCGCCGGTCGTCTGGGGCAAGGTCCTGCTCAAGCTGGCGGTCTACCCGGACGACTGGGTCATCCCCCTGGGGGAGGAGGACTACAGCGAGCGCGGGGAGCTCATGCGCGTCATCGCCCTCTCCCGCATCCAGCCCATGGACGGGCGGCTCGTGCCCACCCGGCTCGAGTGCCGTCCCCAGCGGCATCCGGGCCGCAGGACGGTCCTGGACTACCACGGCCTCCAGTTCGACCTGAAGCTGGAAGACTCCTTTTTCAGCCTGAGCCGCCTGCAGAAGTAGGGACGCGCCAAACATCCGAAGTTTGTAGGTTTGGCACGTCCCGAACCCGCGTCCAAATCTTCCGAACGTCGTAGATTTGGACGTATCGAACCTGCGCCGTTTGGAAAGTTCGATACGCCGTTTGGGAGTTCGGGACGCCCGCTTTTTGTAGAATCCCGGCGGCAAGGAGGCGAAATGTCCGTAGAAACAGACGTCGTGTATCAAGGCGGCCTGCACTGCCTCTCGACCCACGGGCCTTCAAAGGCCACGATCGTCACCGACGCGCCGGTGGACAACGGCGGCAAGGGGGAGGCGTTCTCCCCGACCGACCTCGTGGCCGCGGCCATGGGGTCGTGCATCTTGACCATCATTGGCTTGCTCGCGCAGCGCGGCGGCCTGGACATCTCAGGCGCGCGGGTGAAGGTCTCAAAGGAGATGGCTTCCGGCGGCGTGCGCAGGATCGGGAAGCTCAGCGCCGTGGTGAGCATGCCCGCGGGCCGGACGTACTCCGAGGCGGACCGCCGGAAGCTGGAGCAAGGAGCGGCCGGCTGTCCGGTCAAGCAGAGCCTGCATCCGGACGTCCAGGTGGAGATTTCCTACGTCTGGCCCGGCTGAAGCGGCGTGCTGAGGCTCGCCTGGCGCAACATCCTGCGCAACCGCCGCAGGACCCTGATCACCGCGGTCTCGATCGGCTTCGGGCTCTCGGCCATCCTCTTCGGCCAGAGCCTCATCCAGACTGTCCAGGTCCAGCTCGTCGAGAAGGCGACGAGCGTCTTCACCGGGCACCTGCAGGTCCAGGCGCGCGGCGTCGAAGACCATAAGTTCCCCGACAAGTACCTCTCCGAGGCGGCGGCGGTCGAAGGCGCCCTCGACTCCTTCCCCGAGATCGCGGCCTACGGGCGCCGGCTCCACGTGACCGGGATGATCTCCTCGGAGAAGGATTCCGCCGGGGTCCTCATCTGCGGCGTCGAGCCGGAGAAGGAGCGGAGGATCACCTCGATGCACGGCTACGTGCGGGAGGGGGAGTATCTCGGCAATGACCCTTGGGGGGTCTATTTAGGCGAGCGTCTCGCCGGCCAGCTCGGGCTGAGGCTCGGCTCGGAGGCGGTGCTGCTTTCCGCGGCCTCGGACGGCGCCATGGGCGCCGAGCGGTTCCGCGTCGCGGGGATCTACCGGACAGGGAGCGCCACCTTCGACGGCCAGATCGTCTACGTGCCGCTGAAGGCGCTCCAGAGCCTCCTGGTCGTCGAAGGCAAGATCAACAACCTCGTCATCCGCCTGCGCGACGCGGAGCAAGCCAAGGACGTGCGCGACCGGCTCGCCGCGCGGCTCAAGGGCCTTCCGGTCAGGGCCCTCGCCTGGTCCGACATCGACCAGGAGCTGGTCGCTGTCCGCCGCTACCAGGACGCCCTGCTGGCCATCGTCCTGGCCGTCATCTTCGCCATCGTGGCGCTCGGGGTCGTGGACACGATGATGATGTCCATGTTCGAGCGCGTGCGGGAGTTCGGGATCTTGATGGCCATCGGCGCGCGGCCTTTCTTCGTAGTCCGGCTCATCCTGCTCGAGGCGGGCCTGCTCTGCCTGCTCGGGGCGGCCTGCGGGCTTTCGGCCGGCGCGGCGCTGATCCTGCACTTCGGGCGCTGCGGCCTCGCCCTGCCGCTCAGGGACGCGGTCGGCTACTTCATGCCCTTCGACCCGGTGCTGCGCCTGCGCTTCAACTGGCCCATGCATTTGCTCGCCTTCGCCGCGGTCCTGGCCACGAGCCTGGTCGGAGGGATCATCCCGGCCCTCAAGGCCGCGCGGATGAAGCCGACGGAGTCCCTGCGCTATCTCTAGCGTAAGAAGGGCATTTTTTTCTACATTCAAGCCATGAGACCTTCGCCCGCGGACGTCAAGTGGATCTTCGGGAAGCTGCGCAAGCTCGATTTCCTGACCTACCATTCCGAGGAGGAGCTGATCCGGCTCGTCCAGTCGATGAAGAAGGAGCGCTTCCGGGCCCGCGAGGCGATCATCCGCCAAGCCCAGAAAGGCGAGGCCTTCTACCTCATCTTGCGCGGCAGCGTGGCGGTCTGGGCCGAAACCCCGCAGGGCCCAAGGCGCCTGGCCGCGCTGGCGGAGGGGGAGTCCTTCGGCGAGGTGTCCATCCTGACTGGGGAGGTGTGCAACGCGACGGTCACTGCGGATGGCGAGGTCGAGGTGTTCTCGCTTCCGCCCGTCAGCGTGCGCAAGGTCGTCCGATCGAATCCGGTCCTGGCCGAGAAGATGGCCCTGGCGGTCTCTCAGCGCAGGGGAGCGCGCGAGCTGGGCCTGGAGCCGAGCGCCGCTTCCTCCGCGGGCCTCGTGGACCGGGTCAAGGCCTTCTTCGGCCTGGCCAAATGACGTTCCGGGCGCGGCTCTTCCTCGCCATCTTCTTCTTCTCCATCCTGCCTTTGGCCTACATCATGGGCGTCGGGGATTTCGTCAACCCGTATTTCATCGGCACGGTCTTCGCGCTGTGCGTGTTCGTCCTGCTGGGAGCCATGGCCGGCGCCATGAAGGTGGACGGGCTCGTGAAGACGGCTGAGAACCGGGCCATCCGCAGCGAGGTGGAGCTCCAGGTCTTCATGGAGAGGGTCCAGGACGGTATCTTCAGCGTGGACGCGGAAGGCAAGATCCGGGAGATCAACACCGCGATGGCGCAGTTCCTGCGGCATGAGCCGGATTTCCTCAAGGGCAAGCGGCTCTGGGGCCACCTGCGGTGCGAAAGAGGCGTGCCGAACGAGTCCTTCATCCCCCGCGGCCAGGTGCGCGCCACGTACGTGATGACCGGCAAGCTGAAGACAGGGGGAACACTGGATCTGCTGGTGGACCTCTACGCGCAGAAGAAAGGAGATCGTTTCGACGGATTCCGCGGCTGCGCGCGTCCTGTGGAGAAGGCCTTGTCCAAAGAGAAGCTCCGGCAGGGCGTTTCGGAGGAGCTTTTCCAGATACTCCGAGCCCGGCTGCAGGAGAGCCTCCTGGAGGTCCGGATGGCGGTGAACCCGGGCCAGGACACCGCGGCGGCGCAGGCCTCTTTGGAGGGAGCCGTCAACCGGATGCTCTGCAGGCTGGCTCTTTGCTTCGACGAGGGAGCGTTGATCTCCTGGAAGCCGAAGCTGCGCCTTCATGGCGTGTCCCCCCGCTTCCTGCTGGAGCAGCTCCAGGCCAAGTACGAGCCTCTCGCGCGGCGTCATTGCCAGACCTTGAGCGTGGAGTGCCTTGGGGAACCCGATCCCTTCATGGGTGACGCCGACCACCTGATGGAACTGCTGGGGAATCTGCTCGACAATGCCGTCAAATACAGCCCTGAGAACGGCGAGATCCAGCTGATCTGCCATGAAAGCGAGGAGAGGCGCAGCTTCGCCGTTTGGGACAAGGGGATCGGGCTGTCCCAGGCGGAGCTGTCCCGGCTATTTACGCCGTTTTTCCGGGTTGACAACACGACCAACGAACGGGTGCCGGGGCTGGGGCTCGGGCTTTGGGCCGCCAAGCAGATCGCGCAGGCCCATAAAGGGACTCTGCTCGCCGAATCCGAGCTGGGCAAGGGCTCCACGTTCACGTTCTCCATCCCAAAGGCCGACACAGACCAGCAGATCAAGTGGATCGACTGAAGCTTGCGTGGCGCAACATCTGGCGCAACAAGCGCCGCAGCGCCATGACGGCGTCCTCCATCGCCTTCGGCGTGGCGGCCATCGTCTTCGGCCAGAGCCTGCTTTCGTCCTTTCAGAGGCAGATGGTGGACAAGTCCACGGGCGCCGCCACCGCTCACTTGCAGGTGCAGGCGAAGGCGGCCCAAGACAGGAAGGTCCCGGAGGTTCTGCTGGCCGGGGCGGAGCGCTACAAGAGCCTCTTCGCCGCGGACCCGCGGGTCGAAGCCGCGGGCTCGCGCCTGCTTTTCACCGGGCTCCTGCACGCCGCGGCCTCATCGAGAGGGGTGCTGCTGGTCGGCGTGGAGCCGGAGGAGGAGAAGAAACTCTCGATATTGCCCGGCTACGTGCGCGAGGGCCGCTACCTGGAAGGCCCCCGCGACATGGTCCTCGGCCGCAAGCTCGCGAACGTCTTGGACCTCCGGCTGGGCGAGCGGGTCGTGGCCATGGCGCAAGGCCCGGACGGGGTCATGCAGTCGGAGCTCTTCCGCCTGGCCGCCATCCTGGACACCGGAAGCCTGGTCTACGACGGACAGGTCGCCTTCGTGAGGCTGGATGCGGCCCAGAAGCTGCGCGGAAGGCCGGGTCTGGTCAGCTGCGTGGCGGCGAAGCTCAAGGACTCCTCTAAGACTTTCGCGGTCGCCCGGGACATGAGGCCGCGCTTGAACGAGACCGATACGGTGCTGACTTATGAGGAGCTTGGCTCTGAGATCGCGGGCATCAAGCGCTTCCAGGACGCCTTGTGGTTCGTCATCAACCTCGTCATCCTGCTCGTGGTCTGGCTGGGCATCCTCAACACGGTCTCGATGTCCTTCTTCGAGCGCATCCGCGAGTTCGGCGTGATGTGGGCCATCGGGGCCCGGCTGGGGGTGCTGGTCTCGATGCTCCTGCTGGAGGCGGCCCTCCTGGGGGCGCTCGGGGCCGCGCTCGGGCTCTTGCTCGGCCGCTCGCTAGTCGGTTGGTTCGGCGCCGGCGGACTGCGCCTGCCCGTGGGAGAGGCCCTGACCTATTTCATGCCCTTCGACGACCGGATCTTCATGCGGCCCATCTGGGAGAAGCATCTGCAGGCCGCGGCAGCTGCCGTCGCGGTGAGCCTGCTCGCCGCGGTCGCTCCGGCCCTGCGCGCGGCCCGGCTCTCAGTCACGCAAGCCCTGCGCCATCTATAGCCCGAGTTCCCCAGTTGGGCGCGTTGGACAGAGACGCAAGAGGCTGAGGACAGTTCGAAGCAGAATTTGGAGAGCATACCCGCTGTGGTATGGTCGAGAAATTCTGCGAAGAAATGTCCCAGCAGCTTGCGTCGAATCCAGCGATCCAACTGGGGAATTCGGGCTAGAGTCGTTCTACGATGCGGAACTCCTCCAGGGGCTCGCGGCTCAACGAGAAGGGCAGGAAGCCGAAGCTGCTCGAGTAGAACGCGCCCTGGCCGTCAAAGCCGCTGAGCAGGCGCAGGGGAACCGGGAAGCCTACGCTGATCGTGCGGACGTTCGAGAGCAGGGGGCGTTTGGGGACGAGCTGGTTGGAGTTGACGACGCTGGTCAGGACCATGTCTCCCGGCTTGGTCTCATCCCACCCCCCCTTAGACCAGTCCAAAGCAGCGGCTCCCGACCGCTCCATATAGTACTGCAGGCCCCAGTGGCCGGTGAACCAAACCTTGCGCCCTTTCGAGATGTAGTCCTCAGACATTTGACGGGCCATGGAGGCCTGAGCCGAGGCGCAGCGGTAGTCGGCCAGGGCGAGGCTCAGGGTCAGCGCAAGGGTCCCGGCAAGGCTCAAGCCGTAAAGCCGGCGCAGCTTTTCGCCGCTCCACTCGTTCTCCAAGACTTCAGCCATCCAAAAGACAAGGGGCGGCAGAAGGAAGAGGATCGCCCGCGACATCACGGACCAATAGACCGCGAGCTGGAGCATCGAAGCCGACAGGACCCATGGAGCCCAAAGCGCCCAGCCGGGGGTTGGGGGATACGCCAGCCTACCCCCCGCGCTGAACATCCGCGCAAGCCCCAGCAGTCCGCCGGATGCGAGGATGATCCCTGTCAGCCGGTCGATGACCCGAACAGGGGTCGAATCGAACATAGGCAGGAAGAGCGCCGCGGCCGCGGCTGCGCAGACCGCCGCTGCGGTCCTTCCCCTGCGGAGGGAGTAGGGCCAGAACGCCGTCACGACTCCGCAGCCGCCGACAAAGGCCAGGAACGCGCGCGACTTATGGAACCAGCCGGACCACCACGCCCCAGCCGCCTTGGCGGTGGTGGTCCAGGCAGCGGCGCCGGCCGAGCCCCCGGAGGCCGCGTCGATGAGGAAAACCGCGGCCAACGGCGCGGCCGAGAGAGCCAGGTATGCGGCGATGCGGCGCGGCGCGACCTTGCGGTGGAGGGCATAGCCCGCGGCCGGCAGGAGGAAGACGGCGCCGAGGTACTTGGAGAGGAGCGAGGCCCCGAGGAGGAGCGCGGACCCCCAGTACCAGTCCCCGCGGTCATCGTCGAGGGCGCGGAGCAGGGCGTAGAGCCCGGCGAACCCGAAGGCCGCGGCCGGCTTCTCCGGCATGAGATGGCCCATGTTGATGAGGTAGGCGGGCATCGCGAGGATGATGAGGACCGGGAGCAGGGGCCGCTTGAGGAACCGGGCCGCCGACAGGTAGAGCGCAGCTGCGGCCAGAAGGTCGAAGGGCAGGAACGCGAAGCGGGTCAGCCACTCCCGGCCGCCCGTCATTTTGAGGGCCAAAGCCAACAGGCAGGGGAACAAGGGCGGAGTGTTGTTGATCTCCGCCATGGGGACCGCTTGGCCGTACCAATTGAAAACGAACGTCAGAGGGCGCAGGGGGTCGCGCAGGATATGGCCGGCGATGGCGAGGAAGAACGGCTCGTCGATATGATAGGCCTTCCCCATGAAGGGGACGAGGAGAAGGCAGGAGAAGCCCAGGACGGTCCAGAGGCCCGCGTGCTTCATCGAGCTGAAAGTATCATTTTTTCAGGCGCGGCGGCGGCCCGGGCGCCGGCGGACATCCTGGGCCCAAGGGCCTATCCGGCGAAAGGCCGAAAGAACATTTGCGCGGGGAAGAGGAGTTGGATATAATAAAAAGGGATTTGAAGTGATTTCAGGAGGTGACATGTACCTAGACGAGCAAGAAGTGACCTGCGAAGAGATCCACGGGATGTACGTTCTTCCGCCGGACTACAGCGCAGCGAAGTAGCAGAAGAGTTTTCAGAAAAAAGAGACTGCGCGCTCAAGGCCGCGCGCAGTCCTTTTTTTGTGCCTAGAAACGAGCGCCGAGCGATATTCTCTGTACGTTGCCCAACTCGCCAACTCGTGCGGTCGGAAAGCCAGGTGATTCCAGCGCCGGAACCTTCGCGGGGGCATTTGCTATTCTTAAAAGGCGGCGGCGGGCACTCATCCGTCGCGGAGCCCCAATGATGATCTCGCCTCGCGCCGTCCTTGCTCTCATCCTAGAAGGCGAATCCGAGACCCTTGAGCTGAAGAAATCCACTGGCGAGTTGAAGGAGGCGGTGATATCCGTGGCCTCCATTCTCAACAAGCACGGGGCCGGTCAACTCTACTTCGGCGTTAAGAACAACGGCACGCTCACCGGTCAAACGGTCTCGGGGCAGACCCTCCGGGAAGTGTCCAGAGCGCTTGCGGAGCACATTGAGCCGCGCATCTACCCGCACGTGGAGAAGATCCGGCTTGAAGGCAAGGACTGCATTCATATCCGCTTCTCGGGCGGTGAGGCGCCTTATCTGGCCTATGGGCGAGCCCATATCCGCATCGGCGATGAGGACAGGCAGCTTTCGGCCAGAGAGCTGGAGCGCATGTTCCTGGGCCGCGCCAAGGATTCGTTGAGGTGGGAGGATGAGCCGTCGGACAAGAAGGTTGCGGATGCGAACGCAACAGCATTGCGCGCGTTCATGAAGAAGGCCCACGCTGCCGGTCGCATCGGTTTTAGATTCACCGGCATCAAGGCCACCCTCAACAAGCTCGGGCTCCTGCGCAGCGGTCGATTGCTCAAGGCAGGCGAGGCGCTCTTCTGCAAAGAGAACCCCGTCGAGGTCCAAGCTGCGGTCTTTGCCGGCACGGACAAGCGGACGTTCCTCGACATCAAGCAGTTCAAAGGCGGCGTTTTCGACCTATTGGAGAAGTCGGAGACATACCTCAAGGAGCATCTCGACTGGAGGGTGAAGTTCGGCGGCCTTGAGCGCCAAGAGATTCCGGAGATACCTATCGACGCGCTACGAGAGGCCCTGGTCAACGCGGTCTGAACACAATCAATAAGTTCGAGTTCGAGCGTATCATCCCATTCCCGGAGGGATGGAAGGCGAAGCAACGCCGGCGCTACGAGAAACGTTACATTGACAGGTGTTCATAAGAATAGTCTAATTTATG
>JACRDO010000129.1 GCA_016212885.1 Elusimicrobiota bacterium | reverse complement strand
GCGACGACCTCTTGTGGTAATCGATTCCTACGTGTATCATATTACTGGCCTCCTGTGTTTAAGGAATGAGTTGAGCTCATTGCCTTCGAAGTCTAGCACAGGAGGCTCTTCGCTTTCATGATATCTTAGTACTACAGGAGGAAGGATAGCATGGAGGACGCGAGTGAGTTCAGAAAAATCTTGCGCGAGAAGTCAGTCAGAGGTGCGTCAAAGGACCTGAGCAGTTACAGATTCTTCCTGATCACCCGCAGCATCTGCGCGTGGATGAGCCCGTTGCTGGCCAGGGTCTCGCGGCCGAAATCCTTCAATCCAGCCCACTTCCGGCCTGAGAAGTCGCTCACCTTCCCGCCCGCTTCGCGCACCAGCAGGGCCCCGGCCGCTACGTCCCAGGGCTTGAGGGAGAACTCCCAGTATCCGTCCACGCGGCCGGCCGCGGTCCAGGCCAGGTCGAGCGCGGCCGAGCCGGAACGGCGCACGTCGTGGCAGCGCCGCATGAATTCCTTATAGAAGCGGATGAGGTAGTCGGCGCGCGCGGCCCGGTCGTATGCGAAGCCGGTCAAGAGCAGTGACCGCGAAACGGAGCGGACGCGCGAGACGCGCATGCGCCTGCCGTTGAGCCAGGCTCCCTGTCCGCGCTCGGCGAGGAACAGCTCCCCGCGGTACGGATCCAGAATCCCGCCGAGCAGGGGCTCGCCGCGGCGGAGCAGGGCGATGGAGACGCAGAAGACCGGGAAGGCGTGGGCGTAGTTCGTCGTGCCGTCCAAGGGGTCGATGACCCACGTGAATTCGGAGCCGGTCGAGCGGGGCTCGCGCTCCTCGCTCATGAAGCCATGGCCCGGGAACCGCGAGAGGATGACGTCGAGGATACTCTGTTCGCCGGCGTGATCGGCTTCCGTCACCAGGTTGGCTGGGCCCTTGTAGCGGATGTGGGTCTTGCCGAAGCGCGCCATCAGCACGCGGCCCGCTTCGCGCAGGGCTTTCGCCAGCGCGGCCCGCAGGGCTTGGATGGGAGGCGCCAGGGCTTGCGCCAGCCCCTCTGCGGTGAACCGGGCCGCCTCTGCCGCGGGTTCGACCCCGCGGCGGCGCAGGGCCGCGGAGGTGAGCGGCCCTATGGAAGCGGCGCGGGCTTTGCGCAGGAGCCTGCGGGCTTTCTTCGCCCCTAAAGCGGCGAAAAAAGCGCCTACGCTCGATGCCGAGGCGAAAGTCACCCAATCCGCGCGGCCCTGCGCCGCGACGCGGCGCAGAAGCTTTCGGCCCGCTGAATCCGGAACCGTCTGATAAGCCGGAACCGCCAGGACCCGGGCCCCGGCTTTCCGGAGCAGTTTCGGGAGGATCTCCCGGGCCGCGAGGGCCCGGGGGATGAGTATTCGCCGGCCGCTGACCCGGCTCATACGGCGGGCTACGGCTTCCCCCTCGAAGGCTTCCGAGAGAGCCGCGGCCCGCCAGCCGCGGCAACGCAGGGCCTTGGCAGTGGCCGGGCCGATGGCGTAGAGGCGCGGTGGGGCCGATGGCGTTTCTCCCAGGACAAGTTTTGCTCTCCGGAAGAACCATTCCACGCCGTTGGCGCTCGTGAAGACGATGATGTAGAAGCTCTTCAATTCCTGCAGGGCTTTATCCAAGGGTCTCCAATCTGGAGGCGGGGCTGTCCGGATCAGCGGAATGCGGATGACCTTTGCCCCAAGGCGCCTTAGGCGCTCGGCCAGCTCCAAGCCTTGATTCTTAGGCCGAGTGACCAGGACGGTTTGCCCGGATAAGGGCCTCATAGGCTGATTTTATTGAATTTTTCAGTATAAATCAAAGTCAGCCGCTGAAAAAACTGACGATTGACAGGCTGTTTCAATCTTTGATATCATTAATGAGATAAATTAATGACTCTCGGCTGGTTCCGGAAAAAGGGCGGCAAGCCCGTCTCGCCGTCCGGCCCATCCCAAGCACCCTCCAACGCGCCCGTAGGACTCTCCAACAGCGTCCGGTTCGGGAAGCTCTTGACGGAGGACCTTGTGCTTTGGCTGCCGGCCGGCAAGACGAAAGAGCAGCTCATCGAGCTGCTCATCGAGCGGCTCTGCAGGAAGAAGCGGCTTGGCGACCCCAAGCGCTTCATGGACAAGGTCTTTGAGCGCGAGCAGGGCATGAGCACCACCCTCGACACCGGGCTTTCCATCCCGCACGCCCGCATGGACGGGATCAACTCCTTCGCGGTCATCCTGGGACTCCTGCCCGAGGGGATGACTGACCCGAAACAGCCGGACACGGCCATCCGGGCCATCTGCGTTTTCTTCTCCCCCAACCGCCAGGAGGTTTTCCAGCAGCACCTCTACCTCCTGCGCGGCATCTCGGCGCTCTTCCAGCCGTCCTTTATCGACGAGCTCGTTGGGAAGAAGACCCCCGGCGAGGTCATCGCATTCATCGACGGCCGCGAGTCGGTTTGAATGGTCCTGCGCATCACGAAGCAAGGGGAGCCCATCCTGAAGAAAGCGGCCCAGCCCGTGGATTTCGGCGCCCTAAAGAAAGACCTGCCCCGCCTGCTTCGCGACATGTGGAGCACGATGTACGCGGCCAAGGGGGTGGGCCTGGCGGCCCCTCAGGTCGGGCTTGCGCTGAGGCTGGCCGTCATCGACGTCAAGCCGGAGGGCAAGTCCGAGCGCCTGGTGCTGATCAACCCCGAGATCGTCAGCCGCGAAGGCGCGGTGGTCCAGGAAGAAGGCTGCTTGTCGCTGCCGGGCGTCTACGTCAAGCTCAAGCGCCATTCGATCGTGCGGGTAAAAGCCTTCGACGAGCGCGGCGAGCCGTGGGAGCGGACCGCAGAGGGGCTCCTCGCCCGGGCCCTCGAGCATGAAGTGGACCATCTCGACGGCAAGCTCTTCATCGACCGACTCGACATGGTCCGGCGCCTGAAGGTCGCCGCCCTCCTCAAAGACCTCAAGAAGACCTGGACATGAGGCTGCTGTTCTTCGGCTCCCCTGAGGAGGCGGTCCCGTTCCTTGAGGAATGCGCCCGCGGCCATGAGGTCGCGGCGGTCATCACCCGGCCCGACAGGCCTTCAGGCCGCGGGCTGAGGCTAGGCCCCCCTCCGGTGAAGTCCGCGGCGCCGCGCCTGGGGCTGGGTGTCCTCCAGCCCTTAGACCCGCAGGAAGCGGACCAGGAGCTGAAGGCGTTCGCCGCGGACATGGCTGTCGTCGTGGCCTACGGCCGCATCCTGAAGCCCAGCACCCTCTCCTCGACCAAGCACGGCTTCCTGAACGTGCATTTCTCCCTCCTGCCGCATTGGCGGGGCGCCGCTCCCGTGGCATGGACCCTCCTGCGCGGCGAAGGCCGCGCAGGGGTGACGCTCTTTTGGATCGACGACGGCCTCGACACGGGCCCCATCCAGCGCAAGGCGGCTCTGGATGTCCCTCAGGAGGAAGACGCTCCTTCGCTGACGGCCCGCCTCGTGGGATTGGGCGTCGCGGAGCTGGGCTCGGCCCTCCGGGACATCTCCGAGGGCCGCATCCGCCGGGAGCCGCAGTCCGGCGAGCCGACCCGGGCGCCCAAGCCGGACATGAGCCTCGCTGAGCTCGATTTCGATCTTTCGGCCGCGGAGCTCCACAACCGGGTGCGCGCCCTGCAGGGCGGCCCGAAGCCGTATCTGAGGCTCAAGGCGCCCGGACGGGAGAGCCCCCTGCGCGTGGCCGTCTTGAAGACCGCGCTCGAGGAGGGAGGCGGGCTCCCGGACCAGAAAGGCCTGGTGCTGCGCGTTGAAGGCGGCCGCGGGATTTTGATAGGATTGCGCTCCGGCCGGCTCTGGCTACGCCAAGTCCAACCTGAAGGGAAAAAGCCTGTGTCCGCGGCGGATTTCCTCAACGGCCTGCGGATGAAACCGGGCGGCCGTTTGGAGACGGTCCCTTGAAATCGAACAGAATCTACGGCATCGAGTACCTGCTGGCCGCCGTTTTCCTTTGCGTGCTGGCCTTCGCCGCTTTCCGCTATGGATTGGAGGGAGCCGTGCACAACCGCAAGGAGCAGGTGGCGCCGGATCTGCGGAACAAATCCATCGCAGGGGCGCTGAGCATGCTGGCCCCGCTGAACCTGCCGCTTATGATGGAGGGCGAAGAGTTCAACGGCAGCATCCCGATCGGCTCCATTCTCCGCCAGCGGCCGCCCGGGGGCACGAAAGTGCGCGAGGGGAAAACGATCCGGGTCGTCGTCAGCCAGGGCGGCGAAACGGTGTTCACCCCGTCGCTCTCGGGGCTCCCCCTGCGCAACGCGGAGATCCTCCTGCGCCAGAGCCAGCTGGCTTTGGGGGAGGTGGCGGACTCCTACTCCCTTCGGCTCGACAAGGGCCTCGTCCTCTCGCAGGATCCCAAGGCGGAGTCGAGCGTCGAGAAAAACGCGCTCGTCAACGTGGTCGTTTCCGGAGGGCCTCCGCCGGAAGGCGTGGTCCTCATGCCGGAGTTCCTGCGCAAGAACATCGCCGAGGCGAAAGAGTGGGCCGCCAAGCACGGGGTCGAGATCGACCTGGTCAACGACCCGGACTCCCTTTTCCCGTACGGGACAGTGCTCGAGCAGCAGCCGCAGGCGGACGCCGTGGTCTCGGATTCCGCCAAGGTCGCTCTGACGATCAGCGCGCGGGCCGGAGGCCGCCCGGAGCCGTCCGCCGCGGCTTTCCACTACCAGGTGCCGCAGGGGGCTTCCGAGAGCCTGGTCAGGATCGTGCTCGTGGACCAGAAGGGCGAACGGGAGCTCTTCAACGGCCTTCGCGCGCCGGGCTCGAAGATCGATCTGTCGGTGTCCGCGGCCAAGCGCGCACGCGTAAAGATCTTCCTCAACGGCACGCTCGTCGAGGAGCGCAATCTGTGAAGCGGCCCAAACCTACGGATTTCGGATGTTTGGTGCGGCCCAAACAACCAAACGGCGTTGGTTTGGGCCGTACCAAACCTACGGATTTCGGATGTTTGGTGCGGCCGAGGCCCGAAGGCCGGGTCGCCGTGGTGCCCTCCCTGCTTTCCGCTGACCCCGGAGCCCTGCGGCGCGACGCCGCGGCCCTCGCCTCCGGAGGGGCCCGGTGGATCTCTCTCGACGTCATGGACGGACATTTTGTGCCCAACTTGACCTACGGGCCCGCGGTGCTCAAGGCCTTGCGGCGCCGCGGCGGCCTGCTGCTCGACGCGCATCTCATGGTCGATGACCCTGAGAAGTACGGCCCCGCGTTCGCCGAGGCCGGGGCCGACTGGGTCATCTTCCACCTGGAAGCCTGTCCGCGGCCCCGCCCCCTTCTCAGGAGGCTGCGCGGGATGGGTGTGGGCGTCGGGCTCGCCGTCAAGCCGGCCACCCCCGCCTCGAAGCTGATCCCTTTTCTGCCGGACATCGATCTGGCGCTCATCATGACGGTCGAGCCGGGCTTCGGCGCTCAGGCGTTCCTGCCGGCCATGCTGCGCAAGATTCGCGCGGTCCGCAAAGCCATCGATGCCTCGGGCCGGAGGGTCTGGCTCCAGGTGGACGGCGGCATTTATGTCCATACCGGGGCCTTGGCCGCAGGGGCCGGCGCCGACAGCCTCGTCGCCGGCAGCGGCGTGTTCGGCGCCAAGGACCCTGTCGCCGCGATGCGCGCGATCCGAAAGGCCGCGCAATCGGCTTTTGAAAAACGTACTATGTAGACGTACCAAACCTACGAATTCTGGATGTTTGGTACGGATTCGTTGTTCATCAGGAGGTCCTACATGGCCGTCAGCATCAGACTGCAGAGGGTCGGGAAGCCCCACCAAGCCTATTACCGCCTGGTGGCCATCGAGAAGGGCCGGGGGCAGCACGGCAAGCCCATCGAGGTCCTCGGCTCGTACGATCCGCGCGGGGCGAAGATCAAGGACAAGCTCCAGGTCAAGCTGGAGCGGGTCGGCTACTGGATGAAGAACGGAGCCCGCGCCAGCGAAACCGCGGCCGCGCTGCTCAAAAGCCTGGAGAAGCACGCCAGGCAGGAGCAGCCCGCGGGAGCGAAGTCATGAAGGAGCTTGCGATCCATATCGCGCGCCATCTCGTGGACCAGCCGGACAAGGTCGACGTGACGGCCAGCGAGGACGGCGCCGTCACCCGCCTGACTTTGAAGGTGGCCGAAGAGGACAAAGGGAAGATCATCGGCAAGCAGGGGAAGGTGATCAAGGCCATCCGCGCCATCGTGAGCGTCGCCGCCGCAAAGGCGAACCGGACAGTCGTCCTCGACGTGGAGTGAGGAAGCGGCGTCGCGCCGCCTTCCGGGCCGACATCGTCACGCTGTTCCCCGGGATGTTCAGCGGCGCGCTCTCGGAGAGCATCCTCAAGCGCGCCCAGGACCGAGGCATCCTTTCGGTCGGCTTCATCAATCCGCGGGATTTCGCTTTGGGCCGGCACAAAACGGTCGACGACCGCCCTTACGGCGGCGGCGCGGGCATGCTCCTGATGGCGGAGCCGCTCTACCAGGCTCTGCGCAAGGCGCGCCGCCCTCTTCGGCGAGAGGAAGACAAATCGCGCCTGCGAGGACGGCGCCCCCTTGGGCGCCGCAGAGGCTCCAAGGTCATCCTCCTTTCCCCGCAGGGCCGCCGCTTCGACCAGGAGTTGGCGGCCTCCCTGGCCAGGGAGCGGCATATCGTCCTCCTCTGCGGCCATTACGAAGGCGTCGATGAGAGGATCCTCGACTTCGTGGATATGGAGCTCTCGATCGGGGACTTCGTGCTGAGCGGAGGCGAAATCCCGGCGATGGCGGTCGTGGACGCCGTGGCGAGGCTGCTTCCCGGGGTGCTCGTCAAGCCGGGCGCGGCCGAACGCGAGTCCTTCTCGGATGGGGTCCTGGACTATCCCCAATACACGAGGCCCGCCCTCTGGCGCGGCCGCGGCGTTCCGGAAGTCCTCTTGAGCGGGGACCATGCGCGCATCGAGGCCTGGCGCCGGAAGGCCGCATTGAAGTCCACCCGGCGCAAGCGGCCGGATCTGCTTCTCGACGGCTCTATTTTTAGGTAAAATAAAGATTCAGTTTCAAATATCCGACAAGAACGAGGCCGTGATATGCCATCCATGAAGATCCCAGAGCCGCAGAAGAGAAGCGTCCCGGATTTCCGGCCCGGCGACACCGTGCGCGTCCACCTGAAGGTCGTCGAGGGCGAGAGCGAGCGCGTGCAGGTGTTCGAGGGAGTCGTCATCAAGCGCCGAGGCGTCGGAGCCGGCGAGTCGTTCACGGTCCGCAAAATCTCCTTCGGCGTCGGGGTCGAGCGGACTTTCCCGCTCCTCTCTCCGCGCGTCCAGAAGATCGAGATGTCCCGGTCCGGCAAGGCCCGGCGGGCGCGGCTCTTCTACCTGCGCAAGCTCAGCGGCAAGGCCGCTCGTCTGAGCGAAGACACGCGCACAGCCGAGGAGGCCGCTTCCGCTGAGCCCGCGGCCCAGGCGCCCCAGGCGGATCCTTCCGTTCCCCCGCCGCCGAAGACCGCGGCGCCGGCTTGAACGGCAACAACCCTCTCGAGTCTTTCGACGAGGACATGAGGCGCCTCTTGGGCGCCTTTCGTCTTGTCGGCATCGATGAGGCCGGCCGCGGGCCCTTGGCGGGCCCGGTCGCGGCCGCTGCGGTCGTCCTTGCGCGGCGCGGACTGCCGGAGCTCGCCGGGGTCCGGGATTCAAAGAAGCTGACGCCCAAGAGCAGGGAGAAGCTCTTCCCCCGCATCAAGGCCTGCGCGCTGGGGGTCGGCGTCGGCTGGGCCCTCCCCAGGGAGATCGACGAGCTGAACATCCTGAACGCGACCCTTTTGGCCATGCGGCGGGCCGTCGGGCGGCTTGGGCTTGATGGAAGCCCGGGTACCTGGGTTCTGGTGGACGGCAACCAGGAGGTCCCGGATCTGAAGCTCCCTCAGCGCACGGTCGTCAACGGCGACGCGCTCTCGCTCTCCATCGCCTCCGCCAGCATCGTGGCCAAGGTCGTGCGCGACCGCTGGATGGCGGTGCTGGACAGGCGGCATCCGGGCTACGGCTTCGGCAAGCACAAAGGGTACGGCACTGCGGAGCACCTTTCAGCGCTCAGGCTCCTGGGCCCATCCGTAGAGCATCGCCGCAGCTTCGGTCCTGTCCTCGCTCATGAGTGAGGAGCGCATGGAGCTCGGCAAGGCCGCGGAGAGAAAGGCTGAAGCCTATCTGGCCGGGAAGGGCTACAGGATCCTTGAGCGGAGCTGGCGGACCCCTTTGGGCGAAGTGGACATCATCGCGCAGGACGGCAAGACCGTGGTGTTCGTGGAGGTCAAAGCCCGGTCCTCCTTCTCCTTCGGTCCCGCGGAGTCCGCGGTGGACCGCCGCAAGCAGGGCCGCATCGCCAAAGCCGCGCTCGCGTATCTTCAGCGGCGGGGCCGGGAAAACCCGGTGCGCTTCGACGTCGTGGCCTTCCAGGGCGGGGAAGTGAGGCACATCCAAGGCGCCTTCTCGGCGGAGGGCTGGACCAAGTGAAGTGCCCGTGCGCGCCATCTCAATCGAACCGGTGCTTGCGGACCGCCCCCAAGCGGTCCCAGTACGCGCAGCAGTTCCTGCCGGACTGCTTGCAGTGGAGGAGCAGGTCGTCCGCGGCCTTGATCGCCTCGTCGAAGGTCTTCCGGCCGGACTTGCCCCGCAGGGTCAGGGTGCAGATGCCCGCGCTGAAGCGCAGCGGCTCCGGATGCCCGCCGGCCGCCCACGCGGTCGGAGGCAGGAAATTCATGTCCTTGATGCGGGCGTAGATGCGCTTGAGGATGGATAGGGCCTGTTCCGACGAGGCGCCGGGGAACAAGGCGACGAATTCCTCCCCGCCGTAGCGCCCGACCACGTCCGTGCCGCGCAGGGTCTCCTGCACCGCTTGGGCGAAGCGCCTTAAGACCTTGTCTCCGACATCGTGCCCGTAGTTGTCGTTGAAGCGCTTGAAGAGGTCTAGGTCCAGCATGCCGAGGCTGACCACGGTTTTCTTGCGGCTCCGCCTGGGGTTCTCCGTGAGCCTTTCCCACCGTTTGGCGAGCACCGGGCGAAGGAAGAGGCCGGTGAGCGCGTCCCTCTCCGAGAGGTACTTGACCCTCCTGAAATCGCGAGTGTGCAGGATGCGGTAGCGGAGGAGGTTCTCGAACGGGTTCATCTGCTTCGCGAGGCCCTGGAGCGTCAGGCGCCTGGCCTTATGGAAGGACATGTGCAGCTTCGCGAGCAGCTTGGAGCTTTCGGGGTTGAGGAGGGTCCAGTTCATCCAGGATTCGGTCCTCTGCCTGCGGGCTTCCTCGACCTCCTTCTCCGAGAGCTCGGTGAAGACGTCGTTGACGATGCGGGGCCGCTTGGCCACCATGCATTCCAGCATGCTCTGCTCGAGCAGGAGCGAATCCCGGATGGCCCGCTCCTCTTCGGGGCGGTAGCCGATGAAAATCTGCTCCTCGATCAAGCCCCTCAGATACCCGCAGTGCTTCTGCGCCCAGTTGAAGTACTGCGCGCCGGGCGGCAGGGGGTCTCGCGGGGTCCAGCCGATCAGGTCGTAGAATTCGCGCTCGTCGTAGTCGGTCAGGATGGTGATGTCGCCCCGGTCCACGCTGAAGACGCTGTAGAAGTAGCGGTACATCTCCGCGCCGACTTCCCGCAGATCGTTGGTGCGGATGGCCTTGTCGAAGAGGTCGTTCCTGCGCCGGTTCTCCGCGCGCTCTTTGAAGAGCCGCGCGCGCAGGGCCTTCAGCCGGGACGCCTGGCTTTTTCCCATTATCCGGGTCATTCCGATATATGATACCTCAATTCTATCGCTTGTAGTTGAACCACGTCGTTATGCCGATCAGGTAGCTGAGCGATTCTACGGACGGCCTTCCGAGAGCGTCCCCCCCCTCGATCCGGAATTGGCGGAAGCGGACCTCTCCGGAAAGGCTCAATCCCCGGATGACGAAGAATTCCACCCCCGCGCCGCCGATGAGCATTGTCCCCTTGGAGCCCCCGCTCTTCGAGGAGCCGCACGACCCCGAATCATCGCAGAAGGTATATCCCTGGGTCGCGGCGCTCGCGCTGGTGGAGAGCGTATGCCGGCCGATCCCGCCGACGATGTACGGGGTCCAGGAGCGCTCCTGCAGGAGGTTGAGGCGGGTCAGCAGCGCGAACGCCATGCCCTTCGACGACGACTGCATCTCCACCAAGCCGGGGCCCGACGGAGAGGCCCCCAGGTCCACGGCGTACGACTCCCATTTCTTCGAGCCGAAGGATATGTAGTCCAGCAGCACGCCGATCGCGATCCAGTCCGAAGGGTAGTAGAAGCTCTGGAGGTCGAGTCCGATGCCCCCGCTGACGGTCTTATTGAACCCGTGGGTGGAGGTGGGCCGGCTGGGGCCGAACTGGAGCCCCACGCAGACCATGCCCTTGTCGAAGAGCGGGAGGTAGCCCGGCGTGGATTGGGCGCAGGCGTCCGAGGCGCAGGCGCAGAGGAGCAGGAGGGCGGAGAGCCGCTTCACGGGGAAAGGTTTCGCAGGCACGCCTCCGCGATGTGCGCGCGGGAGATGCCGCGCTTCTCGTAGAGCTCCTCGGCGGTCCCGGACTCCCCGAAGTCGCGCGCTCCAAGGCGCACGACCGGCGCCGATAAGCCGCG
>JACRDO010000015.1 GCA_016212885.1 Elusimicrobiota bacterium | reverse complement strand
TGGAGCGAGCCGAAGCGACGCGAGGCGAGCAGGCCTGAAGGCCTGTAAGCCGTCCCGAACATCCAAACGGCGTAGGTTCGGGACGTCCCAAACCAACAGACTTTGGATGTTTGGGACGAGCGGCGCAAAGGCGCAGCCCGAAAGCGCGCGGCCCGCCTATGAGGGGAAAGTGTCGATAAAAGCGTCATCTTTCCTCCAATGGCGGGAGGCCCGATATCGGGAAATCGCGTCGTTGCTCGTCGCAGATAGCTCAAGCTATCCTCGTTCCTCGCGCCTAGCGCTTTCCTCAATCTCGGGCCTCCAGAAGTCAAGGGAATAATGGGACACTACACTAGAGCACTAACGGTACTTGGCGGCGCGGTCGCTGAACTCCTGGCCCGCTCCCATGAACGTGGCCTCGATCTGGCTGCTCATCTCGGCGATCTTGTCGGGCGGGACCGCCGAAGCGATCCTTGCGATGCCGTCCAAGGCGTAGCCCATCGTCTTCATGGGGTCCCCGCTGCGCTCCTGCACCACTTGGACCACGGCCTTGAGGACCTCCACCGCGCCCGCGATGACGTCCTTGTCGATGAGCACGAGCCCGCTCATGGCGCCGTAGCAGCCATCCTCGAGCACCAGCTTGGTCGTCGCGCCGGGCCTGCGCAGCTCGGAGCAGATGAGCCCTAGGACGAGGGGCCCCGCCTTGATGTGGGCTTCGGGGTCGTGCCGGAGTTTGGCCACGACTTCTCTTTTCACCGATTCATAGAACGCGCTCTTCTCAGCCATGACAGTACCTCATTCTAGGATAGCGGGGCGAAAGCGGACCGGATGATGGCGGCGAGGGCGCAGACGAAGAGCGGGTCGTCGTTGAGGGCCGGAACACGCACGAAGGCCATCCCCCGGCTTTCGGCCTGAGCCCGGTAGCGGATATCGTCTTCGTAGAGGGTCTCCAGGCAGTCGATGAGGAAACCGATGGGGTGCATGAGCACCGCCTTGATCCCGCCTTTGGCGGCCATCTCGAGTATTTCGCCAGCATCCGGCCCCAGCCATTTGCCCTCGGCGCTCGCGGGGACGCTTTGATACGCCATCATGAACTCCCGGACACCCGCCTCTTGAGCCACCGCGGCCGCGCTCAGGCTCAGCTGCTCGGCATACGGATCACCGTCATCTACGACGCTCTGGGGCAGGCTGTGGCCCGTGAACAGGGTCAAGGTCTTCCCTTTCAGAGGCGCCGGGACCTGCTCGAAGGACTCCCTGAGCCTCTCCGAGAAGGCCCCGACGAGCATCGGGTGGGCGTTCCAGGGAGGAGGCGAGAACAGCGCCAGGCTCGCCCCCTTCGCGCTGACGGCTGCCCGGGCCCTTTCGAGATAGGCCTCGTCGGTCATGCTGGATTGGTACGGCGAGAGCGGCAGAGCCAGCGCGGAAGTGTGTCCGTTTTCAAGCATCTGCGAGACGGCCGCCTCGATGCTCGGCTCGGAGTACCTCATGCCCAGGTAGACCTTGACGCCGAAGCCGCCGCCGAAGAGCGCCTTTTCCAGCTCCCCGGCCACCGCGGTCAGGACGCCCATGAGGGGCGAACGCCCGCCGATACGCTCGTAGCGCTCCGCCGCCTCCCGCAGGGCGGACTCCGTAGCGGGACGGCCGCCGTAGATCCTCGCCAGGAACGCGGGGACGTCTTCCATGTCCTTCGGCGCCCCGTGAGCCATCAGAAGGGCCGCCGCCTTGGAAGGAGAATTCGCCATCAGGAACTCCTCTCGTGGACCCATTCCGCGACGGCCCGCACGTTGTCCGCGGGGGTCTCGGGCAGGATGCCGTGCCCCAGGTTGAAGATATGGCCGGGCCGCCCCTCGGCGCGCCGGAGGATATCGACGACGGCCTTCTTGAGCTGAGGCCGGCCGAGGAGCATCCTCTGCGGCGCGAGGTTCCCCTGGATGGCCCGGCCGTAGCCGATGCGCCGCCAGGCCTCGTCCAGCGGGATCTTCTCATCCACGCCGACGACGTCGCCGTCCGCGTCGCGGAAATCCTCCAGGAACGGCGCTGTCCCGGCGCCGAAGTGGAGGACGGGGACACCCATCCCCGAGAGGGCGCCCAAAACTTCGCGCGAATAAGGCGCGGCGTGGCGGACATACTCCTGCCGGGTGAGGGCGCCCGCCCAGCTCTCGAAGAGCTGGACCGCCTGAGCGCCGGCCCGTATCTGCCCTTTCAGATAATCCGACGTGACCTTCGCGAGCTTCGACATCAGCCTGTCCCAGAGCGCCGGGGCGCCGCGCATCATCATCTTGGTGCGGCGGAAGTCGCGAGACGGCCGGCCCTCGATCAGATAAGCGGCCACCGTAAACGGAGCCCCTGCGAAGCCGATGACCGGGACCTTGCCGTCAAGCTCCTTCCGCAGGAGGCGCACGGCCTCGAGCACGAAGCCCAAGTCCTCCTGCGGATCGAAGACGCGCAGGGCTTTCACGTCTTTGTCCGTCCGGACGGGCGGCGAGAGCGCCGGGCCCTCGCCCTGCGCGAACCTCAGGCCCACGCCCATGGGGCGGACCGGCAGGAGGATGTCGGCGAAGACGATGGCGGCGTCCACCTCGAAGGCGCGCACCGGCTGCAGAGCGGCCTCCGCCGCGAGAGCGGGCCTCTCGCAGAGCTCGAGCAGGCCGTACTTCTCGCGCAGGCGCCGATACTCCGGCATGTAGCGCCCGGCCTGGCGCATGAACCACACCGGCGTCGCGTCCGTCCTCCGCCTACGGCAGGCTTCCAGGAACCGCATGGCGTCTTCCGCTTCAGCATGGTATCATGAATCGAGAAACAGTGGAAGGAGATTTGTCATGAGAAAGACTTTCGCATTCCTAGCCGCAGCGCTCATCCTTTTGGCGGTTCCCGCAACCTCCGCCTACAAGCCGGACGCGAATGCGCCGCGGGCCTCCGTGCCTGAGCAGTACCGCTGGGACCTCTCTCCCCTGTTCAAAGACGACGCTTCCTGGGAGGAGGCTTTCGCAGCCGCCCGGGCCAAGACAACGGCGATCCTCTCCCATAAGGGGAAGCTTGACGGCGCTCCGGCGGTCAAGTCCTGCCTCGAGGACTATTTCGCCGCACGGAGGGCGGTTGACCGCGCGGCCGCGTACGCGAATCTGAGGTCCGTTGAGGACCAGGACGACGCCAAGCGCCAGGAGATGCTCCAGCGCTCGCTCGCGCTCGGAAACGACTTCCGATCGAGCACCTCCTTCATCCGCCAGGAGCTCCTGCGCTTAGACGACGCGGCCGCCAAGGCCATCCTGGAGGACCCCTCTCTCGCGCCCTACCGCGGCTACGTGGAGGACCTCCGCCGCAGGCGCAGCCGCCTGCTCGGCGAGGAGGCCGAGCGGGTCTTGAGCCTCGCCGGCGAGCACCTGTGGTCCGAGACCGACCTCAACGAGATCCCCTCAGACGTGGAGCTCGTCTTCAAGGCCGCCACCAAGGACATCCAGCTTCCCAAGATCAAGGACGAGGACGGCAAAGAAGTTCAGCTCACCCTCGCGAACTACTCCAAATACCGCGCCTCGAAGGACCCCCGGGTCCGCCGGGAGACCGTGGAATCCTTCTTCGGCGCGCTCAAGAAGTACGAGAACATCCTGGCCGCGACTCTGGCCGCGGAGGCGAAACGGGACGTGTTCATGGCCCGCGCCCGCGGCTACGCGCGCTCCGTGGACGCCTACCTCGACCGCCAGAACATCCCGGCCTCCGTGGCCGAGAACCTGGTCGCAGCTGTCCATGAGAACCTCGGCCCCCTCCATCGCTACGTCGGGCTGCGCAAGAAGCTCCTGGGGCTCAAGGAGATCCATATCTACGACCTCTACCCGCCGCTCGTCCCCTCGGCGCAGACCGAGGTGCCCTACGAGGAAGGCCTCAAGGACCTGCGCCAAGCCCTCAAGCCCCTCGGAGAGGGCTACGTCGCCGCGCTCTTCGGGCCCGAGATGCTCGGCCGCCGCATGGCGGACGTCTACCCCAGCAAGGGCAAGGAGAGCGGGGCATTCTCGCAATCCATCTGGGGCTTTCCCCCCGTCGTGCTGCTCAACTACATGGACGATCTCGACGACGCCTCGACCGCGGCCCACGAGCTGGGACACGCCATGCACAGCCTCCTCAACATGAAGGCCCAGCCCGAGGCGGACTTCGGCTACTCCTCGCTCACCGCCGAGATCGCTTCGACCCTCAACGAGGTGCTCCTCTCAAAGCGCAACCTCAAGAAATACGAGGGCGACCCAAAGACCCGGCTCTACCTGCTCGGGGACATGCTCGACAGGATCCGGACCACCATCTACCGGCAGGCCCTGTTCAGCGAGTTCGAGCTCAAGCTCCATGCCTTCGCCGAGGCGGGGACCCCGATCACGGCCGAGTTGCTGGACAAGACCTACGCTGATTTGGTCCGGCTCTACTACGGCTCGGACTTCACGCTGGGGGAGAACGACGGGGTCGAGTGGGCGTACATCCCGCACTTCTACTGGAAGCACTACGTCTTCAGCTACGCGTGCGCCCTGGCGAGCTCGATCGCCATCTCCGAGAAGATCGCGGCCGGGGACCTGCGCTCGCGCGAGGGCTACCTCGCGATGCTGGAGAAGCCGCGCGAAGCGGCTCCGGTGGAGACACTCAAGGAAGCCGGGGTGGACCTCTCCAAGACCGACGCGCTCAAGGCCGCGGCCCGCCTGATGGACGAAACGATCGACGAGATGGAGGCGCTCGCCATCCGGATGAAGTAGCGGGGTCCGAGACCTCAGAGCGGCTGGGCCTGAACCTACGCCGTTTGGATGTTCAGGACGACGTTTGGTTGTTCGGGACGCGCACCACGATGGTGCCCGCGATCTTGTCGTGCCAAGCCTGCTTCTCGGGGTCCCAGCCGGCCCAGAAGAAGCCCAAGAACATGGGCAGGGCCGAGAGGTAGCTCGCCAGGTGACGCACCAGCGCGACCGGGACGTCCATGGGCCGGCCGTCCAAGCGCAGGCCCTTGATCCCGACGATCATGCCCCCGAGCGTCGTGCCCTTCCAAGCCCACATCCCGACCTGGTAGACGGCCCAGCCGCCCAGCCCCAATGCGATGAGGTGGGTCACGGCGCCGAGCACGAGGAAGGCGAAGCCGTCGAGGACGATCGCGGCCAGGCGCAGCCAGAATCCGGCGCGCGGCAAGGCCGCTTCCGCAGACGCCTCGGCCGCCTGCGGCGCCGCAGGAGCGGGCGCCTCGGCCAAGGCCCTCTCCGCCTTGAGCGCGTCCACCCCGGCCAGGAGCGCCGCGCCGAAGCCGAAGATCGTGGTCAGGGCCCAGACCCCAAAGCCCGCAATGGGACCCATCAAGAGGGCGAGGAGCGCCGCGGCCCCAGCCGCGGCCGCAAGCGCCGGCCGCTCCAGCGCCGGGGCCCTGCCCATCCTGGCGAGATTCTTTCCAATGAAAAAGCAGACCGCGGCTTTGCCGACCAGGATGGTGGCGAGGGCCGCGAAGAACAGGAGCGGGATCGCCGCGACCCCGATGATCGATACCACGAGCAGGAAGGCGAAGGGCGCGAGCCCCGAGAGGCCCAGGACTCCGGCCAGGAGCGCGGTCAGCGGCCTTTGGGCGAGGGCCTCGGCGCAGGGCTCGACCACGGCCGGCGCCCCGGCCGCGATCAAGACGTAGAGCAGTCCGAAGAGCAGGCCGAGCGCCCATGTCCACCAGAGCAGGGGGGCCACGGGCCGGGCCTTGAAGAGCCCTTCACGGACCCAGCCCCAGAGCCCGAAGAGCGGCCGCCTCGCGACGCCGGCCGAGATCACGGTCTTATCCTTCTTCACCACGGCCAGGGGGTCCGCGTCGAGGTCCCCGCCGATCACCACGAGGTCCTTGCCGATCACGGCTTTGGGCCCGAGGCGCGCCGAGCCCAGCACGACGAGATCCTTGCCCACGGGGCAGTCCACGTCCGCCGTGCCCCCGATGACGACCATGTCGCCTTCAACGGTCCCCCGCGCCACGGCCGAGCCGCCGATGACGACCATGTCGGCCACGGTCCTGCCTTCCTCGAGCTGGGCGCTGCCGCCGATGGAGACGAGGTTGGACGGCCGCCCCTCATCCTTCTCCTCCATTTCCACGTCCACGCCGGCCCAGGCGCCCGCAAGAGCAAGGGGCAGGATGACCGAGCCCAACGCCACAGCGATGATCCGTTTCATTGTTTTGTTTCCTCGTATGCCGGCCCAATTGCAAGCCGCGCAAGCCCGGCGCCGAACGCGGCGCATGCCGCGGCCATGAGAAGCGCAAGCCCCTGCAGCACCGGCCCTCCCATGCTCCAGAACGCGCCCAGGATGGTCCAAACGCCCCCGGCGAGAGTCTGGACCACCGACAAAATCCTCAACCCCGCGGCGCAGAACTCGAAGCCGGCCTTAAGAGAGAGCGCCCCCGCTCCAGCGACCGCCAGCATATAGGCCCACCTGGCCGGCGCACGCCAGGTCCACCAGGCGCTGCGTTGCCGCGAGTCTTCCGCCCGGGCCGCGGCCGCCTTCATGACCCGGGGAAGCAGGGTCTTGGGCGCGCGCCGGTCCGGCAGAGCTTTAAGGGCACGGTGGAGCTTGGAATCCCTTTCGTTCTCCATCATGCGAAGTCCTTCCCCAGGATGCGGCGCAGAGCCGCCCGGCCGCGGAAGATGTCGGCCTTGACCTTTGCGAGAGAAACGCGGAGCGAGCAGGCGATGTCCTCGTAGCTCATGTCGTCGAAATGGAAAAGAACCAGGGGGACCCGCTGATCGTCCGGGAGCTTGAGCAAGGCCCTCTCCAGGGACTCGGACCGCGGCGCTGATGCGGGCTCGGAAAGGGTTTCCTCCTCCAATTCGCTGAAAGAGCGCCAGCGCTTTCGATGGCGCTCCAAGTGGTTGAGGCAGAGGTTCTTGGTCACGGCGCGCAGCCAGCCGCCGGGGTTCTCCATGCCCTGCACCTGCGCGCGGCGCTCGAAAGCCTTGAGGAACGCCTCCTGGGCCGCATCCTCGGCCTCGGCCTCCCTGCCCAGCAGTCTCAGCGCAGTCGTGTAGACCATGTCTTGGTGCTCTCGGATGAAAGCTTCGAAGTCTTCCACTCTCACTCTCTTAACACAAAACCCTGGAAAAAGTTTCAGCCGCCGACCAGGATGCGGTGCTGGCGGTTGCGCTCGGCATCCGATCGCGCCACCTCAATCGCACGGCCATCCGGGTCGATCCCGGCGTGGTACATGGCCGAGGCGACCGTCCCCGGCGTGGGGATGAAGCACTGCGCCTGCTGGGGCCGCCAGCCTCGGGCCTTGAGCCACTTGGAAAGCTCGCGCATGTCGCTGTCCGTACAGCCCGGGAACGCGCTCACAAGATAAGGCACGACGTACTGCTCCTTGCCCCTGGCGCTGGATTCTCTCTCGAACACGGCCAAGAACTCCGTAAAGCTCTTGAATCCTGGCTTGCGCATCAGCCTGAGGACCCGGCCGCAGGAATGCTCGGGCGCGAGCTTGAGCTGTCCGCCGGTGAATTCGCCGATCAGGGCGCGGAGGTATTTCCCGCTCCTCAGGGCCAAATCATGGCGGACCCCGCTTGCCACCCGGACGTGGCGGACCCCGGGCAGGGTCTTGAGGAACCTCAACATGTCCGCCAGGGCATCCTGGCTGTCCTGGAAATGGGGGCAGATGGAGGGCGTCAGACAGCTTGCGCGCCTGCACTGCTCCGGGCCCACGGCGCAGCTCGCTCCCCACATGTTGGCGCTCGGCCCCCCTAAATCCGTGATGGAGCCCTTCCAGTCCGGATGGCGGGTCAAGGCGCGAGCTTCCTCTTCGATCGAGCGCCGGCTCCTCGACGCGATGCGCCGGCCCTGGTGCAGGGCGAGGGAGCAGAAGGAACAGCCTCCAGCGCAGCCGCGGTGCGAGGCGAGGCTGAACTGGATCATCTCGACCGCGGGGATCTTCTGCTTGTAGGAAGGATGCGCCCGGCGGGTGAAGGGAAGGCTATAGAGCTTATCCAACTCCTGTGTCCCAAGAGGCTCCGCCGGAGGCGCGAAGATGACGTTCCTGTCCGCATGCTTTTGGGAAGCCCAGCCGCCGTTAAGCATCTGCCGCTCAAGGGCCAGGGTCCCCTTCATCAGCAGTTTGGGGTGGCTTTGGATCTCTTCAAAAGAAGGCAGACGCGCGGCTTGGGGGTCATCCTCACGGCGCACGAACGCTGTCCCAGGGATTCCTTCGATGTCCTTGCCTTTGCGCAGGCGCTCCGCGATCTCCAGAATGGCGCGCTCGCCCATGCCGTATACGAGCAGGTCTGCCTTGCTGTCGAGCAGGATCGAGCGCCTCAGGGCGTCGGTCCAGAAGTCGTAGTGCGCGGCCCTGCGCAGGGAGGCTTCGATGCCGCCCAGGATGACCGGCATTCCGGGGAAAGCGCGCTTGATGAGGCCCGCGTAGACGATGCAGGCCCGGTTGGGCCTCGCCCCCGCGCAGCCTCCCGGCGTATAGGCGTCGTCATGGCGCTTCTTGCGGAAAGCCGTGTAGTGGGCGAGCATGGAGTCCAGCGCCCCCGCGCTGACTCCGGCGAAGAGGCGCGGGCGGCCCAGGCGGCGGATATCGTCCGGGCTGTCCCAGCGGGGCTGGGCTATGACGCCGACTCTATAGCCGTGCGCCTTAAGCCAACGGCCGAGCAGAGCGGCTCCAAAGGAAGGGTGGTCCACGTAGGCGTCGCCTGTGACTAGGAGGACGTCGAGCTCAACTGAGCCAAGCTCGGCGCGGGTCATGGGGAGGAAGGGGGATGGGGTCTTCATGCTTTGGGCACGCCATATCTTAGCATTGAGGGAACTTTTACGGCTTTCAATCCCTATCCAGGTCCGCACCAGAACACTGTGCGAGGCTTGGAAGTGCCTGATTTGAGCGCAGAGGGATGCCCGGGGACGCGGCCGACACATAAACGGTGTTTGACACCAGGGCAGGCGCGCGAAGGACAGCGCGACCTGCCGCCTTGAGCCGCCGTCCCGGCAGCAGGAAGATTGCCTTGGGCATCCCGCGCAGACCGGCTTGCCGTTATCGCTCGAGAGGTGCGCGGAAGATGAAGTGTCCGCTCGTGTACCGGCAGCCCAGGAAGTCGAAGGGGATGTCATGCACGCACTCGGATCTCGTCGAGGAAAGTATCTTTCAAGGGATTCATGCGTAAGCTCTTGAGAAAAATCACCTCTTTTTAGCCAAAACGCCGGGATTCCCGGGATATTGACAACTACCAGGAATCCCGGTATAATTACAGTACATGAGAATCCACATCCCAAACAGCGCATTTTTGGGAAATATCGATCCATTCATACGCGGATTCGACCCATCATCGCCGGAAGCCCTGGAGATCACCGCCAACGACAAGTGGACCTCGGTCCATCCCGTAGCGCTGTCGATGATCGCCGCCCTTGGCCTTGCCGTAAAACCCGATCGCATCCGATGCCAGCGCTTCGAGGCGCGCTCAGTGCATTACTTCGTCCGGATGGGCCTATTGAAGATGCTCAACATCTCCTCCGACATGGTCATCCAAGAACATGAACCGGCGGGCCGCTTCATCCCCTTGACCCAGATACGCGCTTCGGCGGAGCTGACGCGCTTCATCACCGAAATGATCCCGCTGCTTCATCTTGAGCCGGAACAGGCGAAGACGCTGGGATACATCGTCAGCGAGCTGGTCAGGAACGTGCTGGAGCATGCGGAGGCTCCGAGCGGGGCTGTCCTTTGCGCCCAGTACTATAAGAAAAGCAATTCCATCCGCATCGGCATCGCGGACACCGGCTGCGGAATCAAGGCAACCATCACCCGCGCTCACCGCGCCGGCACCGACCTGGAAGCGATCCGCCTCGCCCTGATGCCCGGGATCACCGGGACGACTCCCAAGGAGGGAGGGACCGAACAGAATGCGGGGGCGGGCCTGTTCTTCATCAAATCCATCGCCAGCGTCAACCGGGATTTTTTCATCATCTACAGCGGCAGCGGCTTCTACAAGCTGCTCAAGAAAAGCCCCGCCAGAAGCAGACGCCTGAAAGCCGATCCCTTCGCGGACCGTCATTCAGCCGGCGCGGACATGCCCTCCTGGAAGGGAACGGTCGTCGGCGTGGACATTACGCTCGATCAAACGGAGGAATTCTCGCTGCTCCTGGATGCCATCCGCGATACCTACAGCTCCGCTGTCCGCGAACGGAGGAAAGAACGCTATAAGAGGCCCCGCTTCACATGAAGCGCATTGAAATACGCGTTCATGCCGGCGCCTTCGCCGAAAACAAGGACATCGCGCGGGATCTGCGCCTGAAAGAGCTCATTCCTTCTTTGGAGAAGAACGAAGACATCGTTCTGGACTTCGAGGGCGTGGAGGCGGCGACCCAATCCTTCATCCACGCGCTGATCAGCGATCTGCTGCGGAAGTACGGCGGCGATGTCTTGGACCGTGTCGAGTTCAAGTCCTGCAACGATACCGTGAAGAAGATCATCACCATCGTAGTCGACTACATGCAGGAAGGCACGGCCTGATGCTGGCCAAAAGACTTCAATAACAGCTATCATTGATCGTGGCCCTCATGAGCGCGCACCGCAAGGCGTCCTACATCCTCTTCGCCGTCCTGTTCGCAATCGCCATCGGCTTTCACCTGGGGCCGGCCCTCCTGGCCGGGCTCTTCGCCTACTCCATCCTCGACCTCGCGCACCGCCTCTTCGCGCGGAGGATGGGGGTCCTGAAGGCGCGGTCATTGGCGGTCCTGATGTTCTTCGTCGTGGCAGCCGGGATGAGCTGGATGCTGGCGCATTTCCTGCGGCAGAGCCTTTCCGCTTTCCCGGACATGCTCTCCACGGCCATGCCGAAAATCAACGATATCACGCAGCGATGGGGAGTGGACCTTCCCTTCGAGAACATGCAGGAGCTCCGCAGCGTGCTCGTGGACGCCGTCAAGAAGAACGCGGGCGGCATCACCAAGGCCTCCGGCCTGCTCACCAACCGGTTCTTCCACGTCCTGTTGGCCCTCATCGCCGCCATCCTGGCCTTCCTTTCGCCCAAACAGGAGCCCGATTGCCGCACCCAGTACGGCGCCCTGCGCGCGGAGTTCGACGAGAGGGTCCGGCGCTTTCTGGAGAGCTTCGAGCGTGTCCTCGGCGCGCAGGTCGCCATCTCATCCATCAACACCGCGCTCACGGCCGCGTTCCTGATCTTCCTGGGCTTCCCTTACGCCGCATTCCTGATCCCCGCGACTTTCCTCCTCGGCATACTGCCCATCATCGGCAACATCCTGAGCAACACCATCATCTGCTGCGCGGCCCTGACGATGACCCTCAAGCACGCCGTGCTCGCTCTCATCTTCCTGGTCGTCATCCACAAGGGCGAGTACTTCCTCAACAGCCGCATCATCGGCACCAGCATCCGCGTGCCCATGTGGCAGACCCTGCTGGGGATCTTGATCGGAGAAGCGGTGATGGGCGTATCCGGGATCATCCTCGCCCCCGCCATCATCCATTACGTCCGCGGAGAGCTGGAGGCTGTCCCCACCGGCGAAGCAGGTCCTAGGCCTTCGGGATAGGCCAGCCGGGGCCGGATGGGGTAGGCCCGAGCGGGCCGAAATAGCAGGAGAATCTGCCCTAAGGCCCCAAGACGGACGGCCGGGCGCCTGGTATCATAATAGCGGCGCACCGATCTAAGAGCCCCCTAACCACCACCTCCGGGGGGCTCTTGTATTTTGTAGAATCTTCGCAGGGAGCCTGGAGGGACTATGGCAGACACGCCGGAATTCAAGCCGCTCGCATTGGTCGGGACCATCTCCACCTCGGACACGTCCGAACTCCGTTTCTATGTGGACGAGTACCGCGGCTATCCCTACGCTTCGATCCGCACCTTCGTCAACCGCGACAACTACTCCGGGCCGACCAAGGCGGGCATCACCATGAACCCCCCGGTTCTCGAGCGGATCATCGAGATTCTCGGGAAGCTTCCGCCGGAGCCGCAGGCCACGGAAGACACGGAGCTCGCCCGCATCCCCCGCAAGACCGGGCTCGAGCTGGTCGTGCGCATCACGCTCTACCGCGACTCCACCGGCATCGACCTGCGCGAATGGGTCGACGACGGGACATACAAGGGCTGGTCCAAGAGGGGGGCGCGCATCCCCTACGGAGACATCCGCAAGGCCTTAGAGCACCTCAAGGAGATGCTGGCCCTGCTCAAGGAGAAGACGAAGTCCCTCAAGGCTTCTTCGGCCGAGGCTTCGCAGGCGCCGCAGGCGCGGCCGCGCGCTCGGAAAGCCAGCGGAGAAGCTCCTTCACAAACGGGCGGTTGAGCTCCCCCGAGAACATCTGGGCGCCGTGCCCTGAGGCGGCCCGCGCGAAGCGGCTCGCCTCATGCCGGGCCGCAGGCGCAAGCTCCCGGCAGGTGCGCAGGGCATAGGCGTCGTCAGCAGCGCCGGCCAGAAGCGCCGGCCGGTCGAAGCGCTTGAAATCCGCCTTCATCCGCACGCCCTGATAGTCCATCCCCGGCGAGAGCAGGATCACGAACGGGATGCGGGGCTCCTTGGCCGCGCTGCGCAGCATGAGGTTCGCTCCGATGCTCGCCCCGGCCAGGCCCGAGCGCTCCGGCGGAAATCCCCGGCTTTTCAAGAAGGCCAGGGCGGCGGCGATGTCGCGCCCGATCGCCTCCCAGTCCTCCGGGCGCTGGAACGTCTTATACGACGGGCCTCCGGACTCTCCATGGCCCCGGGCGTCGAATTGGAGCGCGCCGTAGCCGAGCTTTCTGAGCTCCGCGACGAGAGGATCCCATTCGCGGCGGCCAGCGCCGAGGCCGTGGAGCATCACGAGAACCGGCTTGCCGCCTCGCGGGCGCAGGTAGTCCGCGGCGATATGGACGCCGTCGGTGCTGATGAAGCGCACGGGGACGATCCTCTGCTCCGCGGCCTGCGCGCGGACCGCGGGGCAGACCGCGGCCGCCAAGGCCAGCGGCAGGATCCGCTTCATGCGCGGCTCAACGGGACCGCCTCATCTTGAACCGGTCGAACTGGAAGCGGTGCAGATTGATCTCGGACTTCTCTTTGAGCACCAAGCCGGCCAGGGTCCGGCCGATGAGGGGCGCCAGCATCGGCGACTTCCCGGAGAAGCCGACCGCGAGGTGGGCGTTGGCGGCATCCGGGAGGTGGTCGAGGATGAAGTCGCCGTCCGGGGTGCGGGTCGTATGGCAGACGCGGTCCTCGACCTCATGGAAACCGGCCAGGTCCGGGACGAAATCCTTCAGGAAGGCCCGGCAGTTCTTCTGGAAGACCGGCTCCCGCATGTCCACGGCCTCGACTCTCTTGCACGGCGGGCCTTCGCGCTCCCGGCCGACCTTCATGAACCCGTGGATGTGGACGGGGAAGCCGTAGAACCCCCTGCCAGCGGCCGCGAACACCGGGAAGTGGTCGGGCCGATAACGCCCCTGGTTGCGTGGAGGGCGGAAGTACAGGGTGTGCTGGCGCGTCACCCTCAGCGGGAGCCCGTATCCCGCGAGCAGCTCGCGCGTCCAAGGTCCCGCGGCGAACACGTAGTCCTGCGCCTTCCAGACCTTGCCGGAGGAGTCCTTGAGTCCCTGCACGCCGGTCTTGTCCCGCAGGATCCTGACGATCTTCACGCCATGAGCCGCGCGCGAGCCCCGCTTCATGGCAAGCCGGGTGAAAAGCCCGATCGCGCGCTGGGCCCAAACCAGGCCGCCGTCCGGGTGGAAGACGCCGAACTTGAACGCGGCCCGCCGCAGGACGCGGTAGCGTTCGCAGACTTCGGCCGGCTCCCAGCGGTGCACCGGAATCTTGAGCTCGGTGAGGGCCTTCAGGCTGGCTTCCTCGTAGCAGCCGGAGCCCGTGGCCAGCTCCAGCATTCCGGTCTGCTGAAGGAGCTCCTCCCCCGTCTCGTGCTCCAACTGCCTCCAGAGGGGCAGGGTCCGGACCGAGAGGTCCGTGGCGAAGGAATCCCTGCCGTGGGTGAGGCGGAAGAGGTAGGCGTGGTCCGCCGAGGAGCCGATCGGGTTGGGGATCTTGTCCTGCTGGTCGAGGATGAGCGCGCGCCGGCCGTGCCGGGCCAGGTAATAGGCGGTCGCGGACCCGATGACGCCGCTCCCTACGACGATGGTGTCGAAGCCGTGCAAGGCGCCCCCGTGATAAGACCAGTATAACAAATTCTCTTTTGTGGAAAGTCCGAGTCCTCATTTGTTACATTAGAATCCGTGCGCGCGAGTGCGGGCTTATTGCTTCTGTTATGGACCGTTCCGGCGATCGCCGGAACGGTCAGCGTCAGGGCCTATGACGAGAAGGGCCGCATGCTCGACACCGATGGGCTGCTGCGCCGCATCTCCCCGGCCGAAACGGCAAAACACGGGGCCCCGCCGCGCTCGAGCGCGCTCTATCTGGCCGGCCTCGACGACTCCCCGGCGCCCGGACGGCCCTGGTGGGTCGCGGATTCGACCCTGCCTCAGTGGCGCTGGAGCGGCCCGGAGCGGATCAAAGTCAGCCTGCCCTGGCCCGTGGCCTCGGACGGCTTCGCGACCATCGAGCTTGACGGCGACGGCCTCGGCTACGTGGACGGCCAGACGATCCCGCTCAACGAGGACGCCGCGAAAGCCGCTTGGCGGCGCTTCCGGGAGGCCCAAGAGGAGCGCTCCAAGTCCTTCGCCCCGCCTTTTGAGCCCACTCCAGCCTTCACGAAAGCCGAGACCAAAGCCAAGGCCGCGATCGTGGAAGCCCAGCAGGCGCCGGACCCCGTCAAGCGCGCGCGCCTTTTCGACAAGGCGCTCTCCCGCATTTCGGAAGCTTGGCAGACGATGCTCTTCGATCACGGCCGCCAGGCGGCCCGCGAACCGAAGACGGGGCCTGCGCTCCGCTTCGGCCTCACGCTGGATGAGACCCTCGTGGACCGGCTCCCCGAGCACTCCTGGATCGCCGAAAGGATCTCCAAGTCTGGAGCGACTTGGGTGCGCCTGGTCTTCAGGACCAACGCCGACGACTTCCTTTACGCCCAGCCTCGCTCCTTCTCGCTCTACGACAGCTTCATCCAAGACCTCCGGGCCCGGAACATCCGGATCATGGGGTCCGTGCTCGACAGCGCGCTCTGGCCCAAGGGCGCGGACGCGCGGGCCTACGTCCTCCGGACGCGCAACCTCGTCGCGCGCTACAAAGACTCCATCCGCTCCTGGGAGGTCGCCAGCGAACCCAACGGCTCCTGGATCGGCGGCTACAAGAACCCTCTGCCCGATGAGACGGTTCTCGAGGCCGCCAATGCGGGGGCCGCGGAAGCCAAGCGCATCGACCCCTCCATCGAGACCGTCGCGACGCTCTATTGGTGGGAAGGCACGGCGAAAGACGACCGCCACCCCCTCTTCAGCTGGCTCAAGTGGAGCATCCCGAAGGGTTTCGGGCTGGACATCGATGTCGTAGGCCTGAGCGTCTACCCGGACGAGAATCCGCTGAGCCTCGCTTTCGACCCCGTCTTCCTCAAGCTTCACAAGGTCTTCCCGGACAAGAAGCTCATGCTCGGAGGCTTCGGCTACGTCGAGCAGGAGGAGCTGAAGGGGTATTGGTGGCTCGACCCCGGCTCCATCGGCGACGCGAGGGCGGACATCCTCATCCTCTACACCGGCGCGGCCTGCGCGCTGCCTCAGGGCGTCGGCGGGGGCTTCTTCTTCGCGACCCTCCAGCAGATGCTCGCGCCCGGCCGAAGAACGACCCCGCTCTACGGGATTTACCGTTCGACGCTCAAGCGACTTAAGGGCTCGCAATGAGATAACATGATCGTTCCCCTGCCGGCATGATCCGCCCTCCCCTCGCGCTGACTCTCGCCTTCTGCTTCTTGCGCCCAGCTTCCGCGTCGGAGCCCCCCAGCAGGGCCGGAGGGGACTTGGAGCGGCTCGAATGGATGGAGAATGAGATGTTCCGACTGATGGACGAGGCGACCCCTCTGGTGCAGCGGCTGGAGGTCCTGAAGGAATCCTGCCTTAAGTCTTGCCCTTTCCCCACCTACTGCGAGGAGCGCAAGAAACTGCTCTCCGAGATCCAGCCAAGCATAGAACGGCTGCATGCGCTGCAGAAGGAATACGACCAGACCCGGCAGGCGACGGACATGACCGCGCTTGTCGCCGCCCTCAGCGGCACCATGACCGGGAAAAGATTGCCTCAAGGTGTGAACGTCCGAATGGCTTTAGGCCGCGAGCTCAAGAATAGCAGCGAGGCGGCCAGGGATTTCCGCCATAAGGCGGAAACCCTCCTTGAAAACGAGGGCACGGCCTTCCAGGCCGCGCAGGAGGTCTTTCAAACGCAGAGGCTCTTGAAGCGCTCCGCTGGGGTTCTGTCCCTCCTCATCGTTCTTTCCTTCGGCGTCTTTTCCTGGCGGAAAAGCCTGCGCTGCGGGCCGCCCCCTGCACCGGAGCTTCAGCCCGGGTCCCTCCTCAAAAGCGGCTACCGCATCGACGCCGAGCTCGGCCGCGGCAGCTTGGGCGCCGTCTATGAAGCTGCGGACCTGGCCCATCGGCGCAAGGTGGCGATCCGGCACGCAAGCCCGGAGGCTTTTCAGGGGCGCAAGCCCCTCAGCCGCTTCCTCGCGCAAGCCCGGCTCGCCGCGGCCCTCAAGCACCCCCATATCCTGGAGACCTACGCCGTCTTCGAGGAAGCCGGCCAAGCTTTCCAGGTCTTCGAGTTCGTCCGCGGCAAGCCGCTGAGCGCCTATGTCGAGAACGGCCAGCGTCTGCCTCTTCGTTCCGCCAAAGGCGTGCTCCGGCAGGCTGCCGCGGCCCTCGCTCACGCCCATGCGCAAAACGTGGTCCACGGCGGGCTCAAGGCCTCGAAGATCCTCATCACTCCGGAGGATGCCCTCAAGATCAGGGACTTCGCCATTGCCCTCCAAACCGCCGGACCCCACTCGGCCCCGGAGCTGGAGTTGGGCGGCGCAGAGTCCGCCTCGCGGGAATCGGACATCTTTTCGCTCGGGGTCCTGTTCTACGAGATCCTCACCGGCCGCCCGCCCTACGAGAGGGGCGGCCTCGCGCAGAAACGGCAGATGCTGCATATTCCGCCGACCCGGCTCGTGCCGGGCCTGCCGCCGGCGGTGGATGAGCTGGTTCGACGGGCGCTGGCGGCCGATCCCCGCGCGCGGCAGCATTCCGTCTCGGAGCTGGCCGCGGAGATCGCGGCCCTGCCCGGATGAGCGGCCTCCTGCTGCTATGGCTCGCCCTGGCCCCCGGACCGGTTCTCGCCGCCTCCGCTGGACAGAACTTCGTCGAGTCTCTGGAAGCGGCCCGAGATGATATCTCGCGGCAGATGGAGGAGCTCTCGCCGCTTGTGCAGGAGCTCGAAGCGCTCAAAGCCCGCCATATGGAGAAGAACGATCCTTCCGGGCAGGCTGCAGCGAGGAAGCGCCTGAGAAGCGCGATCAAGCCGCGCATGAAGGCCTTGAAGGAACTGCTCCAGGCCTTCGGCGAGCTCCGGTATGCAGAGGAGCGGCGGGTCATCATTACCGCGCTTGCCGGGCGGGTGGAGAAGCGGGATGTCCCCCGGGATTTCGGGCCGGCCCTCACCAGGCGCTACGTCTGGCATAATTTCCATTACGAAGCGCGCTCTTTCATGCGGAAAGTCGACGATGTCCTGGACGAGGAAGAATCGGCATTCAAAGCCGCCCAAAACGCCTTAAGGAAGCGCCGGATTTGGATGCGCGCGAGCCTCTCTCTGCTCATCGTCCTGCTGCTCGTCATCGGCGTCATCGGGAGGAGACTCCTCCCTTGGTTCGCAGGCGGCTCCAAAGCCCTCACCGAAGGAGCCGTTTGGAACAACAACTACCGCATCGAGCGCGCGCTTGGCGGGGCGGCCTCCGAAGCCGGGGGCCTTGCCGCGGACGCGGCCTTCGCCGCTGTCTTCGAGGCCACGGACCTCGCCCTTCAGCGCAGGGTCGTGCTCAAGAGGCTTCGAGAGGCCCTGATACGCGACCGCGGGGGGATCGAGCGCTTCCTCGCCGAGGCCCGCCGCGCCGCCGCGCTCAAGCATCCCAACATCGCGGAGGTCTACGCCGCCTTCGAGGAGGCCGGCCAAGCCTTCCTCGTCTTCGAGTTCGTCGCCGGCCGGACATTGAGCCGGCGCCTCGAGATCAGCCAGCGCCTTTCCCTGGGCTCGGCCAAGGACGCTGTCAAGCAGATCGCCGCGGCCCTGGATCACGCCCACGCCCGCAGCGTCCTCCACCGCAGCCTCAGGCCCTCCTCGGTCATCGTCAGCGAGGGAGGCGCCGTCAAGGTCATGGACTTTGGAGCCGTTCCCGGCTCCGCTAGGGCGTCGTCTCCGTATTCGGCCCCGGAGCAGGAGCACAGCGGCGTGGCCCTGCGCGAATCGGACATATTCTCCCTTGGGGCGACGCTCTACGAGCTGCTCACCGGCCGCCCGCCCTACAAGAGAGGCCGCCTGGACAGCAAGCTGAAGATGCTCTATGCGCCCGCCTCGAAGCTCATCGCCGGCCTGCCGCCGGCGGTCGACGATGTCCTCTCTAAGGCCCTCCGGCCGGACCCGAGGGAGCGCTTCCATTCGGGAGCGGAATTCGCCGCCGCGTTGGACGCGATCGCGGCATCTTGACAAGCCGCGCCGCTCTCCATACACTTGGTATAGTGGGCTCACTAAGAGCGGCGTCTGCCGTCTCCCTGCTTCTCCTATCCCTTTCGCGCGCCCCCGCCTGCGCGGCCCCCGCGCGCGGGAAGGCCGGCAAGCCCGCCGCGGAGAGCCCCTCCAGGGTCCAGCTCCCTCTCTCGGACGGACGGCGCGACCTCGACGCGGTCCAGAGCGAGACCAGCGCCCTGATGGACGAGATGACGCCGATTCTGCAGAGGCTGGCCAGCCTGAAAGATTCCTACGCCTCGCGGCGCAACATCAAGAAGTCGGCCATGGAGAGGGGGAAGCTTCTGGCCGACATCCGGCCCCGGATGGAAAAGTTCGTTGAGCTGGAAGAGGAGTTCAACAAGCTGCGGCAGACACTGGACACCATGAAGCTCGTCGCCGCGGTCGGCAGCATGATGGGCGGGCGCGGGATCCCGGGCAACGCCGGCAGCGACCTCGCGCAGTCCCAGGGCCGGATGAACTTCTCGCGCGATATCCGGACATTCCGGGAGGCCGCTTGGACGACCCTCTCGAACGAGGAAACCGCGTTCAAGGCGGCCGAAAAGACCTACAAGATGCAGCGGCTCTGGGTCATCGCCACCTCGGTCCTGCTGACCTTGCTGGCCCTGGCCGTCGCCTTCGCCCTCTGGCGCAGCCGGGCCCGGAGCGCGACGCTCATCGCCTACGGCACAGCCACGGGCGCCCAGCCGGCGCAGGCCGTCCCCGCTCTCACGGGGCCCCCGGCGGGAACTCTTGCCGCCGGGACCATCCTCGGCGGCACCTACCGGATCGAGCGGGAGCTCGGACGGGGGGGCATGGGGCTCGTCTACGAGGCCATGGATCTCGCCCTCCACCGCAAAGTCGCCATCAAGCGCATGCGCGATGAGCTGACGCAGGCCCGCAAGGAGCTGGACATGTTCCTCGCCGAGGCGCGCCTGGTCGCGGCGCTTAAGCATCCCAATCTCGTCGAGATCTACTCGATCTCCAAGGACGGGGGCCAGGTCCTGCTCATCTTCGAGTTCGTCACGGGCCAGCCGCTGAGCAAGATCCTGGAGGGCGGGCGGCGCATCTCCCTGCGGTCCACGAAAGGGGTGCTCCGCCAAGCCGCAGCTGCCCTGGACTACGCCCATGCCCACAAGATCATCCACCGCGACCTCAAGCCGGCCAACATCATGATCACGCCGGAAGGAGTCGCCAAGGTCATGGATTTCGGCATCGCCCACCAGGCCCGCGTCACGGTGGCGAAGTTCACCCGCACCGAAGCCTGGGGCACTCCGCCGTACATGGCGCCGGAGCAGGAGCTGGGGGTCGTCTCGCGCGAATCGGACATCTTCTCCTTCGGGGTGCTGCTCTACGAGATGCTCGTCGGCCGCCTGCCCTACTCCGGGCCGAACTTCCTGGTCCAGAAGCAGCAGATGCTCTACGTGCCTCCCTCCAAAGCCGCGGCCGGGCTCTCCCCCGTGCTCGACGGCGTGGTCCAGAAGGCTCTCCAGGGGGACCCCCTCAAGCGCTTCCGCTGTGCGGCCGAGTTCATGGCCGCCCTGGAGTCGGTCCCGGACGTCAACACGACGACCACCACGAAATAATGCCGACCGTATGGATCTTCCTCCTGCTTCTCTGCCGGCCGGCGCCCGCGCTGGGGACCGAAACCTCTGATTCCGCCGCATCGCCACTTGCGCGCAAGCAGGCCGAAGCCTCCCGCCTCATGGATGAGATGACGCCTAAGATCGAACGGCTCAAATTCCTGCAGGGCTCCTACCTGGACCGGAGCGCCTTCCCGAAGATCGAGGCCGAGCATGAGCAGCTCACGGCCGAGATCACGGCGCTCAACGCCCGGCTGGACAAGATCATGGGCCAGCTCCTGACTCTGCGCAACAGCGGGGAAGTCATCGATGTCGTCAATCTCATCAATAGGGTCGCCACGCATCAGAATCAGGAGGGGGATACTTCCACGGCCGGCCTCAAAGTGGCCGAGTTCTCGCAACGCACGGCCTTCGAGTCCACGGTGGTGCGCCTCACCGAGAAGACCTTCACACTGCTGAATACCGACAAGGCCGCCTTCCAGGCCGCAGAGGAGGCGTACGAGAAGCAGGAGCTGTGGTCCCGCTTGACGTGGGCGCTGGCGGCCCTGGTGACGCTGGCCGCCGCGGTCGGCGCATGGCGCAAGCGCGAGCGCCTCTGCGCCTTGATCTCCCTGCGCTCGCTGCGCGGGCTCTCAGCCGGCACGGTCATCAAAGACAACTACCGCGTGGACAGGAAGCTCGGGCAAGGCGCCCTCGGCGTGGTCTACGAGGCCAGCGACCTGACCCTTCAGCGCAAGGTGGCGCTCAAGCACATGCGCGAAGAGCTCTTCTTCGACGCCGCGGTGATCGAGAAGTTCCTGGCCGAGGCCCGCCTCGCCGCCGCCCTCAAGCACCCCAACATCGTGGAGACCTACGCCGCCTTCGAAGAGGCCGGCCAGGCCTACCTCGTCTTCGAGTTCGCGCCCGGCAGGCCCCTGCGCGCCCTCCTCTCAAAGCGCAGGTTCCTCTCCCGCCCGGCCAAGAGCATCGCCCGGCAGATCGCCGCGGCCCTCGACTTCGCCCATGCCCGCGGCCTCCTGCACCGCAGCCTCAGACCCTCCAACATCATGGTCTCCCAGGAAGGCGTGGTCAAGGTCGCGGATTTCGGCGTCGGCTATCAGGCCCGCGCGCGCCCGACGGCCTTCAAGCGCCTCGGGGCTGCGGGCGCGCTCCCGTACGAAGCGCCGGAACTGGGCTCGGCCGGAGGCGCCCCATCGCGCGCCTCGGACCTCTACTCCTTCGCCGCGGTCCTCTATGAGATGCTGACGGGACGCATCCCTTTCTCCGGCCCAGACCTTCCGGCGCAGAAATCCCGGATGCGCTTTCCTCCGCCTTCCAGCCTTGTCCTGGAGTTGCCCCCCGCTGTCGATGGGCTCATCCAAAAGGGGCTCGCGGCGGATCCGAAGGCGCGCTTCGGCTCCGGGGCGGAGCTCGCCGGAGCCCTCGAGGCGGCCCTTCCATGAACGTCCGGTTCGCCTTGATGCTCGCCTGCATCGCCGCTCTCTGCTTCGCGCAGGCCTCCTTGGGGCCCGCCGCGCCTGATTCCTCTCCCAACGCCGAGGAGACAAACAAGCTGCAGGAAGACATCTCACAGCTCATCGATGAGATGGCCCCGCTCCTCAGGCGCCTCGACTCCATGAAGGAAGCCTACCGGCAAGAGAACGCCGTCCTGGGTATCGTCCCGCAGAGGACCGCTCTCCGGGCCGACATCACCGAACGCCTCCGCAGGCTGGAGAAGCTGGAAGAAAGCTACGACAAGCTCCGCCATGAAGAAGACAAGATAGCCATCATCGGCTTGATAGGCTCGCTGAACTCCGACAACCCCCTCGCAGACACCAGTCCGGCCATGGACGCCGCTCAGCGGCAGGTATTCAGCGACAAGTCCAGCTCGTTCCGCTCCAAGACCTCCGATCTTCTGGGAGCCGATGAGACAGCTTTCCAGCGGGCCTGGAAATCCATCGAGGCTCGCAGACGCAGGATCATAATCGCGGTATCCGTGCCCGTGGCGCTGCTCTTGGCGGCCGCTTTCGCCTTCTGGAAGCTCCGCCGCTATCAACCCCCAAAGGTGACGGTGATCCAGCCGCTGGTGCTCGCCCAAACCGCCCCCGGCCTTCCGGCTCCGGCGGCCATCACCGCCTCTCAGACTCCGCTGACCCTGCCCGCGGTCGTGGCGCAGGACTACAAGCTCGAGGAGAGCCTCGGCAGGGACGTCTTCGGCTTCCTATACGAGGGAGTCGAGATCCCGCGCAACCGCAAGGTGTTCATCCGGCATCTGCGGCCGGAAATCTCCCAAGCCGGGAGCGATCTGGAGAACCTCCTCGCTGAGGCGCGCCTGGCCGCCTTCCTCAAGCACCCCTCCATCATCGAGATTTACGCGGTCCCAAGGGAGGCCGAGGAGGTCTACCTGGCCTTCGAGCCGGCGCGCGGCAAAGCCTTGTCGGATTTCATAGCCCAGGGCCAGCGCGTGATGCTGAGCTCGGTCAAGCGCCTCATCCGGCCGGCCGCCGCGGCCTTGGACTACGCCCACGCTCATAAGATCCTCCACCGCGACCTCAAGCCCGCCAACATCTGGATCGCCCCCGGCGGCGCGGTCAAGGTCGCGGATTTCGGCATCTCCCACATGGCCCGGCTCGCCGTAGCCAAGCGGACGCGCAGCGAGAGCTGGGGCTCCGATCCCTACATGGCTCCGGAGCACGAATACGGGATGCTATCGCGCGAGTCGGACATCTTCTCCCTCGGCGTCATACTCTACGAGATGCTCACAGGCAGCGTGCCGTTCACGGGGCCGAATTTCAGCGCCCAGAAACGGGAGCTGGTCTACACACCTGTGTCCAAGGCCCTTGCGGACATGAGCGTGGAGATCGATAAGGTGATCCTCGGCGCCCTCATGCCCGATCCGAAGAAGCGGTATTCCTCCGCGACGGAGTTCGCCGAGGCGGTGGGCCGCCTGGCGGGGTAGGAAAATTGAAAGGTGTAATGGTATTGCAAAATGGCATATTCCAATGTATAATACCATTATGACGATAACGATAGACAAGGCCGGCCGCGTGGTGATACCCAAGTCGCTGCGGGAGGCGCTCCACATAAGCCCGGGAGACAGCCTTCAAGTCGACAGCTCGGCAGAAGCCATCACCCTGCGGCCCATCCAGGAGACCGCGGCCCTGCGAAAAGAGAACGGCTTCTGGGTGTATCGGACCGGGCGGCGCGCCGACATCTCCATCCCGGAATTGATCGACGAAGACCGCGCGCGCCGCGGCGGCCAAGGCGGGCGATGACGGAGTTCTTCGATACCTCGGTCATGGTCGCGGCCTTCTGGGGCGATCACCCCCTTCACGAGGCCAGCGCCGGCCTTTTCGCCGGGGCGCAAAGACGGCGCTCCTCGTGCGCCGCGCATTCTCTTGCGGAGCTCTATTCGACTCTCACGAGCCTGCCCCTCAGGCCCGCGATCGCCCCTGAGCAGGCCCGGCTTTTCCTTCAAGACGTGCGGGAGCGGCTTGCCGCGGTGACTCTCAGCGAGGCGGAATACCACGCGATCCTCGATCAGGCCGCCCGGCAGCGGGTCTCCGGCGGGCGCGTCTACGATCTCCTGCTCCTGCGGTGCGCCGCGAAGGCAAAGGCCGAGAGGATCTACACCTGGAATATCAAGCACTTTCAGCGCCTTTCCCCGAGCCTCGCCGCGAGAATCAGGACGCCCTGAACGTTTGAAGGGTCCTTGACGCAGGGAGGCGGCGTCTTTATACTTGTAGTGCCCCTGAAGGGGTGTATTGTCTCTATATGAGGCAGAGGCAGCTGATTTCGCTGCTTCTGGATTCCTATGAAAATAACCCACGCAATTCTCTTGACTCTTTTTACCGTCTGCCTGGGCGGCTCTTATTGCTTCGCCGCCCCCGACGCCCCGGCCCCCGCCAAGGACAAACCCGCGGCCAAAGAAGCCCCGGCCGACGCCCAGAATGCCCCTTCCATCGTGGACAACGACCCTGTCAAGTACACGGTCGATTGGATCGACAAGGTC
>JACRDO010000131.1 GCA_016212885.1 Elusimicrobiota bacterium | reverse complement strand
GCTTGGTATGCTCAAGGCCCCAGCCTATGAAGCCTTGGCTCCGCGCATCGAGGAAGTCCAGCGCATGCTCGCCGCTCTCATTAAGAAGCTCACAGCTCAAAGCTCATAGCTCTTGGGCTGCGGGCGAAGCCCGCGCTGTGGATAAGCATGTGCGGGTTTCCCGGACACCTACAAATCTTCCCCACACCGGGCAGAGCTCGCCGCTAATGACAATTGTGTATAATTCCTCTTCCCTATGCCGGAGCTGAGCGTCGTGGTGCCGGTCTTCAACGAACAGGAGAACCTCGCGGAGCTCGGAGCGGAGATCCGCCAGGCCCTGCGGGCCATCGAGTACGAGGTCCTCTTCGTCGACGACGGCTCCACGGATAGATCGTTCGAGGTCATAAAAAAGCTGGCGGCCGAGGAGCCCAGGTTCAAGGCCCTGCGCCTGGCCGCGAACTTCGGCCAGACAGCTGCCATGTCCGCGGGCATCGCGTACGCGGCCGGGCGTCTCATCGCCTTCCTGGACTCGGACCTCCAGAACGACCCCGCGGACATCCCGGCCATGCTGCGCAAGCTCGGCGAAGGCTTCGATGCGGTCAGCGGCTGGCGGCGCAATAGGAAGGACCCCTTCCTCACCCGCCGCCTGCCCTCCATGGCGGCCAACGCGGTCATCTCCCGGGTGACCGGTGTCCGCCTGCACGACTACGGCTGCACCTTGAAGCTCTACAAAGCCCAGTTCCTCAAGGACCTCAGGCTCTGCGGGGAGATGCACCGCTTCCTGCCGGCTTACGCGGGCTTCATGGGCGCCCGGATCGCGGAGCTGGAGGTCCACCACCGGCCCCGCAGCAAGGGAATCTCGAAGTACGGGCTCTCGCGCACCTTCAAGGTCCTGCTGGACCTCATCACGGTCAAGTTCATGGACGCCTACATCACCAAGCCGATCTACCTTTTCGGCGGAGGCGGGCTCTGCATGGTCTTGGCGGGAGCCCTGCTGGCCTTGTGGACCCTCTACAAGAAGTTCCATCTGGGCGTCTTCGTCAAGGACCAGCCCCTGTTCCAGGTCTCGATCTTCTTCGGCCTGGTCGGGATCCAGATGGTGCTCATGGGTCTTCTGGCCGAGATCCTGATCCGGATCTACTACGACGTGCGCGAGCGAGAGCCCTATTTCGTCCGGGAGAGGATCGGCCTGCGATGAGCGATGAACTGAAGAGCCTGAGGTTCGAGGTGAAGCGCATCAAGGAGGAGGGCGGGCTCGCCGGCGCCTTCGAGCTCGATGCGGCGCCCCTCGTCGCGCAGGAGGCGCCTGGGGCCCGGCCGGCCGGTCCTGTGCGCCTGGAGGCGGAGTTCTCCCTCGGCGGCAACCGCATCCTCCTGCAGGCCAAGCTCGCCGGCGCGTGGACCCTCGTGTGCAGCCGCTGCCTGGCGGAGCACCGGCTTGGCTACGCCTGCGCGATCGACGAGACCTATCCGCTCACCGCGGAGGTCGTGGACATCGCAGACGACGTCCGCCAGGCGATGCTCCTCGAAATACCGCCGCGCTCCCTTTGCCGGCCCGACTGCAAGGGCTTGTGCCCGCGCTGCGGCCAGAACCTCAACGCCGCCCCCTGCGGCTGCAAGGCGGAGGAGCCGCTGCCGCCGGAGGCTTTAAAGAAGCTGACGATTGAAAAGGAGATAAACCATGCCGAACCCTAAACGCAGACACACCCGCTCCCGCCGGGACTCGCGCCGGGCTTCCAACTGGAAGCTCGAGCTGGGAGGCTTGAGCGTGTGCCCGAACAAGGACTGCGGCAGGCTCAAGCCGCCGCATTCCGTTTGCCCGCACTGCGGCTTCTACAACGGCGAGCTCATCGTGGCGCGCAAGGAGAAGAAGAAGAAAGGCGAGCAGCCCGCGGGGGAGACGGGGAAGGGGAAGACCTAGCGGCCATGCGCGTCGCCATCGACGCCGGGGGAAGCCCGCTCGGGATCGAGCCGATCGTCGAAGCCTCTGTCCGGGCTTCGCGGGGATCGGACGTCGAGATCCTGATCTTCGGGCCGGGGGAGCCCATCCGCAGGGCCCTCCTCAAGCTGTCCGTGCGGGATTCGGACGCGCGCATCCGCGCCGTGGACGCTTTCGAGGAGATCGGCCCGGGCGAGGAGCCTGCCGCGGCCTGCCGGGAGAAGCCGGAGGCGTCGGTCCTGCTGGCGGCTGAAGCGGTGTCGCGCGGCGAGGCCGATGCCTTGGTGTCCGCCGGAAACCCGGGGGCCCTGAGCCTGGCCGCGCATTGGAGCCTCAAGCGGCTCCCCGGAGTGCTCAAGGCCCCGTTCGCCTGCCTCCTGCCGACCTATCGGGGGAAGACCCTGCTTCTGGACGCGGGAGCGAACATCGACTCCAAGCCCTGGCATCTTCTGCAGTACGCCCTGCTGGGGTCCGCGTATGTCCGGCGGGTGATCCAGACTCAGAACCCCACAGTGGGCCTGCTGAGCATGGGGGAGGCCGGCCCTTCCTCGGGGCTGCTCCGGGAGACCCTGCCCTTGCTGAAGTACTCGGGCCTGAGCTTCGCGGGCTTGGTGGACGCGCGCGCCGCTGCGCTCGGCCAGGTGGACCTCGTGGTCTGCGACGGCTTCGCAGGCAGCGTATGCCGGAAATCCATGGGAGGGCTCTGCGAGTCCTTCTTCGCCGAGCGCGGGCCCTCCGCCCGGGGGGTTTTCGAGAAGCTGGGCCGCGCCCTGCTCAAGGAGAAGCGGCTGCGCGAGCGCTCGCGCTGGAACCGTCCGGAATTCGGCTGCGCGGCCCTGCTCGGCGTGGACGCTCCCGTCGTTCACTGCCGGGGCGGCTCGCCCGAAGAGATCGCGGCCGCTGTCCGCATGGCCGGGGAGATCGCGGCCTCGGAGATGAACGAGGAGATCCGCGGCAGGATCCGGGACGCCAAGTCGAGCGCGCAGTCCCATCAAGAGGCTTCGGCGCCCAGGGAGGCGCCGTCCTCGGAGGGCGGCCGTCCTCCTCTCCCGGAGAGGGCGGCGGCGCGGAGCGCATCGGAGAACCTATGAAGCTGAAAGGCAAGGTCGCCATTATCACCGGCGCGGCGCAGGGCATCGGCCGCGCCATCGCGGAGCTCTTCGCGCGGGAGGGGGCGTCTGTGGCCCTGGCGGATTTAGACGAGCCGCTCGCCAAAGCGGCCGCAGCCGAGATCGCGGGCGCGACCGGATCGGAGGTCATCGGCCTCATGGCGGACGTGCGGCTCACCGCGGACTGCGAAGCCGCGGTGCAGGCTTCTTTTGACAAATTCGCGAAAATTGATATATTGGTCAACAACGCAGGGCTGACGAGGGATAATCTCGTCCTCCGGATGAAGGAGGAGGACTGGGACCTCGTGCTGGACGTGAACCTGAAAGGGGCGTTTCTGTTCACGAAAGCGGTCCTGCGCGCGATGCTGAAGGCGCGCTCCGGCCGCATCATCAACATCGCGTCGGTCGCGGGGCTGGCCGGCAACGCCGGGCAGGCGAACTACGCCGCCTCGAAGGGCGGCCTGATCGCCTTGACGAAGAGCTGCGCCAAGGAGCTCGCCTCCCGCGGCATCCTCGTCAACGCCGTCGCGCCGGGGCTGATCCGGACGAGGATGACGGGCGCGATGCCCGAGGATGCGCGGGAGCGCATGGTGGAGCGCAGCCTCCTCGGGCGCATGGGCGAGCCGGAAGACGTGGCATATGCCGCGCTGTATCTGGCCGGAGAGGAGGGCCGGTTCGTCACGGGGCAGGTCCTCGGAGTGAACGGCGGGCTCTATATCTGAGGCAAGAACGATTCGAGACACGAAGGAACAACCGGAGGAAGGATGGCTGACAACAACTACGAAGACCGGGTCAAGAAGATCATCGTCGAGCAGCTGGGCGTCGATGCCAACGAGGTCACCGCGCAGGCGCATTTCGTCAACGACCTCGGCGCGGACTCGCTCGACACGGTCGAGCTCGTGATGGCCTTGGAGGAGGAGTTCGACACGGAGATCCCGGACGAGCAGGCCGAGAAGATCCAGACGGTCGGCCAAGCCATCGACTACATCAAGGCCCACGCGAAGAAGTAGAGCGGGGGCGGGAATCTGCGGTGCAGGACTCCATCGAGGAGGTCATCGGCCACCGCTTCCGGCGGCCGGAGCTCCTTGAGGAGGCATTGACCCACAAGTCGTACGCTTTCGAGGGTGGCGGGCGCCGGCACAACGAGCGGCTGGAGTTCCTCGGCGACAGCGTGCTGGCGGCCGTCACGGCCCACCGGCTCTTCGACCAGCATCCCGACGAGGACGAAGGACGCCTGTCGAAGATGAAGGCGGCGCTCGTCTCCCGGCCGACCCTGACGAGGTGGGCCAGGCGGATCGGGCTCGGGGAGCACCTGAAGCTGGGCGCCGGCGAAGAGGCGACCGGGGGGCGCGGGAGGGCCAGCATCCTGGCGAACGCGGTTGAGGCGGTCATAGGCGCGGTCTACATCGACGGGGGATACAAAGCGGCCTTCGAGCTGGTCCGCGGCTGGCTGGAGGATGAATCGGTGGGGGTCGACGAGGAGGACTACAAGAGCCGCCTCCAGGAGATCGTTCAGAAGCGCCACAAGTCTCCGCCCGACTACAAGATGCTGCAGACCCTGGGGCCGGACCACGACAAGACCTTCATGGTGAAGGTCCAATTCGGCGCCCGCGTCCTTGGGACCGGACGCGGGAAGAGCAAGAAGGAGGCCGAGCAGGCGGCGGCGCGCGACGCTTTGGAGAAGCTCGGATAGGATTATGGCTAGGCCTGCCCTTCCCCCACAAAAAGGACTGGACATTTGAGCCCGGATTCTGTATACCGTATGGGTGCGGAACAGGCCGGGGACGATCAAAGAGCTTCTCTCGCAGCGGGCGAGCATGTTGGTGGTCAAGGGCAAGCTTCGCGCCGGGGAGAAGTCCCGGACGCGCCTGGCGGCCTGGGTTTGCAGTCGACTTGGGTTGCGTGATGCGCGGGGAAGGCTGCGCGTTTCTTCCTGTCTGAAGGCCCTGCGGGATTTGGAGCGTGGCAGACATTTGAAGCTTCCTCCGCCGCTTCTCACCGTTGTTTCCCGCTGGCGAGCGCGCCGGCAGGCCGGAGCGGTTCCTGAGCCGGAGAAGGTTCCAGAAGAGCAGGGCCAGGTTCAGAATCTTCATCTGGTTTTGGTTAGTCCGGATGAGGATGAGCGGATGCGGATATGGAACGAGCTGATCGCGCGGGAGCATCCGCAAGGCGAGCGGCGGCTGGTGGGGCGGCAATTGAGGTATCTG
>JACRDO010000130.1 GCA_016212885.1 Elusimicrobiota bacterium | reverse complement strand
TGGCGTCCTCCAGCCGCTTGATCTCAGCCGAGGCCCCCTGGGAATTCCCGCCTGACTTGACCATGTTCAACAGGTTCTGCATCTCACGCCGGGTCTCCCGTATCCTCTGCTCGATCCGCCGCATCTCCCGCTTCATGGGCCTGATCTTGCTCTTGGATTCCTTGGCCACCTTGTGGACGACCCTTTCCAGAAACGGGCGGTCGCTGCCGATGACTGCCAGCTTCTCGATCACGAACTCCTCGATCTTGTCCGCGCCGATGCACTTGACCGGGCAGAAGGAGCGCCTCCCGTTATCCCTGCCGATGCAGCGGTAGTAGCGGTACTGCTTGCCCTTCTTCGGCTGCACGAACCCGACCATGGCCGCGTCGCACTCGCCGCAGCGGACCAGGCCCTTGAGGAGAAAGCCGTGCTTGTTGTTGGCGTACTGCGTCGCCTCCTCGCGCAGGCGGTGGCCGGCCAGGATGGCCTGGACCTTCTCGAACACCCGGGGGCTCACCAGGGGCGTGTGCAGGCCCGGGAACTCCTGGCCGCTTCTCCCGTTGGTGATGATCCCGATGTAGACCTTGCGCCGCAGAATCCCGCAGACCGTGTCCGGGTCAAAGGGCTTGCCGCCGAGCAGCCTGCCGTCTTGCGCCTTGTAGGTCTTGCGCCGGTAGTTCAGGCGGTTGAGCTCCTTGGCCACGACCAAAGTGGACTTGTGCCTGAGGTAAAGCCCGAAAATCTCGCGCACGAGCTCGGCCTCCTGCGGGTTGACGACCAGGAGCTTGTCCTTGATGTCGTACCCGAGGGGAGGCAGGCCCGCGCACCAGAGCCCCTTTCGCGCCCGGGCGAGGTGCGTGTCCCTGGACCTCTCCTGGTCCAACTCGCGGTCGTACTGCGCGAACTGCACCATGATGGCAGTCATGAGGCGGCCCTGCGGGCTCTTGGTGTCTATGGACTCCGTGGCCGAGATGAAGGCCACGCCGTGCTTCTCGAAGAGCTCCAGCAGGCCGTGGAAGTCCCTGGAGTTGCGCGTCAGGCGGTCGAGCTTGTAGACGATGACGCCCTGGACCTTGCCCTCCTGGATGCGCTGCAGGATGCGCTTCATGGCCGGCCGGTCCAGGCTCTTGCCTGACTGGGCCGGATCGTCGAAGGTCTCGGGATACTCCCGCCAGCCCTTGTGCTTCTGGATTTCTATGTAGCTGCGGCAGCAACCCTTCTGGTTGTCGATGGACGTGACCTCGATGTTGAGGTTCTCGTCGTTCGACTTGCGCGTGTAGACGGCGATCCAGACCAGCCCCGCCTTGCCGTTTCCGTTACCGGACTCGTTGTTCGTGCTCATTCGCTCGGTCCACCTCCCTTGTCAGGAAGGAAGGATAGACGGTGTTCGGCTGGAAAGCAAGGCGATTCCAAGGCCTTCTTCGCGGATTCCTGCGACCCGGCTTCGGGCCCGCCGAGCACGTCGTCCAGGAGCCCGTTTGCGGCCAGGTAGACGAAGCCCTCTGCCAAGGCCTCGGCCAGGGCGTCCAGCCGTTCGCCCGGCGACATCTCGTCCGGGTCCTTGAGCAGGTAGTCCATGCCGCCCCCTGCCCATACCGACGCAGGAGGCGGGCAAGAACGGCGAAGGCTTGCGAATTACAGGGGCTTGCGCGCCGGCCGGGTCCACACCAGGGACGCGGCGTCCCGGGCCGCGCCGGTCACGGTCCAGCCCTTCCCCTTCGGCCCCAGCCTGAGCTTCCTGACGTACAGGGTGTTGTCCCTGAACGCCGCCTTCCGCAGCTCGATCGAATGTAGGCAGTCGTTGGCCCAGAGCAACGCCTTGACCGCCAGCCTGTGGGCGGTCAGGACGTCGCCGCCCTGGTAGGCTCGCCTGGCCCGGGCCAGCAGCGCCTTCGCCGCCCCCACGGTGATTTTCTCTTTCGGCTTGCTTCGTTTCATGGCGCATCACCTCCGACCACAGCCTACCTTCCTCACCGCAAGCCGCTCAAGTTGGAAGTGACCACCGCCTTGGCGCATTACCGGAGGATGAGGCGAACTGGGAAGATATGGTCCGTGGGGGGATGCCTGCCGGGGTTCAACCGCCAGTTTGGCAGAATCCGACTGGCCGGAGCGATCTATACGACGTCCGAATCAAATGCTTGGCGGGCATCTTGGTCGTCCTTCAAAAAGAAAGCCAGGGTCTTGCCGTCCGGCGGGTCCTTCTGCGAATCGTAGACGATGCCCCCGCCGCCGATGTCGCGCAGATGGTGCGCTAGGACTTGAGATTCCAAGGGGCTCTTCTGATGTGCCCAGCGCTTGCGCATCGGGGTGGCGTTGATCCGTGCCGTGAGCCCCGGGTAGTTGATGCTCGCAAGCACCGCCTTGAGATCCCAAAGGTCAAATCCTTTCTTGGGTGTCAGCCGGAACATGCGGTAATTGCCCATGAGGTCGGGCGCCTCGCGCAAGGCGCACTGGGGTGAGGACGCGCCGTAGAGGCACCCGACCTTGCGCAGCCCAGGCATCGCTCTCGTCGGAATCATCTGGGCCCCTCCAATGTTGAATCGTCCGCCATCCGACAGCGAGCCGGCGATGGAGAGGGGATCGTAGTCCCCGTCAACAACCCGGTAAATGGGATTGTTCCAAGGGTTGCGAGGTCGAACCGTGACCGGGTTGGCCTTAAGCCAATGGTAGAGGTTGGCACTCGCAAACAGGTCGCGCTGCATCCGTACGCTGTAGGAAAGAGCGGTGGATTGCGTCCAGGCAGCCAGATTCTTGACGAGATCCGGCGGCAGGCGCTGCGACGATAGTCGGCGAGGCACTCTGCGGCTCAAAACGCGGCCCCGGCCTTCTTCCCGGCGCGCTCCAAGAGGAAGTCAATGACATGGTTCCCGTTGCCCTGCATGATGACCTCGAACGGGCTGTCGTCACTGAAAACGTCGTTTGGAGCCATGACCCAGGCTGCCGCCTTCTCTTCGTCCTTCCCGAGAAGCTCATAGGCCAAGTCCAGGGCCCTGACCAAGGTGAGGATGCGCTTCTTAAGAGCCTTCTCAAGGGCCATCTCAGGCTGGTAAACCCGCGGCCGATGCACCTCCAACGATCGCGCCATCTCGGACGGGGAAAGGCCGGTCACCGTACGAAAAGCATTGACCCGGAGATGGCGGCGGTCTTCAGTGAGAAGATGGAGGTGGTCGTTTATCGTGCCCAGGTCAGGAAGATCGAGCGTTCGCGTTCCATTGGCCATAAGTCACCTCCACAGAGAGAGTATTGTTTCCGTACTATAAGTGTACCAGATGTGTCCATTGTTGTCAAGGGCTATTTTGTCCGCTTGACTATCTAACGTTTGTGAGCTATAATGCCTTTATGCGGCCGTTGACCAAGAGCCAAGAGCGCGTTCTTCGTTTTATCGCTGATTTCGCCGGGGAGCAGGGGTTTCCCCCGACCGTCCGAGAGATTGGAGCGGCGCTGGACGGCATCAAGTCCAGCACCGTGGCCTACTACATCCGGGTCCTCATCAAGAAGGGAAAGCTGGAACGGGGCTCCTCCCGGGCCAGGGACTTGCGGCTGGCCGCCGCTCCCGCCACATTCGGCATCTCAGGGATCGGGACGCGGGGACACCCGATATTGGGAGGCGTGCCAGCCGGCCGGCCCAACTTGGTGGAAGAAAATGTTGAAGACATCCTCTGGCTGGATGAGCGCATCAGCCGGTCGAAGGATTCCTATCTTTTGAGGGTGAAAGGCGACTCGATGATGGACCTGGGGATTCTGGAAGGCGACCTCGTGGTCGTGAAGCCGCAGAAGGTCGCGGAGTCCGGGGATATCGTGGTCGCAGCCACGCCGGACGGCGAAGGAACGGTGAAGACCCTCCGCCGCAAGGATGGGCGGCTATTCCTTGAGGCCGCCAATCCAAAGCACTCTCCGATCCCGGAGCCGTTCGAAGTCGCGGGGAAGGTGATCGCCGTCATTCGACGGCTCTGACGCCGGGAGTTCCGGCTGGAGGTGACGTATGGAGACGATTACGACAAAGAGGAACACCTGGGTCGCGTGCCCGAAGTGCGGCCACAAGGTCGCCAGGGTCAGAACCTGCGACATGGAGTTGAAGTGCAAGAACTGCGGCTGCGAGTTCGAGGCGGTGATCAACGTCTCCGCCGGCAACAAAGGTGCGCAAGAAAAGCCGGTGGAATCCTAAAAAGAGAGGACAACACACCCATGGCCGAAGCATTGAGAGAAGACATTGTTTCCGAGATCGTTGCCCAGGAGCGGAAAGCCCTGGACCGATGGGGCAATGGCGATCCCGGAGAATTCGTCGAGTTGAGCGCGCCCGAGGTCACCTATTTTGATCCGCACCTGGAACGACGCATCGACGGGCAGGAGGCCCTCAGGGACTATTACGCCTCGCTGGCCGGGAAGATTCGCATAGACCGCTATGAGCTTCTCAATCCGAAGGTGCAGGTCCACGGCGATATCGCGGTGCTGACCTTCAACTACGTCTCGTGGAGTACGGCCGGAGGGAAGACGACCGAATCGCGCTGGAACTGCACCGAGGTCTATGCCCGCATCGACCGAGAGTGGAGGATCATCCAGACCCACTGGTCCCTCACGCGGCCCGGACAGCAGGCATGAGCGGCGCATCCTCATCGAAGCAGGATGGCTGGAGAGCCCGGGTCACCGCTTCCTATCGTGCGGCCTATACCAATCCAATCCATATCCGCAAAGGAGAGAAGCTGGAAGTACAACCCAAGGAAACGGAATACACGGGTTGGATATGGTGCGTCAACGGCACGGGCAAGGGAGGATGGGTACCCGAGCGATATGTAGAACGCGCCGGCAATGTCGCCGTCGCGTTACGTGACTACGAGGCGACGGAGTTGTCCGTCCAGATCGGCGATGAAATCGTGGTGCTGGAGGCAGAGAGCGGCTGGCTCTGGTGCGTTGCTTCCGACGGCAGCGAGGGCTGGATACCAACCGGGAATACCGTCCCCATCACGCTGAACAATCACAAGGGGGTTGCCATGAAGAAAGTCGCGTTTCCGATCAACAAGAAGGAATGGGCGCCCAGCCTGATCCCTGGGCCGCTAACGCTCATCTCCACCTGCAACCGGGCAAAGGAGCCCAACGTGGCTCCAAAGAGCTGGCTTCAGATGGCGGCCTTTGAGCCTCCGACCCTGATGTTCTCCGGCAGCAAGCAGAACACGACGGAGAAGAACATACTGGAGACCGGTTGCTTCGCCGTGAATCTCGTGGATTCCTCCATGGCCGCCAAAACCTATGGCTGCATCGAGTGGTTCGGGCGAGATCGCATCGGGAAGATGGGGATTACCCTCTCCCCGGCCGGGAAGATCGGCGCTCCTTTGGTGGACCAGTGCCGGGCGCATCTGGAATGCGTATTGCGCAGCACCAAGGAAGTCGGCGGCGGTTTCGTCGTGTTCGGCGAGATCGTCGCGGCCCTCGTTCGGGAAGACATCCTGGCCGCTCCGCCTGAAGACAAATATCGGCTGCTGGACCAAGTCGTCTTCCTCGAGAACGGCCTTTACGCGCGCGTGCGCGATGCCTGCCCGGTGCAGGCAGCCAAGGATGAACTCCCCGGCCGGTGGACCCGGTACGTCATCACGCTCATCCGCACGGACAAGCCCATGACCGAGGCCCTGGTGCGGCGGCACGTGACGCACCTCAAGGACCTGGACAGGCGGGGACGCCTTGTCTTGTGCGGCCCTTTCCAAGATCACAAGGGCGGGATGGCGATCGTCCGGGCGGACTCGCTGGACGAGGCCGGGGCCATCGCCGAAGCCGATCCTTTCGTCAAGGAAGGAGCCGAGACGTATGAGTTGAGGGCCTGGGAACTCTCCTGCGAGGAGAACAACCACATGGGGATGGGATAGATGAGGCTGGGAGCCTTATTTTCGCGGATATGGGGCCGGTCGTCTGGACGAAACCGATGCCTCGCAGGGTAACGGAACACCTCAGAGCGCATCAATGTAGGTGAAGGGCAGGCGGACATCATGATCCTTGATGCGGGACTTGTCGGGAAGACTCTCGAAGGCGACCACGGCGCGTTTGGCCTGCTGGTACGGAAATATCAAGGACCGACTCATGCCTTGATACGGCATTTCACCCGGGACGCCGCTGTCACGGATGAGATTGCTCAAGATGTGTTCGTCGCCGCGTATCAAAAGCTTGCTCAGTTGAAAGATGCAAACCGATTCGGAGGCTGGCTTCGGGCGATAGCGCTGAATCACTGCCGCATGTGGCGGCGCAGTCAAAAAAGCGGGCCCAGGATCGTCCCACTGCTTGGCGAGGAAAGCGTCGGGCTGGAAGCCGCGCGGAGGGAGGCTGCGGCACGGGAACCCGAGCGCCCGTTAGGCATCGAATCGATGATCAGGCGCTTGCCGGCGAAACTGCAGACGGCAGCCTTGTTGTGCCTCGATGAAGAGCTGTCGCCGTCCGCCGCGGCGGCAGTCCTGGGGCTCAAGCCGGGGACGCTCAGGAAACGCCTGCACGCGGCGCGCGCTAAACTGCAACGCCGGATTGTCGAGACGGCCGAACAGGAGTTCCGCATGCATCTTCTGCCCGGAGATTTCGCCGAACGATGCATATGCCGTTGCGAGAAGTCCAGACGAGAGAAACCGATACGGGAGGTGCGCCTCATGAGCAAGAAGGTCGACTGCGGATGCGGATGCGTTGGCGCCGGCAAAGACCGGCCCCAGAAGAAGCCGAACGCGCGGAAGAAAGCCAGAAAATAGCGTCTGCAGGCCGGCGGGCGGGGCGGCCCGTTTTTCCCGCCCGCCGGCTGCGGTGTCGGAGCCTGACCAGGCTCTTCGTGGAGGCCAGCATGAGCGAATTGGCATTGATTGCAGTTCACTGGACGCACCTTGTGGCATCGGTTATCTGGATCGGAGGAATTGCCTTCATCCTGTTTGTCGCGATGCCGTCATGCAAACAAGTCTTGGGGGCGGAAGCCGGCAGGGCGATGAGCGAGATGTCGAGAAGATTCGTCCCTTTGGCAAACTGGAGCATCGTCCTGCTGGTTATTACGGGGATTGCCTTGGCCGCGACCAAAGGTGAAGACGGTTGGACCGCCCGACTGGCAGTGAAATACATCTTGGCCCTGATGATGATTGCCGTTCATTTCTACCGGGGATTGTTCCTGGCTCCCAGAATCATGCGATCCGTCTCGGATTCTGAAAAGTCCTCCTTGCAGAAACTATCTCTGGGCTTGGTCAAGGTTAATTTTGGATTGGGTTTGACGGTCCTGTTGTTGAGCGGACATCATCAATTTGGTTAGAGAGCAGTTTGTCTCATTCGGACTCGCGGCCAAGGCCGCGTGAGCCGGCGACCTTAAAAGAGCCACCGTAGCGGGACCGAGCCCCCTGAGGGCCAGCGCCCGCTTGAGCCTGGTCGTTAATTCGGGACACGTTCCCGTCTTAGCGGCCGGGCTTTTCCATTTGTGGTCGCCGAGCATCTGCGCCTCGCGCGGAGCGTGCCCTTCGCGCGAGGTGGCCCGTGGCTGGATCACGCCGTGAAGCACATCCGCAGTCCGTCCGCATCGAGCCGTGGGAGATCGAGGTGGCCAGAAGCGTGGCCCGGTCCTTCCGCGGCTTTTCCGAGCACGAGGACCTGGAGGCCGATCTCTTCCGCCGCCTCGTGGAGTTCAAGTCCCGCGGCCGCCCCCCGGCCGCGGCCAGTTGGCGGGACTTTCTGGCCCGCTCCCTCTACAACGCCGGCATAGACCACATCCGACGCTGGGAGTCCCGCCACAGAGGCCTCGTGGCGTTTGACGCGCCCGCAGGCGGCGGCGAGGACGCGCCCACCCTGGAGGACATCCTCGCGGCCCCGGAGGAGCCGGGGGACACCGGGCTTGAGATCGAGGCCGTCCTGAAGGACCTCTCGCCCGAGCTGCGCCGGCTCTGGCATCTGCTCGTGGAGGAAGAGGGCAACAAGGCCTCCGTGGCCCGCAGGCTTGGGCGGCCCAGGAAGACGGTGGACTACTGGATCTCCAAGGTCCTCGCAGCCCTGAAGAGGCGCGGCCTCGGCGGGGACTGAGAGGGTTTCGCCGTTTTCG
>JACRDO010000127.1 GCA_016212885.1 Elusimicrobiota bacterium | reverse complement strand
TCTATAAACTCCTGTCTTACGACGGTTTACGGTATCCTCCTCGATGAAACTCCAGGTCACGATTCCTGTCTTACGACGCTCGCACGCCTGCGCCTCATCCGCGCTGCCTCTCGCGCTCGGTACTTTGGATGGTCCGCTCGGTATCGGCGCATGTAGACTCGCCACCTTCCCCGTGCCTGCGCCCGCCGATCTTTGCTCCATCGCGGATCACGCCGCCTCCATGCCCGATCAAGCATCCGCTTGAATTGGCGCCGGCACTCTGAGGATTCGCATACTTGCTGAAGCTTGGCCATGGGAATATAGGGATCAAACCAACCTCCACAAAAAAGACAGCGCTTCTTGGGCATAGCCGCCTCCACCTACGCAAGGAGGTTAGCCCGATTCTGTTTTCGTCTTTATATGAGGAATGGCAGGAACAACAGCATCGGCGCCGACCGGAGTGTCGGCGCCGGGGTTCCCAGCCCAAACGGCGGGCTGGGAACCTCAGAACATCAACGACGACTTGGTGGTGAATTTGCCTGGAGGGTCCGTTTCGGTGGGCAAAGGTGGGTCTATTTCGGTGAGCGGCAAAGGAGTGATAGGAATCGGTCGTGTCAATGTCTAATGTCCAGACCTGACCCCTATTTGGTACTCTGAGAACGGCGATGCCTTCCGAAACGAGTGGAGCGACCAGGCGCTTTCTGAGCCCGCGGTGGGCGGCCGCTTGCGTGCTCCTGCTCCTCGGAGGGCTCATCATCGTCGAGCGGCTCCATACCTTCGAGGAGCCGCTCGACCGCGACGTCGCGGCCTACGCGGTCATGGCGCATGAGATGCTCTCCGGCAGGTCCCTCTACTCGGACCTCTGGGAGCACCGCCCCCCGGCCATGTTCCTCAGCTATGCGGCCGCGGAGAAGCTTTTCGGCTACGGGGAGCATGCCGTCTTCCTGATCAGCGTCCTCGGCGCGTGGGCGATCCTGCTGGGCGTCTTCCTGGCCGCTTCCTCGTGCGGCTTCGGGATCCGCGCCGGGCTTTGGGCCGCGGTCTTCTGGGCCGCGCTTTCCAGCGACTTGTTCCTCCAATCCAACCAGCCCAACACCGAGCTCTTCATGAACGCGTGCGCCCTTTGGGCGTTCGTGCTGCTCCTGAGAGCGGAGGGTCTTGGGCGAAGCCTCCTGGTCGGCGCCCTCTTCGGCCTGGCCGCGGCCTATAAATCGCTCTCAGCCGTGAGCGCGGCCCTGCTATTGACGAGCGACCTTGTGTTCCCAGGGGACCGCTCCGCCCCATGGAGCAGCCGGCTCCGAAGCCTCGGGGCCATGTCCGCGGCCGCCGCGGCCCTATGGGCGCTCCTCATCGGATACTTCTGGCTCCGGGGCTCCTTCGGAGACTTCTACGACGCGAACGTCACCTTCAATCGCTTCTACGCGGGCAGCGGCAGCCAGAGCCTTCTCGCGTCCCTTCAGCCGCGGTTCCTGGTCCCCCCGGCCCTGAGGAGCCTGCTCCCCTTCGCGGCCCTGGCGCTCTCAGGGGCGGCATGGGGCCTCTATAAAAGAGAGAGGCATTGGCTGCTCCTGGCGGCCTGGATTGTTTCGGCGCAGATCGAGATCGCCCTGCATCGGAAATTCCATCTGCATTACTACCAGCTTTGGCTTCCGCCCGTCTTGGTGGGCTGCGGCTGGGCCCTGGGGCTCGTCGAGAAGCTCGCGGGAGAGAGGCGCATCGAACTTTCCAAACGACGTAGGTTCGATACGTCCAAACCTATGGCGTTCGGAAGGTTTGGACGGGGCTCCGCGGCGGCCAATCTGGCCGCCTGCGCGCTGGCGTGCCTGCTCGCCTGGCGGGAGCGGCCGTTCTACGGGCTCCCGGCGGAGGATTGGCCCGTCGTGAAAGTCGGCCACCGCTACTTTCCAGAGGCCAAGAAGCTGGGGCTCGAGCTCAAGGACCTCCTGCGCAGGGACGAGGCGTTCTTCCAGTGGGGCAACGAGCCGGAGCTGTACTTCTACAGCAGGAGAAGCCCCCCCACCGGCATCCTGCACATCGAGCCCCTGCTCAAAGGCCCGCTGAAGGAGCGGCTCTCGGAAAGGGTCCTGCGCGAGCTCGAAAATAAGCGCCCGCCGCTTGCGGTCATCTCCAGGTGGACGTTCTTCGGGGAGAGCGCCGGCCACCCCGCGGCGCTCTGGCTGGCGCGGAACTACCGGGGGTTTGCCGGCAACGACCGGGGGCACTTCGTGCTCATGGCGAGGAAGGGCAGCGATCTGGAGCGGAGGCTGCTCAAGCGCCTCAAGTAGGCCGGCTGTGGCTGAAGGTCTGCAGGACGTCCAGGATGTCGCCGGGCCCGCGCGCGTGGAGGAGGCTTCTGCGGAAGGTGTCCTCGGAGGACAAGGACGCCACGCGCGAGAGCAGGCGCAGGTGAATCCCGGGTTCCTTGATGGAAGTGAGCAGCAGGAAGACGAGGTGCACGGGCTTCTTGTCCGGCGCGTTGAAGTCCAGCCCGTGATGGGAGCGGCCCAGCCCCAAGGCGGGCCGAGCGAGGTTGCTCAGGCGCCCGTGGAAGATGGCGATGCCGTTGCCCAGGGCCGAGTTGAAGGTCTGCTCGCGCCGCCAGACGATGTCCCAGGCTTCGGCGAAGGAGATGTCCGAGCGGCCCGAGGCCAGGCCGCTCAGGAGCAGCTTGAGGATCTCGGCCTTTCCGGCTTGGGGCAGGTGCGCGTCCACGGCCTGCGGGACGATGATGTCGGAAAGGAGGCTGGGGGGAGGGGCCTCGAACTCGTCGCGGATCTCTCCGACGAGTTCCTCGATGACGTCCTCGAGGGTGAGGAGGCCTGAGATCCTGCCGGCCTTGTCCCGGACAAGCGCCATGTGAGTGTGTTTTTGGCGCAGATCCAGCAGGGCGCGCTCGAGGGGCGTTTCCTCGGCGAAGAACAGCGCCGGCTGGGCGAGCTGGGCGAGGCCCGGGTTCTCGTCTGCGTCGGTGAGCCAGAGGGATTTGAAGTGGACGATCCCGCGGACGTCGTCCAAGCTGGCGCCGCAGAGCGGGTAGCGGGAGAATTTTCCTTTGCGGACGACCGCGAGATTCTCCTCCCAGGGCTTGTCCAGAGAGAGCCACGCGATGCCCTCGGCTTTGACCATCACGTCCTTGACCTGGGTGTAGCCGAAGTCGAAGAGGTTCTCGAAGAGCAGCAGCCGCGAGAGCGGCAGGGCGCCGCTCTCCTGGGAATGGGCGAGGAGGATCTTCAGCTCCTCGTCGGAGTGGGTGGATTCGGAGGGATCCGCGGCGCGCAGGCCCGCGATGCGGATGGTGAAGTTGGCCAGGGCGTTGAGCAGGGTCATGGGGAGGTGGAAGATCTTGTGGCAGAGGTGCAGGGGCGCGGCTGTGAGGATGGCCGCGCGGGTCGGGCGGCGTATGGCCACGAGCTTGGGGGCGTTCTCTCCGACGACCACGTGAAGGATCGTGATGAACGCGAACGCGACGGCGAAGGAAAGGGAGTAGCTCGCAGCTTTCGAGAGGCCCAGCGGCAGGAGCTTGAGCCAGGGACCCAGCAGGTGGGCGATGGCGGGCTCAGCGAGCCAGCCGATGCCGAGACTCGCCATGGTGATCCCGAGCTGGATGGTCGAGAGGTAGGCGTCGATGTTCGAGGAGACGTGCTTGACCAGGGCCGCGTTGACGCCCCCGCGGCGCGCGAGCTCCTCCACGCGGCTGGGCCGGATCTTGATGAAGGCGAACTCGGCGAGCACGAAGAAGGCGTTGAGCAGGAGCAGGAGGGCTGCGATCGCCAGGCCGAGCCAGTCGGACATCAGAAACGCACCCCCAAAGAAATCCTCTGCACGTTACCTAATTCTCCGAACGGCGTGAAGGTGTAGTCCGCTCGGCAGTTCCCGAACTTGAGCCCGAACCCGCCGCCGAACCCGCCGAGCGGCATGGACCCGCCCGATGCTGCCCTGGCCGCCTGCGAGGCGTACCCCGCCCTGAGCATGAACATGGGGAGG
>JACRDO010000128.1 GCA_016212885.1 Elusimicrobiota bacterium | reverse complement strand
TTCCTTCACCGACTTCAACGACGGGACCCTCGTCTGGGACGGCAAGAACCGCGCAGGCAGGGATGTGGCCAGCGGCGTCTACTTCGCCTATGTCAAATCTTCAGGAGGCGCGAACACGGTCCTGAAGTTCGCGATCGAACGTTAGGGAGGGGGCTCTGTCCATTCCTCAGGGAAGAAGAACCTCAGGAGGCCCTTCGCCGACGGGTCGACCCACTTGTCCAGGAGGCGCTCCTGGTCCCACTTCCGGATATTGATCGAGGCGCCGCAAAGCCGGCCTCCGCTGATGGGCTTTGTCCAGCTCACGCGGCCCGTGCCGTCCACCCACCCGCGGGTCGGAACGTAGACCGCGAACTCAAAGGTGTCCCCTATCTCGAGCGGAAGGGTGGTCTCGAAAGCGAGCCCGCCCAGCGACACGTCCCTGAGGGTCGCGCCCTCGCGGATGCTGCGCGCGCCGTTATGGATCAGGATGAGGGGCGCGTCTTCGCGCCGCCGCGGATGCCGGCGCCTTTCCGGGGCTTCCACAGAGACTAGTATAGCAGGCTAATGGCTCGAAAAGAACACGTCCGGCTCGCCTTCAATGAAGCGGAACTCCATGTACGGACGCCTGTCCGGGATGAACGTCCCCAGGGCCGCTTCCGCCTCGACGCCGGCATGGTCCTGCACCCTCAGCCGGAGGATGTCGCTTGGCCCGCGCAGCCCGATGCCGCGCAGCGCTGGGCCGACCTCGGGCGAAGCGAAGGCCTTTCGGATCCGGCCCTCGTCGAAAGAGAACGGCCGCCGCCTTACTGGAGGATTTAGGCTCGCCCCCGCTCCTGCGAAAGCTTGGTATACTTAAGCGCGATGGAAGACCTCCTGGGACGGGCGAAGTATCTGCTGGCAGAAGCGCGGAGCATCTGCGTATTGACCGGCGCAGGGGTTTCCGCCGAGAGCGGCCTGGCCACCTTCCGCGACTCCGGCGGCCTCTGGGAGCAGCATAGGGTCCAGGACGTGGCCACCCCCGAGGCGTTCGAGCGCGACCCCGCGCTCGTCTGGCGCTTCTACAACGCCCGCCGCAGGAGCGGCTTCTCGGCAGAGCCCAACCCCGCGCACCTCGCCCTGGCCCGGCTGGAAAAGAGCAAGAAGGTCACGATCCTGACCCAGAACGTGGACGGCCTGCACTCCAAGGCCGGGAGCCGGCATGTCCTGGAGCTGCATGGAAGCCTCCGGCGCGTGCGCTGCACGTCCTGCGGAAGGAAGACGGAGGACGACCCCGTCGAGCTGCCCATACTCCCGCGCTGCGCAGCCTGCCGCGGCCTGCTTCGGCCCGACATCGTCTGGTTCGGGGAGATGCTCGACCCCGCGGTGGTGTCAGCTGCCGCAGAGGCCCTCGCCCGCTGCGGCCTCTTCATGGTCGTGGGGACTTCCGCCCAGGTGCATCCGGCCGCCTCCTTCGCCTTTGAAGCGGTCGAGCGGGGCATCCCGGTCATCGAAGTCAACAAGGAACCCACCCCGCTCTCGCGCCTGGCCGCCGTATCCCTTCTGGGCAAGGCCGGAGAGCTCCTTCCGAAGCTGGCGGGATGAAGGCGGATCTCTCCGTTCAGCCGGCCCGTCAGGGAAGCTCGGATCTCGACCTATTGAATCTGAGGGACTCCAGGAGGCAGCCGACCAGGAACACGCCCAGCGTGACGAACAGGCAGACGCAGAAGGCCGTGAAATCCTTCCGGCCCGCCGAGGCCAGGAAGCGGACCAGGAAAGCCGCGGCAAGAGCTCCCGGCAGGAAAGCGAGGAACACGACGAATTTGAGCGGATTGTAGTAGAGGATCACCTGCACCATGATCTGCAGGGTCCTCGGGATATCCCTCAAGCTCCGGACCTTGGAGCTCCCCTTGCGCTCCACGTAGGAGACCGGCACGAAAGCCACGAAGCGCCCGCCCTGCAGGAATGAGAGCGTCATGGTCGTCGAAAGCGAGTACCCGTAGCAGAGGACCGGCATCGAGCGGTCCAAGGCCTCTTTGCGGATGAGGCGCAGGCCCGAGTTCGCGTCCGGGACGCGCTCCCCGGCGACGAATGAGGCCAGCACCAGGTAAATCCAGCGCAGAAAGGTGTGGATGGGGCCCCCCCAGAAAAGGGGCCCTTGCCGCGCGCCCACCGCCATGTCGAAGCGCGGGGCCCAGGCCAGGAGCTTCGCCGCGTCCTCCGGCGGATAGGAGCCGTCGGCGTCGATCATCAGGAGCCAGGGGAAGCGCGCGGCCGCGAAGCCGCTCAGGAGCGAACGTCCGTAGCCCCTGTTGGTCGGATGGCGCAGGACGCGCGCGCCCGCTTCCTCCGCCAACTCGGCCGTGCGGTCGGTGGAGCCGTCGTCCACGACCAATATCTCGAAGTCGTCGGCGGGCTTGAGCCCGGCGCCCGCCATGGCCTCCTTCAGGCCGGACACGACGCCGGCGATGCCCGGCTCCTCGTTGAACGCCGGCACCACGACGCTGAGGCGGATCTTCTCGGACCCCGCTTCCATGCTATTTCGCGGGGAGGACGACCTTGTAGCCCATGGCGGAGATCTCGTCGGCCGCGTACTTCATCGCTTCCTCGCTGGGGAAGGGACCGACCTGCAGGAGGAGGCTCTCCGCGGGCTTCCCATGCGGGGCGGCCTCCTTGGGGGCCGCAGGACCGCCTTGGCCCTCGGCAGAGGATGGGCCCAACAGGAATTCATCGCCGGAGGCGGGCTTCGAGGCCTTCTCCTGCGCGGCGGGCTTCGCGGAGCGGCCTTGGCCGCTCAGCATGACCTTGAGCACGCTCCCCTCCCATTGCGCTGTGAAGCCGGCCCGGCCGTTCAGGTCTAGGACCACGCGGGTCGCCCAGTTCGGGCCCGGCGCGTACTGGGCGGAACGGACCTGCCGTATCAGGCCTCCGTCGCCGTCCACGACCTTGGGGCGGGCGCGATTGCGGGTCTGCTCAAGGTCCACGATCAGCTGAGAAGCCTTGGGCTCCATGAGGATCTGATATTTCACAGCGGCGCTCAGCTCCAAGGCGACGACGTTCTGGTCCACGCCGATCTTCTGGAGGACGGCGAAGTCCTCCGCAAGCGCCGGCTGGGACATCCACGCGAAGAGTGCGAGCATCGCCAAGGCGTTCATGAGCTTCCCCCCGAGGACAAGAGTAAATAACAGTATCGGGGGGCTTTGCAAGGCGCTTCAGGATCCTGGTCAGCGGAGTTCCTTGAGGGCCCGCTCCAGGGCCGATGATTCCTTCTTGAAGCGCGTCCCCGCGGACTTCAGCTCGGCCTTGATGAGCTTGGCGGCCTCGTCCTTGCGGCCAAGCCCGGCAAGGATGCGCGCCTTCACTCCGACGGCGTTTAAGCGGTTGGCCCCATAGCTGAGCCGCAGGCCTTGCTCCGTGTAGGGCAGGGCCCGGGCGTACTCCCTGCGCTCCAAAAGGTTCTTGGCGTAGCGGTAGGGATAGACGTAGTCCGCCGGGTAGGCGGCGATGAGGCGCGGGTAGAGCTTGTCGAGGTCCGCGCTGCGGCCGGCCTTCTCGAGGAAGAAGCGCAGGTTGTCTTCGAGGTTGCGGTCCTTGCCGATGCCCGCGGCCGCGGCTTCCTGCTGAAGCATCCCCACGACCCGGCCGAGGAGCTTGGCCGCGTTCGCCCTGTCCCCGAGCGCCGAGTAGACCTCATAGAGGCAATAGGCAGCTGTCCGCAGGTCCGCGCAGCGCTCCCCCTTCGCGCCGAACACGCGGGCCTTCGCGAGCGCCTCGAGCTTCGACGCGGCCCTGCCGAGCAGAGCCTTGCGGCGGGCCGGCGCGAGCGGGGAGAGCGGCTCGAGAGCCTCCTGGGTGTCGAAAGCCAGGGCGCAGCCGTCCTCCAGGCCGAGCAGGGCTTCGAGGGCCTTCGCGACCGCTTCGGGCTTCTGCTCCCTCGACGCCATGAGCAGGTCCGTCCGCGCGGAGAACACCTTGAATTCGCGGGTTTGGGCCAGGCTGCCGGCCTTCAGGCGCTCGCGCTCCCGGTACGCGCCCGCCAGGTCGCCCCTATCCAGGGCGGCGTTGAGCCGCTCCAGGCCCCCGGCCTGCGGCTTGCCGATGATGCCGGAAAGCTGGGCCAGGAAATCCGCGTCGGTCTGCTCGCCCACGATGCGGCCGAGCTCGTTGCCGTCCGCATCCGCGATCAATACCGTCGGCAGGACCCGCGCCGCGTACTTCTCCTTCATCTCCTGCCCTTCCGGCGTGTCCGCGTCGAGCTTGAGCAGGGTCAGCTGGGCCGCAGCTTTCTGAAAGGCGGGGCTGCTCAGGACGTGCTTCTCCATGTAATAGCAGGAATAGCACCAGACCGCGTGGAATTCAACGAGGACGGGCGTCTTGGCGGCCCGGGCGGCCTTGCGGGCCGAATCCCAATCCGTCAGCCAAGCCCCCTGCCCTCCCGCCCACGCGGACGGGCACAAGAGAAAGATCGCGATCAAGACGCTAAGCATGGAAACCTCCGGGTTTCGTCCAAACTTACCCAAGTCGTAGGTTTGGACGTCCTGAACATCCAAACGTCGTAGGTTCAGGACGTACCAAACCTAGCATTTTGGTTGTTTGGTACGTATTGAACCTACGGCGTGTGGAAAGTTCAATACGTACGGCCTACCAGGGAATTATCTATAATTTCGCCGTGAAATATACCGCGGAGTTGATCCCGCACCGGAGCCGGCTCTTCATCTTCTTCCATCCTTTGACGAGCTACATCTTCACCAACGGCACAGTCGCCATGACTTGGCCCTTATTCAAGATCCTCAACAAGACCATCGTCATCGGGGCCGAGAACATCGGCGAGGAGAAGAACACCGTCCTCCTCTCGAACCACCAGTCCATGATCGACGGCTTCCTGATCGGGTTCGCGGCCTTCTTCCCCAAGGCGCTCTGGAAGCCCTGGCTGATGCCCTGGCATCCGGCGGCCTATGAGAACTTCTTCTCCAACCCGCTCATGGCCTTCCTCTCGGACAACTGGAAGTGCATCCCGGTCAAGCCAGGCCGCAAGGACTTCGGCGCCATGAACCGCATGGAGCGCGCCCTGCGCCGGGGCATCATGACGGTCTTCCCGGAGGGGACCCGGTCCCGGGACGGACGGCTCCTGCCGCCGAGGAGCGGGATCGGCTACGTTATGATGAAGACCCATCCGCGCGCCATCCCCATCTGCATGGAAGGCATGGACGAGCTTCTCCCGGTCGGGTGCTTCATCCCGAGGTTCTTCAGGACCATCTTCATCTATTACGGCAAGCCGGTGGACCTCTCGGAGTTCTACGGCTTGGAACCCAGCCGCGAGACCGCGCAGGCGTGCATCGAGAAGGTCTTCGTGATCATCCATCGCCAGCAGAAGATCCTCAAGCGCTACCGGCGCTACCGGGCCTATCTCCTTTCCAAGAAGCCGTTCTTCTTCCGGCTCTATCAGCCGTAGCTCCCGAGGCGGGCTTTGCCCGCCGAGGTGTTTTGGAAACATGGAGCATAGGCTGAGGCGGGATGGAAAAGCGTTCTCGACGGAATGTCACCAAAAGACCCGCGATTCGCTCCGCTCATCGCGGGGGGCTAGCCCTTGAATACGACGTACTTCCGGCACACGTAGTTGATGGCGATGGATGCGGCCGCGTTGGCGAGGTAGGCGTACGTGGTGGGCAGGGCGGTCAGCCGGATCAGCAGAGCGCCCAGGCCCGTGCCCGCGGCGAAGCTGGCTCCGGATACCGCGTAGAACAGGGCGATCTCGACGATCTTGCCGTGCCGGCCCGGGGTGAAAACCCAGAGGATGTTGATAACGTAGGCCGTCAGGTTGGAAAAGATGAAGGCGATCGCCTTGTCCCAGACATAGCGCGAGGAACGCAGGGCTTCCGCGATGGGCAGAACCTCCAGGCCGAGAAGGTCCGCCACAGGATCCCCAGGCGCGAGGGCGGGCAGGACCATGACCGCTGCGGCGTAGAAGGCCGCGACGTCCACCACGGTGGCCAGGGCCCCGGCGATCGCGTACTTGATGAACTGGATGGCCGGGTGCGCTTGGCGCCCGGCGAACCGGCTCAGGATGCCCTTCAACCCGGTTAATCGCCTTTGCGCTTGTTTTTCTTCTTTCCCGGCTTGTCGCCGCCCTCGCCTTTCTCAGCCTTGAGCCCCTTTTTCTGCTTCTCCCAGGAAGACATGGACTGGTCCAGGAACTCCACGCGCTGCTTTTCCTGGTCCGAGCCGAACTGCTTGAGCTTCGATTCGATCTGCACGAAGAACCTGCCCAACTCGTCCTTCTGCTCCTGCTCGAACGCCTTGGTCAGGTTGCCCTGCTGGCGCTCGAAGTCCGAGGTCGCCTGGGAGTGGGCGGAGTCGCTGAGCGAGCTCAGCAGTTCGAAGTGGTTCAGCCTCAGCTTCGCCATCCGGACCTCGAAATTATAGCGCTTGCCGTAGAGCTTCTTCCAGAAATCGTCCCATTCGGCAATGAACTTCTTGCCGAAGGTCTCCTGCTCCGCATGGAATCGTTTGAGCTGTCCCACCCGGCCTTTGAGGTAGTTCCTCACCATCTCCGTTTCGTCGGCCTCGGAAGCCCCCTCTTCGCTGGAAGACTCCGCCGGGGCCTTGGCCGCTTTCGCGGGCTTCTTCTTGGCTGGAGGCGGCGGGGGCTCCTCATCGGAGGGCTGCTCCTCGTCCGCTCCCTCTTCAGGCGCGGCGTCTCCCTCGGCGACGGCCTTCTTCTTGGATCCGCGGCCCGAGTCCGACTGGGCGGCCAGCAGGCCGTAGCCCAGAGCGGCGACGCCGAAAACCAGGAGGATGGCGAGCAATTTCTTCATAGGCACCCCGCGATGGATATGGACGCTTATAAATATAGAAGATGAAGGTGAAAAACGCAATACGCGCTTAACAACCCGTTAACAAAAGAAAATCCCCCTCGAAGGGGATTTTCTCTTGCCGTCGGCTTGCGCCGCTCGGAGGTCTGTTTGGGTTTTCCGCCTCTGCGGATATCCCAATGCTAGTATAGACCCGCGGCCCGTATTTGTCAAGGCCGTCTCCATGCTATCCTGACTGCGATGATCCTGGCCCTCAGCCTCAACACCGCGCTCGACAAGACCCTGGTCTTGAAGAGCCTGAGGCCCGGGGTCCGCCATCTGCCGGAGCGGACCCTGGACCTGGCCGGAGGCAAGGGCGTCAACGCGGCGCGGGCCCTTCGCCTGCTCGGACTCGACGCGCGCGTGCTCGGCTTCCTGGCCGGCCGCACGGGGTTCCACATCCGCTCCCTCCTCGCCGGGGAAGGGATCCCGGCCGATTGGGTCATCCTGCCTTCGGACGAATCGCGCGCATGCATCACCCTGGTCCACGAACCGCCCTCGCCCACCGAGGTCAACGAGAGCGGCCCTTCCGTTGCGCGGGAGAGCCTTCAGCGGCTCGAGCGCATCTTCTTTAAGCGGCTGGGGGGCTGCCGCTTCGTCCTGCTCTGCGGGCGGATCCCGCCCGGGGTTCCGCCGGGTTTCTACGCGAAGCTGATCCGCGCGGCCGCTTCCCGCGGGGTCCCCTGCGCCCTGGACGCGAGCGAGCCCGCTCTCGCGCGCGGGCTGCGCGCCGGGCCGGACATCGCCAAGCCCAACCGCGCGGAGCTCGCCGAGCTCGGGCTTTCGGCCCGGCCGGATCGGTGGAAGGCCTCGCTGGACCGCTTGGCCCGGCTCGGCGCGCGGGAGGTCTTCGCGACGCTGGGCCAAGACGGCGCCCTAATGAAGACGGAAAAAGGAGGGCTCCATGCCGCCGCTCCAGCGCTCAAAGGGGGCTGTCCCATCGGCTCGGGCGACACGTTCCTGGCCGGGCTCGTGTACGGAAGGCTCAAGGGCTTTGCGCCGGAGCGCCGCCTTTGCTTCGCCGCCGCCTTGGCTTCTGCGAGCGTGCGCACCCTGGGCGCGGGGCTTTTCCGGAAAGCGCACCTGCGCGAAGCCCTGGCCCGCGTTCGAGTGAGGCCTTTCTGACATGTGCGGCCGGTATACGCAGACAACGAGCTTGGAGGCCCTGCAAAAGAGGTTCAGCGTGTTTGCGCCGCGGTCTTTGAGGATCGAGCCCCGCTACAATCTTTCGCCCGGGCAGGATGCGCCGGTGGTCATCTCCTCCCCAGGGGGAAGGAAGCTCCGGCTGCTCCGCTGGGGCCTCCTCCCCCCCTGGGCGAAAGACTCCTCCGCGAAGGAGCTGATCAACGCCCGGGCCGAGACCCTCGCCGGCAAGCCCAGCTTCCAGGCCGCGCTGTCGCTGCGCCGCTGTCTGGTCTTAGCCGATGGTTTCTACGAGTGGCGCTCTCAGAGAGGCTCCAAGGCCCCCGTCCGATTCACGCTGGAAGATGGCGGACCTTTCGCTTTCGCCGGGCTCTGGGAGGCCCGGCAGGAGCTGAAGGCTTTCGCGATCGTCACGACTCAGGCCAACGCGCTGGTCCGCGCGATCCACAACCGCATGCCGGCCATCCTGCGCCCCGAAGATGAGGAAAGCTGGCTCGACCCCTCCGCGCGGGATCCGCAGCTGCTCCTGCCCCTGCTCAAGCCCTATCCCGCCGAGCGCATGCGCTCGGCCCAGGCTTCCGCCCGGGTCAACTCTCCGGCCAACGACGGCCCGGACTGCCTTCGCCCGGACGCCGCGGAGCCGGAGCTGTTCATCTGATCGCCCGCCCGGGCGGCTGATCACTCCATCCTGCGCAGGCGAAGGACCATTCCCGCGTACACTTCGCTATCGCGGCGAAAGCCGATCTTGAGGATGAGCACGGTAACGGTGCTCTTGGCGATTCGGTAGATGACCCTGATGGCGCCAACGCGCAGTTTCCAATAGCCAAAGAGCCCCCTGCGCAGAGGCTCGCCGTATCGTTCGGGTTCTGCGGAGAGCTTCCCGCGTATGGCCTTGAATATGCGTATCCTGTCCGAACTGTCAATGCGGCGGAAGTCTTCGGAGAGGACGAGGGGATGGAAGACGACCTTCCAGGTCACAGCGAACGCCGTTCTGCCTCGTCCAGGGAAACGTATTTCCCGTTCCTCGCGGATGCTTCCCTCCCGTGAGCTTCAAAGGCCAGGATGATGTCGCAGGCGTTCTCGAAGGCCTCCTCCATCTGCTCTATTCTCGCGGGGTTCACCATGACGGCGACCGGCTTCTTGTGTCTCTCCAAGATTACGCTGGTCTTGCGGAGTTGGCGCAGAATCTCATCCAGGCCGGTCCTAAGTTCGGAAATGGCGGCGACGGCGGTGTCTTCTTTGAAGAGCTTCATGTCGGCCTCCCGGGGATATTATAGCCGTGGAACCACTATTTGTCAATAAGTTTGCCTTTTATATTGACAATTCAAATGACCTTTAAATAGGACCTCTTGGGTCTTGACAGATGCTGGGAGCGCCGGCCTTCCGGCCCCCGGCTTATCGCCTATGCCGTCGAGGCGGGCCCCAACCGGGCGCTGGAAAGACTCGACGGAATCGCTGGAGCGACGCATCAGCTTGGTACTGGGCCGCGCTGCTCGGCCGTACCCGCGCGCCCTGGTGGGCGCTGACCGTGGCCGCAGAGCCGCAGAGACCTTGATGGCGCCCATGGCCGCGGGCCGAGCAAGGGCTCAGCCCTGCCTGTTCGCGCCTCCGCCTTTCTCCCCTCCGAAGGACTTCTTGGGTTTCCCCCGGGGTTTCCGGTCCTTGAATCCGCCGGGCTTGCGATCTCCGAAGCCCCCAGGTTTGCGGTCCCGGAACCCGCCAGGCTTGCGCTCTGGGGGCCCCGCAGGCTTGGCTTCGCTGGCCCTCGGAGGGCGGGGCGCCATGGGCCGGGCTTCAGATATCCTGAGCTCGCGCTCGCCCAGCTTCGTGCCGTTGAGCTTGGCCATCGCGGCCTGGGCTTCGGCCTCGGTAGCCATCTCCACGAAGCCGAAACCCTTTGAGCGGGGCCGGTCCCCGTCCATGATGAGCTGCACGGCGGCCACTGAGCCGCAGGCGGCGAACATCTCCCTGAGCTGCTCGGAGGTGAACTCGTAGGGAAGCCCTCCGACGAATAGTTTCTTTATCATAGCTGTCTCCTCGCGGTCTTCATCCGAAATATTCCGCTTTCGGCGGGAGCTTCGGGACGGATGCCGGGTAAGGGAATTTCGGGACCCCGACGATGAGGGAGGTCTTGACCTCATAACCCTCGGGGACCCGGCACATCCGCCGGATCGAGGCGTCGCCCCGGCAGGGCTCGGTGACGAATCCTATCACGCAGGTTCCCAGCCCAAGGGCCTCGGCGGCCAGCTGGATGTTCGCCGCACAGTAGACCGCGTCTTCCGGGCCGCAGGGGTCGCCTTTCGGGGCGGACACGAGAATCAGGCACGGCGCGCTGTAGAGAACGACGTCCATGCCGCCCGCGGCCGCCTGCGCCGCGGCCTCCATCAAAGGCATGAAGGGCTCCAGCGCCTGGTGCTCCTTCCGCCTGAAGATCCTGAAGAACAGCCGTCCGGCCGGATGGTCCATCAGGCGCACCAGCCTCAGGACATCGGAGGAGATCTTCGCGGAGATCCTCTTGAGCAGGACCCGGTCAGTGATGACCGTGTACCGCACGTCCTGCCTGTTGCAGGAGTTCGGAGCCTGGACCGCGGCGGCCAGAAGCTTCTCGATGGCCTCCCGCGGGACCCTCTCATCCTTGAATTCCCGCCGGGAGCGCCGCATCTTCAGGAAGGGCAGCAGGCGGCCGTAGGGCAGCCGCGCGTCGGGGGCGATGCGCTCGAAGCCGGAAGCAGCCAGCCCTGGATGGGCGATGGCCCCGGTCGCGCAGACCGCCGCGCAGTGGCCGCACTCCGCGCAGAAGGGGCCCTCTACGGCCCGGGCCTTGCCGTCCTCGGCCCGCGCGAAGTTGATGGGGCACACGTCCACGCAATGCAGGCAGCCGCCGCACTTGGCGGAATTCACCGACGGCCGGATCACCATTCTTTTAATTTAGCAAATTCAAGAATGATGTATGATAATCATTATTCTCAAGAAATTGATCGCGTGAGAGGCAAGTCCATGACTAAAATCCGGCGCGGACTTCTGATCGGGCTTTTCCTGGTCGCCTGCACAGCGGCGATCGGCTGGATCTCCGGGAAGGTGGATTCGGGCGCTTTCGTGTCCTCGGAGCTCTACCAGGAGGAGATGAGCTTCGAGAACCCGCAAAGCGAGTTCCAGCAGCGCCAGCAGATCTTCGTTCCTCCGGAATACGGCAATCTGTTTGCGGTCACGAGCGGCGGCCGCGGAGCCGTCCTATGGTTCGTCCAGGGCGGCGTCATCCGGAACGTCAGGGTCGGCGAGGACGCCGTCATCGTGCAGAGGCGGGGACGCCTGATCAAATAGGCGCTAGAGCCAGGCGTACTTCCGGAACTGCTGGAGGACCGCCTGCAGCCAGACGGCGCCGTAGTCGCCCGTTGAGCCGTCAGGCCGGAGGAAGCCGGCGCCTTCCCGCCGGGCCAGGACATTGCCCTGGCCGTCGAAATCCTCGTCGCATAGGGTCTCGCTGCCGGATAGCTTGAGCCCCGCCACGCCGGCTTCTTTCAGAGAGACGGCTTTCGCGTTGAAGGAGCCCACGCGCACGCGCAGGCCGTAGGCGCGCTCGAGCGCGAGCAGTTCCGCCGGCCCGAGGAAGCCGGACTTCAAGGCGGCTTGCGGGATTCGTCCGCGGCTCGCGGCCAGCCGCGCCAAGCCCCACAGCGCCTCGAAGCCGTCTTTGAAGCCGTCCGGCCGGCCGTCGCCGTCCATGTCCGTGGAGTCGCCGAAAAGCTCCCGGCCGTTCTCGCCGGAGACGCCGTTGCGGCCCGGGTCGAAGACGAGCACTCCGACCCCGGAGCCGACGTCGTTGAAGCGCGCGTAGCGGCCGTCGCCGAAGAGGTCGTAGCGGACCTTCCGCGTGCTCGCGCGGATGCCGTCGCCGCGGAGGTCGAGGACGATCGGGTCTCTCTTCTGGGGCGGGACCGCGTAGCTCAGCTGGACCGACGAGGGCGGGGCCGTGCCCATCTCCTGGAAGCCGTCCTCGCGCTTGGCGCCCTGCTTGACGATGTCGCTCAGCATGGCCGCTGAGCGCAGGGCGGCGCGCTCGGCCGGGACTTCGACCATCTTCCCCAGGGATCTCATGAACCGGCTCAACGGGATGAGCGGCTGCGCCGACGGCGCGGCGGTCCCCATGCCGGCGGGCGAAGGCTCGAAGGCCGGCAGGGCGGGCGCATCCATGACCGCCGCCGGCGCTTGGGCGGCTCTCTGCGCGCGAGGCGCAGGCGCGGCGGCCGCAGGGACGGAGCGAGACCCCAGCCACGCATCCTTGAACGCGAGGGCTGACGCCATCGCCGTCGTCAGCACCGCAACGGCAGACAGAGCCGCCAGATTCCCGCCGCTGTGCGGCTCAGACGGCAAGGGAAAGCACTCGACGCTTGCGGCTGCGGCCTGTCTCGCAATCGGTTTCATGGCGGCCCCCATGGCTTCTCTCTGAAAGTATGGGCGCCTGCGGTTAACCGCTTGTTGCCGCGGTTTTAATTAATGGTAAATAAGGGACGCTTTGCGGCGGCCAAATCAAAGGGCCCGCCTCTACGGCGGGCCCCTATCATGGACGGACGCCTGCTCGTCTACCGGGAGGCGACCTCCAAAGCGGGCTGGAAAGGAACGGACTCCGTATTTCCACGGTCCATGAACTTCGGCTTCGAGACGCTGCCGAGGCGCTTGAAGCCCCATTTGACGTAGTATTTGGCGCCGGGCTTCAGCTTGGCATTGAACTCGCCGAGGTAGTCGTTGAAGTTCACTTTGTAGGACGCGGCCGCGGGGAAGGAGATATCCTTCTCGACGATCGTCTTGTCGAACCAGCCGGGCACGTTCTCGCGGAGCGCGACCTTCAGCGAGGTCTGCTCGCCGCCGTAGTAGGAAGCCCAGCGGTCGTCGAAGCCGAGGGCGAAGGCGGCGCCGGAGGGGACGAGGTTCCCGGCCATGATGCCCGCCGGGTCCGGATTCATCGGGATGCGCCTGCCCGGGGTGAGGGTGATGTAGCCGCCGCGCTCGTGAACCTTGTAGTCGTAGGCGGCCGCCAGCAGATACTCGGAGAGCCAGTGGCCCTCGAGGCAGACCTCGACGATCTCCTTCTCCCAGGGATAGACCGGCTGGCGGTTGAGAATCTCCACCTGGACGCGCTCGGTATGCGTAAATCCCGGGCGCTCCCAGCAATGCTGGGTCGGCGGGTTCCCGTGGTAGGAGCACTCCTGGACGTACTCGGTGCTCTGCAGCCACACCTGCGGCGACACGGAGGGGCCGTTGGGCTCGAAGACGAAATCCACGCAGTCGCGGGTCGCGTGGGTATAGGCGGGACGGATGTCCTTGATTTGGGCCTCGTCCTTCTTCACGTCGTCCTTGAGGCCGGCCACGATCTTGGAGACGTCGATTTGGCCCTGGTCGAAGTCCACGACCGGGGTTTCGGCATACGCCGCAGACGCGAGCGCCGAAGCCAGCGCAACGGCGAACAGATTTCTCATCGTCATTACCGGTACCTCCGCGGGATGGGTGGGGGTCGGAAGTCCCATCTGATCTTGGGTCCATTGTACCAAATGCCGTCCGGGGACCGCAACGGCAATTTGACCTGCCCGCTAAAGGCAGGTATCATCTCTCTGCGATGAATCCCAACGCCATCCGCCGCCTGCTCCGGGAAACGCGCCTGGTGCGCGCGCCCAAGCGCCTGCTCTCCGCCTTCGGCGCGACCCGCATCGAGTACCACCTGGTGTCGCCGGTGGAGGACCTGCCTGACAAGACGCGCCTGCGGGAGGGACGCGTGGTCTCGGACCGCCCGAAGATCCTCACGGCGCAGGCCCTGCGCGAGCGCTTCGAGGGCTTCGGCGAGGAAGCCAGGGATTTCTCCGATTGGCTTTGCCGCGAGTACCGGGACGTTCTGCGCGCCCTGGAGTACCGGTTCAAGAACGAAGGGCTGCGCACGCGCGTGTTGGGGGTTGAGCCCGGCCGGACGGCCCGGCGCATCCAAGAGGACTTGGACGAGCGCGGGGTCGCCGAAGCGGCCGTCATCCTCTGCCCGGATACGGCCTGGTCCCTGGCCGTGATGAAATTCACGCTCGATGAGGCGTCCAGGTCCTTCCCGACCCATCTCCGGGAGATCGAAAGCCGCGGGCTCTTCGACGCGGACCATGGCGTTTCCCGCGGCCGCAGGGCCGAGATCGAGCGGCTCTTCGCCTCGGCAGGGAGGGATCCGGAGGCCCGGCAGGCCCTGGGGCGCAAGCTCCAAGAATACGGCTTGTTCAGCGAGTATGAAGACCGGTTCCTGTCCTTTTTCTAGATTCCTTCTCGCATCGGTCCTGCTGTTGGCCGCGGCCGCGTGCAAGCGCTCAAGCCAGGCATCCGAACCGTCGGCGCGGCCCGCCCCTGAGAAGACCGCGGCGCGGGCCCCACCGGAAGGTCCCGCGCCCGCGGCCCCGAAATCGCCTTTCAAAGCGCCCTCCCCCGGCTGCGGCCCTGCGAAAACCCAGCCTCTTATCGGAGCCGTAGGAGCATCCCAAGAGAAGGAAGAGCCCGACGCCTGCGGGCCCAAATAACCATCCCGCATTATAGGCCTAGAGCGGATAGGGGCCTATTGACCCCCGAACTGTAAACTGTGCTATAATCTGGTTGATGCTCCGCGCAAACGCATTGGACCTTCCACACGCCTTAGGTTCAATACGTTCCAAACTAAGCCGTGTTGATGTTCGGGACGCTGAGGCCTGCCTTCGCGGAGATATCGGACACTTGGGGGTGTCGATGAAACGCAAATCCGCCTTGTTCGCAGCAGCGGCCGCGCTCGCCGCTTTCGCGTTTTCCGCACGCGCCCAGACGCGCGTAGACTTCGACCAGGGCGGCCCGGACGCGAAGCTGACCATCAGCGATATCCGCCTTTCCGTCAAGCAGTCGCCCAGCGCGGAGCTGCCGCCGGCGGGCGCTGTCAAGACCGGCTTGGCCGCGGTTTCTCCGGACCAGGTCAAGCGCCGCATCATCGTCTTCAAAAAGGGGACCCCGGCCCAGCAGCAGATGAGCATCGCGCAGGTGGGCGGCGCAACCGTCGTCAACAAGCTCAAGCTCATCAACGCGCTGGCCGTCGTGGTCCCGAACGCCCAGCTGCACGACCTCGACGCCGGCCTCGCCGCCAGCCCCGAGGTCGTGCGGGTCGAGGAGGACTTCTACCAGAACTGGCTCGCGGCCGATGAGCCCCCGCCGCAGCAGGACGCGCAGACGGTCCCCTGGGGCATCGCGCGGGTGAACGCGAAGGGCGCCTGGCACCTCACGCGCGGCGCGGGAGTCAAGGTCGCGGTCGTGGACACCGGGATCGACTATGAGCATCCGGACCTCAAGGTCGCCGGAGGGTTCAGCATCGTCACGCATGACGACAAGTACAAGGACGACAACGGCCACGGCACGCACGTCTCCGGCACAATCGCCGCTCAGGACAACGGCGTCGGCGTCGTCGGCGTGGCCCCGGAGGTCGCGCTCTTCGGCGTGAAGGTGCTCGACGCCGGCGGCAGCGGCACGTTCGCGGACGTCATCGAGGGCATCCAGTGGGCCGCGGACAACAAGATGGACGTCGCGAACTTCAGCCTGGGCGCCTCGCAGGGCACCCAGGCGCTCGAAGACGCGGTGAAGGCCGCCGCGAAGGCCGGCTTGACGATCATCGCGGCGGCCGGCAACTCGGGCGGGGCCGTCGGCTATCCGGCCGCCTACGAGGACGTCATCGCGATCTCCGCGTCCAACAGCAAGGACAAGCTCGCCTACTTCTCCAGCCGCGGGCCGCAGGTGGCCATCATCGCGCCCGGGGTGGCGGTCCAGTCCACCTACATGGGCGGAGGCTACCGGTCCCTCGACGGCACCTCCATGGCCTGCCCGCACGCGGTCGGGCTCGCGGCCCTCGCCGTCGCGGCCCAGGGCATCCACGGCTCGAAGGCCCTGCGGACCGCCTTGCAGAAAGCCGCCACGCCGCTGCCCGGGCTCACGCCGGATCAGCAGGGCGCCGGCTTAGTCGACGCGGCCAAGCTGGTCGCAGCGGAATAGAATCCATCTGAGGCAAACGCCCCCCGGCCGTCGAAGCCGGGGGGCTTGTTTTTCAGCGGACCGGGCTTTCGGCCAGGCGATTGAGCTTCAGCCAGAGGCCCGCGACGACGTCGCGGCGCTTCTCGTGAGTCAAAGCGGCCAGACGCTTTCCGACCGAACCGAGCACATCGAGGTAGGCGCGCCCCGCGTCCGCCAAGCGCGGATCAGGGCTCGCGGCCGCGCTCTCGATCAGCCTGCGGCGGGACTCAACGGGAATGGCCGCGGCGATCTCATCCGGGCTCCAAAGCGCGGCCGCGGCCTGGAGGACGATCACGGCGTAAGGCCGGCGAAGCCTCTCCTCGCTGAAGAAGCGCGAGAGGGCCGGCAGCCGGGCAGTGTCCATGGAGGAATCCAGGATGGCTTGGATCTCCTCGGGCGCGGGCAGGGCCGCCCGAAGCTGCTTCAAGGCGTCGGCGAGCCGCAGGTTCGCGTCCTGGTCGCCCCGCAGCTGATGGCATCGCCCCAGGCGCATGGCCGAGGAAGTGACGAGCGCGGCTCCCATGAACTGGGCGCCGGTGTTCCAGTCCTGGGCCAGATGGCGGCCCACGTTCAGGGCCTTGCCCAGCTCGGCCTGCGCCGCGTCGAGCTTCCCTTCCTTCATATGAGACTGCGCGCGCTCGTTGAACACTCCCGCCAGCAGCGCAACGACGGTCGCAGCCCGGGTCGCATCCAACATGCGCTCGGGGTCAGCTGGCGCGGCCAGGGCCCCGGCCAGGAAGCAGGCCTTCTTGCGCGCGCCGGCCTCCACGCGAGCGATGGACCCGGCGTATTTCGCCTCATCCGCCTTCCCGGAAAGGACGAAAGCCGAGACCGCGGCGTCGCCTCCGCTCGTCACGGCCTCGGCCGCTTCGACGTAATCCCTCGCCGCGTCCCCCTCCTCCAACCCGGCAGGCAGGAAAGCTTCCAGAAGGGTGAGCGGGCCATAATGCTTGACCTCGCGAGGCGGGATGGGGCTTCTCGCCGGGGGCCTCCGCAGGAAGAGCGCCCAAGCCCCCGCGACCGCCAGGGCTAGGCAGAGGGCCGCGGCCGCTTTTGCGCCTTTCTTCGGATCAGACATCAGTGCTTTGAGCGGCCGCCAGTGTAACAAAAAGCCCGCCCCCCCGTTTTGCTATCATTGCCTGGATGCTCCCGCAGACTCGGACGTCCCGGGCCCTCTTCTCAGGAGCGGCGCTGTTCCTGCTCAGCGCATCCCTCACAGCCTGGCTGCGCCTCTCCGCCAAGCCCTACACCCCGCAGGCGCCGGGCTACCGCATCGAAGGCCCCTCCGGCGCGCCGATGCTCCTGGCCGAGTTCTCGGATTTCCAATGCGGCGGATGCCGGATGGCCGCTGAGCCTCTCAGGCAGCTTAAAGGGCTCTTTCCCGGCAAGATCCGATTCCTATTCAAGCATTTCCCCTGGGATTTCCATCCCAACGCCCGCGCCGCGGCCATCGCCGCGGAATGCGCCGGCCGAGGCGGGAAGTTCTGGGTCTACCATGACATGCTCTTCTCCCGCCAACAGGAATGGGGAGAGGCGAAGAAGCCCGCGGAGGCCTTCGCCCGCTTCGCGAAAGAAGCCGGCGTCGAGGCCGCGCCGTTCGCTTCCTGCCTCGAGGACCCGGCCGCGGCCGCGGCCGTGGACGCGGACGTCAAAGAAGCCAAGGACATCTGGGTGCGGGCCACCCCAACGTTCTTCATCAACGGGCGCCGCTTCGTGGGGGTCCGCCAGCTGCGCGGCAACGGGTTCAACCTCATCGAAAGGACCCTGAAGAAGCCATGAACCCGCAAGAGAAGCCCTCCCGCGTCCCTTGGCCCGCCCTGGCTCTGGCGGCCCGGTTCCTCCTATGCGCGGTCTTCCTGGTCTCGGGCCTCCACAAGACCCTCGCGCCGGCCGAGGAGTTCGCAGCTGTCATCGAAGCGTACCAGCTCCTGCCCGCGGACGTGCTCCTGCCTTTCGCCCATCTGGTCCCCTTCGCGGAGCTGCTTCTGGCCTTCTCGCTCGCGGCCGGGTTTCTGACGCGCTTGAGCTCGGCCGCCTCCGGCGCCCTATCTCTGATGTTCTTCATCGCGCTCGGCTCGACCCTCGCCCGCGGCATCCCCTTGGAGAACTGCGGCTGCTTCGGCTCCATCCATTTGACTCCGGCCCAGGCCATGACGGTGGACGTCTGCATGATGGCGCTGGCGGCCGTGGCGTTCCTGCGTGGCCGCTCGCGCTTTTCTTTGGACGCTTGGATCGAATCCGGCTTTTAGGAGCGCATTATGCCAGCGAAAAAGAAGATTCTCGCAGTGGACGACGACGCCGGGATCTGCGAATTGTTCGAGAAGGGCCTCCCCCCCCTGGGCTACGAGGTCGTCTGCGCCGCGAGCGGGAAGCAGGCGAAGACCTTCCTGGAGAAGGAGACGCCGGACCTCATCCTGATGGACATCATGATGCCGGACATCGACGGGATCACCCTCACCCGGGAGATCTGCTCCAATCCCAAGACCGCCAAGATCCCCATCCTCGTGGTCAGCGGCCTCAGCGACGCCGCCACGCTCAACGACGCCCTGCTCTTCGGCGCCGTGGACTACATCGTCAAGCCGCTGGACTTCGCGGTGCTGAAGACGAAGATCGAGCGCATCCTCGCGCTGAAAGAGAAGCATTAGTCAGTCGGGCTGCTCAATCTGAAGCGTCACGTGCTTGAGGCCGAAGCGCGCATCGAGCGTCTTGGCTCCGGCCTTGAGCACGGCCTTCGCGTCCCCGCCTTTCGCCAGGACCACGTGCCCGCTGATCGACGCGGCCCCCGAGGACAGGGACCAGAGGTGGAGGTCATGGACCTCGACGACCCCCTCGATGCTCCCGATGGCCCCCCGGATCTCTTCGATGTCCAGATGCGACGGCGCGCCCTCGAGCAGGATGTGGATGGAGTCGCGCACGAGGTTGAAGGAGGCCCAAAGGACGATGGCGCAGATGAAGACGCTCGCCAGGGGGTCGGCGAGCCACCAGCCGCTCAGCCGCATGATGAGCCCGGCCGCGATCGCGCCGATGGAGCCCAATGCGTCCGAGAGCACGTGCAGGAAGACAGCCCGCAGGTTGAGGCTCTGCTTGCGGCTGGGATAGACGATCGCCCCCGACACGATGTTGCAGAGGAGCCCGAGAGCGGCGATGAGCAGCATGGCGTTGAGCCGCTCGACCGGCACCGGGGCGCGGAACCGCTCGTAAGCCTCGAGCAGGAGCATCCCCACGACGACCCATAGGGCGATCCCGTTGACCAGGGCCGCGAGCACCTCGACGCGGTGGTAGCCGAAGGTGCGCTTCTTATCGGGCGGGAGCCGGGTGGCCCACGCCGCGAACAGGCCCAGCCCCAGCGCGGCCAGGTCCACGGCCATGTGCGCGGCGTCCGAGAGCAGGGCCAGGGACCCTGTCCAGAACCCACCCGCGACCTCAGCGAGGAAGATTACGGCCGTCAAAACGAAAGCGTAGGCGAGCGGGCGCGCGTTCTGGCCCGGCCCGGTCCCCTCGCAGTCAGGCTGCTTCATCACGAAGCTGACGGGCGGCCTCGTAGAGCAGGACCGCGGCCGCCGCGGCCGCGTTGAGGCTCGCCACGGCGCCCTGCGCCTGGCGGATGGCGGCCACCTCGTCGCACTGCGCCCGCACGAGCGGCCGCATGCCGGCGCCCTCCGAGCCGACCACGAGGACGAAGGGCCGGTTGAAGCGCACTTCCCAGGAGGGCCGCCCGTCCATGTCGGCCCCGTAGATCCAGAAGCCCAGCTCCTTGAGCTGCCTGAGCGTCTGTGCGAGGTTGCCGATCTGGAAGACGGAGATCTTCTGAAGCGCCCCGGCCGAGGCGCTCACAGCCCCCTGGCTCACGCTCGCGCTGCGCCGGTCTAAGACCAGGAGGGCCGAGGCCCCGAGGCAGAGCGCGCTGCGCGCGATCGCGCCCAGGTTCTGCGGGTCCTGTATCTGGTCTAGGGCCACCAGCACGGCCTGCGCGCGCTCACCCTCCGGCATGGCGGAGAGGAACTCCTCGAAATCCCCGGCCCCGGGAGCCACGATCATGATGGCCAGGCCCTGGTGGGATTCGCCTCCGCAGAGGCGGTCGAGGTCGCGCTTGAGTGCCCAGCGCACTCGCACGCCCTTCTCCCTGGCAACCCTGGCCAGGTCCGCGGAATTCTTGCCGCGGTCCCGCTGAATCCACAGCTCGAGCGCCTTGACGCGCTCAGAGCCCAGGGTCTCCTCGACCACGTGCGCGCCGAAGAGCCAGCGGGTGGGGTTTTTCATGGGCGATTGCAGGGAGGAAGTATACTATAGAGCCTACGCATAAATCAGCTCGGGTAGCGTCGATGTTGACGGAAGTTGATCGGGTGGCTCCCGGCGGGCCTGCATAAATCCAAGGTAAAACAGAAAAAGTGCTTTGATATCCAATATCTTTTTGGGTCGCCCTGACATAGCGCGGCCTCGCGACTTCTGACCAGCACGCGCTGTCGCTGCGGGATAGCATGACTCGTCGGTCTGAGGCGAAGCCTCGTTAGATCTCTTCTATCTCGAAGACGTGCGCGCGGCCGCCGTCCAGGCTGATGGAGATGCCGTCCTTCAGGAGCTCCTCGCCGGTTCGGACATAAGTCTTGGGCGAACCATCCGACCCCTTGTCCGCGAAGTCGCGCAGGACGTACTTGCGGCCAGCTTTCGGCTCGAAGGCCCCGAAAGCCTTGAGGACCGGCCGCCCCATGCGGAAGCGACCCCAGGCGCGGCCCTCGGAGAAGTTGGCCGCGATGAGCAGGGCCTTCCGGCGGCCGGCGGCTTCGTCTTTGCGGCCCGCGGTGTAGGCCACGATCGGGGTGTCCTCCGCGGAGTCTAGAACCTCCATGGCGCCGCGCTCGAAGAGGTCACGGTGCTCGGCGGACTTCTCGAGGATGGTCTGGAGCGCTGCTTTGTTGCCCGCATCGGACTCGCCCCAGTTGATGGAGACCGGGATGTCGAAGGGGATGGACTTCTCGCGGTCCACGGATTTCGAGAGGTCCGCGGAGATGTTGCGGGACTGGCCCACGCCCTGCTCGACTCCGTTGTAGACCAGGATCGGGCGCAAGAAGAGCGCGATCGCGGCCGCGGCGCGAGCCACGGGGCCGAACTTGTCCCAGGGGTTGCCTTCGCCGCCGTCGTGCGTGCCGATGAAGCTGACCATGGCCGCTCCGCCCCTCTGCCAGGCGCGGAAAGCGGCGTTGCGCAGCGCCGCGCGGATGCGGGGGGCGTCGCGGCTGAGCATGGCGTCGTAGAGCCCGTTCTGGCCGAGCGAGAGATCGTGGTCGTTCTTGTCGTAGATGGCGTCTGAGCCCGCGCGGCTCATGTCGGTCGAGTGCGAGTAGACTTCGTCGATGGCGTAGGCGGAGGGGAAGCGGGACTTGGTCGCGTCGGTGAACTCCCTCCAGAACTCGCTGCCCTTCATGGCGGCCCAGCGCGACTTGAACTCTGAGAGCAGGCGGCGCATCTCGGCCTGGGCCCACGACGCGCCCTGGCCCTGCTCCCGCTCCAGCACGCCGGCCCAGTGCTGGAAGAACCGGGCGTTGGTCTGCTCGTAGGCCATGTCGCGGCGAATCGCGTCCACGCCGAAGTCCTCGAAGACCCGGCGGGCCTGCTCGATCTCCCAGGCCCGGGCCTCGGGCCGGCTGTAGTCGATCTGGGCCATGTCCACCCACATGCCGTCGCCGTAGTCCGTGTGCGGGTGGTGGACCAGGATCTTTTTGCGCACGCGCCGGCCGTACCAAACATCCGAAGTCCGTAGGTTTGGGACGTTCTCCGGGTAGTTGTCGGTCTGCACGAGGAAGAAGACGGGGTCCCCGTTCGCCTGGCGCGGGACGCCCTTCATGATCTCCTCGTCGCTGAGGTTCTGCGGCGGGACGATGTGGAGGGTCGCCTCCGGGCGCTCGCGGATGAGCTCGCTGTCGAGCGAGACGTGGTTGGGGATGAAATCGGTCATGACGCGCAGGCCCGCGGCGTGGGCGCGCTCGACGAAGCGCTTGAACGCCTCGTCGCCGCCGAGCTCCTTCTTGACCCGGTAGCCCTGGATGGAGTAGGGGGAGCCGCCGCCCGTGCCCCAGCGCCTTAAGACCCCGATCTCGAAGATGTCGAGCAGCCATATCACGTCCGCGTTCGCTTCCCTGCGGATGCGGTCGAACTCCGAGTCATCGATCGAATCGAAGAAGCCTTTTCCGGGCTTCATGCGGTTGTAGGCCCGGGTCAGGATCATGTAGACGCCGCTTGAGCGGCCCCAGGCGGATTTGTCGATGTCCCGCATGCGGGCCTGGAGCTCGCGAACCTGCCGCACGAGCAGCGAGTTGAGCATGCGGTTCTTCTCGATGCCGTCCATGGCCGCCGAGCGCAGGGCCGCGAGCTCCCGGCGCAGGGGGGCGAGCGAGGCGACAGGCTCGTAGAGGGCGTCGAGATAGCTGAAGTAGTCCTGGACCTGGCCCGCCAGGGCCGCTTCGCCGGAAGCCCTCTCATTCTCGAGCTTGCTGTAGAGGAAGCCCTCCAGGCCCGCGGCCCGGGCGCGCGCAATGCCCTCGCCTGGCAGGATGAATCCGAAAGGCTCGATCCGGCCGTTTTTGCCTGCTGTGCCGTCGCCCAGCACCTCCTTGAGCTCCTTGAGCTCGCGGTACTCCGCGGGCGTATCGACCGGCTTGCCATCCTTGCCGCGGAGGAGGCCTGAGCGGCGCGGAGCCGCGAAGGCCTCCCCTTCCACCGCGCCGGAGTCATCCGTCTTGGGGAGCGCCGAGTTGTCATAAGTCTGCCGAAGCGTTTTCTCCGGGGCTGAGCGGCCGCTGAAGAGCGCTTTCCCAAAGCCGAGGAGCCCCGAAATCAAGCCCTGCCCGAGCTTCCTCTCCATGCGAGGCGTCGTTGCTTCGATCTTCCGCGCAGGCTTGAGCGGGGCTGTGACCACTGGGATCGGGGAGGCAGCGCCTTGGATGAGAGCCGGCCGGACAGGCTCCGCCGCGCCCTCCGCGGGGATCACCGCCGGCGCTTGGGCGAGCCCCGCGACGGGCTTCAGCGCCGCTTCAGATTGAGGAAGCGCGAGAGCGGGGAGGGACTTGACCGCGGGGAGCCCGACCCCGCTCAGAGGCGCCGCCGGATTCAGCGCGAAATTGGAGGGGAGCGGAGTCTGCACGAAGCCCGCTCCAGCCGGGCCGAGGGAACTGCCGAAACTCGCGGCGGGCGCGTTCGCCACCGTCTGAGCGAAAGCCTCAATAGATGCGAATCCCTGCTGGCCGGCCAGCAGGGACGCGATGAGGCCCGTCGCAACCGCTTTCTTGAGTCCAAGGCCTGGAAGTTCCATCGTTATCTTGATTGTAGCCCTGATGCCTTAGAGCGCCATGGGCCCTAAAGGCCCTGCAACGCTCTTTTTCGGCCCAAATGCCCTGGGCCCTGGGTTCTAGGTCCTTGGTTCCAACGGATTCTCTATGGCGCGCAAAGACATATGCCACGGCCCCGGGCTTCCCGCCGTTGAGGCCGCCGGCCGCCAGCCGTGTTGCTGCCAAGCTCCGACGCGCTTGCGCGGGGAGCACGAGAGGTCCCCACGGGGGCGCTCGGTCCGTGTGGGGGCGACTTCCTTACCTGCAACCATTCGGCCCGCCCCTGCAGGAATATCGAAAGTAGATTCTGATCGGCGGTAGCCCAGGGAATCCGGGATAGACTTCCCGGATTCCTATTTTATTGCTTGCAATATAACACTATATATATTATAATAGTGTTATATGAGCAGGCTCCAGCTCGCCAAGCTCCGCCAGCGAATCCGCCTCTTGAGGGGCCGGCGCTCCGCTTTGGAACGCATTTCCATGGGGTTTGTTCCCATGATGGCAGCCAGCCTCCTGGAACGCCGGTTTCGGCCGGGCGGTCCCGT
>JACRDO010000126.1 GCA_016212885.1 Elusimicrobiota bacterium | reverse complement strand
GTCAATTGTATGATCCAAAGGCGGCCTGTTGCTCCGGCGGAAATATTCTCCAAGGACAAATACCAACTTCCACCGGAGGATGCGCGCCCGCGAACTGCCCCCCGACGATCAAAGCATCGATTGATCCGGCCGTGACAGCGGTCAAAGGAAAGACGATCACCTTCACCGCCTCGCGAAGAACCGCATCAGGCAGGTCTTCGGAAGCTGGTAGGCCCGAATTACTACTGGGGAGAGCTCAGCTCCGGGGAGCGGGGATCCAAAAAGCGGTAGCCCACGCCGCGGATGGTCCGGATGAGCCGGCCGGATGCGCCGAGCTTGCGCCGGAGGGATTCCACGTGCTTGTCCAAGGTCCGCGTCTCGACATCCTCGGGGTATTTCCAGACCGCTTCGAGGATCTCGGCGCGCTTGAGGGCTTTGTCCATATTCCGCATGAAAAAAACAAGGAGCTCGAACTCGAGGCGGGTCATCGCGATCTCTTCGCGGCCCAAGCTGACGGTCCTCTCGAGGAGCCTCACAACGATGTCCCCGGCCTTCAGGAGCGTCGCCGGCTCCTCGCGGAGGTTCCCGCTCCATATCTGCCGGCGCAGCAAGGTCCTCACCCGGGCGAGGAAGACCTCGGGGTTGAATGGCCGGGCGAGGCAGTCGTCGGCCCCGGCGTCCAAGGCTTGGACCACCTCTTCCGGGGCGCCCCGGGGATCGACCTGAAGGATGGGGATCCGGCGGGTCGAAGGCTGTCTGCGGACCGAGCGGATGACGCGCAGGGATTCGGCGCAGGAGCCGAGGGCCACGAGGACGAGGTGCGCGCCGCGGCCCTCGGCGGCCCCGGCGGCCTTGGAGGGCTCCGGGAGCATGAGGGCTTCGTGGTTCTGGCTCTCCAGCAGGGCCCGGAGCTGGCGGCGGAAAGCCGAGTCGCCTCCGACGATCAGGATGACCACGCTCGGAATCTACCTTTTTTTCTTGAGCTTCCGCATCCAGGATTCCGCCTCCCGGATCTCCGCCGGGTTCTCAAGGAATCCCCGATACGCTTCGAGAGCCCGGAGAGCGTCTTGTTCTCTTCCGAGGCGCTCGAAGCCCAAGGCCAGATTATAGTAGGCGACCGAATAGCGCGGATTGCGGTCCAGCACTCCCAGCCACTCCCGGACAGCCTCTTCGGCCCTGCCTGAGCGGAGATGAACCAGGCCGAGGTCGTTATGGGCGTCCACGAGGTCCGCCTCGGCGATCGCTTTCCTGAACCGCTCCTCCGCTTCGGCGAAGCGGCCGGCGAGCAGCCAGGCGCGGCCCTGGTTGTAGACGACCTGCGCGGCGGGCTTCTCCCGCAGGGACGCCTGGTAGCAGCCCACGGCGGCGAGAGGGTCCCCGAGGGCGATCGCGGCGTTTCCCCAGTTGTTCCACGACTCGGAGAGCCAAGGCGCCGCGGCCAGGGCCGACTTGTAGATGCTGACCGCCTCCGCGTTGAGGCCCAGGCGCTGGGCTTCGATGCCGAGGTTGTTGAGGGCGCTGGGCCAGTAAGCCAGCGTGTGGCGCGTGAAAAAATCCGCGCGCAGCGGGCCGGGGCGATAGCGCAGAAGTTTTGCCAAGCGGAGCGACTGCTCCAGGAGCCCACGGACCTCCGCTCCCCGCGGAGGCTCCATGAAGAGCTTATAGGACAGCCCGGATGGGAAGCTGGTGGTCCCGGCTGGGGTCTTTTGAGGGAGGTCCACGTAGATCGGGCGTTCTTCCCGGAGGGCTTTCGAGACCGCGGCGGCCAGAAACTCCTGGCCGGAGCGGATCTCGTAGGGCGGCAGAAGAGCGGGATGCCTTCGCCGGAACTGCTCATAGCCCCAGCGGGTGCGGAAGCCCAGGAATGGGACCACATCCGGCCGCCTTCCGTGGGCGTGGAGCATATAGCTGAGCGTGAACGCGGTGGGGTCGTCGGGGTCCACCAGAAGAGAGCCTTGGGGGATGGAGTCGAGGAGCCCCGCGCCGTAGTCCCAAGCGGAGAAATCATGACGGTGCGACAAAGGCGCTCCTGAACGAGGCACCCACCAGAGGGCGGCCAGGGCCAGGAAAGCGCAAGCGGTCTTCCAGACACCCCAGGAGCGGCGCAGAAGGGATTGCGCGCCCAGCCCCGCCAGGGCCGCGGCGAAGAGCAGAGGGAGGACGAGGTGAGGCTCGAGGATGGCGTAGGTTTCGGGCGAGCCGGGGTCCAGGTTCGCCCAAACGATGAAGATCGGGCCGGAGAGGAGGAACGCCGCGAGAGCGCCAGCTGCCAAGGATCGTCGGGCTCCGAGAGCGCCCGCCAGCAGGAGGATCAGGCCGGAGACGCCCAGCTCCCCGGCGAAGATCTTGGCGCTCAGCCGCAGGCCCTCCGCCCACCCGGAGAGCGAGAACACCCCAGCGGGGCGCTCCGGGTGCAGGCGCACCCCGCCGTAATCGGCGCGGGTGAGCATGCGCAAGAAGTTCCTGAGCGAATGGGGCTCGCCCCAATTCAGGGCGGGATCGGTCGCTGAGCGCAGGGGAAGATAGGCGTAGATCAGAAGGCCGAGCAGGAAGAAGCCGGCCAGCAATCCCCAGAGGCGCAGGCGCGGAGCGCGGGGCTTCCTGAAGGGAGAGAGGCGCTCCAAGCCCGAGGCGAGCAGGAGGGGCGCCGCGGCGAGGAGGGTCTGGTGGCTGCCCATGCCGAGCCCCAGCAGAAGGGCCGCGGCGCAGAGCCCTTGCGGCGGGCAAGCGCTGGCGCGCAGGGTCAGGGCCGCCAGCAGCGAAGCCAGAAAGGCGCTCAGGCTGTACATCTCGCTGACCAGGCTCAGGTGATGGAAGGCCGGCGCAAAGGCGAGCAGGAGCGCGGCGCAGAGGCCGCCGCCCAAGGACCGGCTCATGGAGAAGAAAGCGAGGAAGAGCGCCGCGCACGCTCCGGCTCCCAGCAGGGCACTGAAGACGTGGAGACGATAGGCGGCGTTGCCCAAGGGGAAGACCTCGAGCCAGCCCCGGGCGGCCAGGGTGAAGAACGGATAGCCGGGGGGATGGGAGACCCCCAGCGTGATCGCCGAAGCGGCCATGTCGCCGGAATCCCTGTAGGAAGAAAGGGTCGGATAGGCCGTTGCCAGGTAGAACCCGAAGATCCCCAAGGCCAGCGCGGCCGCAAGCGCCAAAGAGGCGGCAGTGCCGGGGAGGTCTCTCTCGGAGGCGGGCTCCGTCCCAAGCGATTCCATCAGACGAAATCGTAGGGGTCCACGTTCACCTTGAGCCGGACCGCGCTGGAGGGAGCGAGGGCCCGGATGGCCGAGAATGCGGCTTCGGCCCTGGAAGCATCCAGAACCTTCAGGAGGAGGTGGTAGCGATGCCGGCCCTTGAATCGCTTGAGCAGCCCGGGCGCGGGACCGAGGACTTCGTCAGCCGGCAGCGCGGACCTGAGGCCCGCCGCGGCGGTTTCGGCGGTTCTCAGGCAGGTCTCCTTGGTCTTCCCTGCGAAGACGAGCCTGATCAGCGAGGAGACCGGCGGGTAGCGCAGGGCCCGGCGGTGGGCGATCTCCTCGCGGCAGAAGCCTGCGTAGTCCCCTCTCGCCACGGCCTGGATCGCGTAATTCGTGGCCCGGGCGGTCTGGATCATGACTTCGCCGGCGCGCTCCGCGCGTCCCGCCCGGCCAGCTGCCTGCAGGAGCATCTGGACGGTCCGTTCGGCCGAGCGGAAATCCGGCATCTGGAGCATCGTATCTGCGTCCACGACGCCGACCAGCGTGACGTTTGGGAAATGGAAGCCCTTGGCGGCCAGCTTGGTGCCGACCAGCACGTCGGCTTCTCCGTCGAGGAAGCGGCGGTAGATCGCGGCGTCCGGATCCTGGCCGGACTCTTTGGAGACGGTATCGCTGTCCATCCTCAGCACGCGCGCCCCGGGCAGCAGGGCCCTGATCTCGGAGACGACTTTCTGGGTGCCGGCGCCTGCGTGGGCGAGGGCGCTCTTGCCGCACTTGCCGCACGCGCCCGGCACCGGCGCGCTCCTTCCGCAGTGGTGGCAGCGCAGGTCGAATGCGCCCGAGGACTCGTCGCGGTGGCGGATGAACGCCACCTCGCAGGCCGGGCAGCGCGCCACCCAGCTGCAGCGCCTGCAGATGATGAAATTCGAGAAGCCGCGGCGGTTGACCAGGAGGATCGTCTGCTCGCGCCGCTGAAGCCGCGATTTGACCGCCTCCAGCAACTCGTCCCCGATGCAGCGCGAGGACCCCGCGGGCAGGTCCGAGAGGCGGATTGGCGGAGCAGCGGTCTGCTCCCAGACCCGCTCCGGTATCTCGACCAAGCCGAGGGCGCCGCTCAGGGCCCCCTCGAAAGATTCCACGGAAGGGGTCGCGCTGCCGAGCACAGCCACGGCTCCGAAGCGCCGCGCCCGCTCGAGGAGCACGTCGCGGGCGTGGTAGTAGGGGACCTGAGCGTCCTGCTTGTAGGATTCGTCCTGCTCCTCGTCCATGACAACCAGCCGCAGCTTCTTGAAAGGGAGAAGCGCGGCCGAGCGCGGCCCGACCACGACCCGCACGCTTCCGGAGCGCAGGCCGCGCCATGCGGTCCGCCGCTCGCGGGCCCCGAGCTGGCTGTGCCACAGGGCGACCGGCATTCCCATTTCCGCCGAAAATTGGTCGAAGAAAGGCCGCGTCAAGGAGATTTCCGGAACGAGAAAGAGCGCTTGGCCCTCGCCGCCCACAGCCTTTCTGATGAGGCGGAGATATACCTCGGTCTTGCCTGAGGCCGGCACGCCGAAAAGAAGATGGGCTGAGAAAGTCCCAGCGTCCAGGGCCTGCCCAAGGCGCTCAAGGGCAGCTGCCTGCGACGGCTTCAAGACGATCGGCTCAGCGGAGACGGGGGAAGGCTGGGCGCCGGGATCCGGCAGGCCGATGACCGGGCGCCTGGGCTCTTTGCCTGAAAGGAGCTCGGAGGGCAGCACGAGGCGCAGGCACTCGCCGATCGAAGCGCAGTAGCGCCGGGCCAGCCAGCGCACCATCCCCAGCATCTCCTCCGTCATCAGCGGCTCGGGGTCTAAGACCGCTTCGATGGATTTCAGCCGCCTCGAATGAGGGCCTGGAGGCGGCTCTTCCTTGACGGCAAAAACCACGCCGATGAGGCATTTGCGCGGCCCGAAGGGCGCCCGCGTGCGGACCCCGGGGACCACGGACTGGGCCAGATGGGGGGGGATGAGGTAGTCGAAGGCCCGGTCGAGCGGCAGGGGGTAGACGACCTCGGCGAGCCTAAGGCTGCTTCTTGACGGTGTATTCGTCGGTTTCGACGGTTCCATCCTTCAAAGTCACCTTCCGGGTAACGACGATCGTGCCCCGCTCGTCGTCGCGATAGGTGGTTTCGACGGCCACCACGCGCCGGCCCTCGGGGACCCCCTGCTCGGCATTTTCCTTTCTTCTTCTGGCATCGTCCAGATACTTCTTATGGAGCTTGATCTCTCTCGCCCGGCTCCACTTGCGATGGACGCGCTGAAGCTCCTCGAGTTTCGACACATACTGCTCCAGGCCCGTGACGTCGGCGTAGGCGTTGATCATGTTCTCCCGCCGAAGCTTGTCCGCGTCCGGAGTTCCCGGCATGAAGACGTACTCTGCGGAGAGAGCCGGAGGGATCGGCTCCAGGAGCAACTCGTTGATCTTTCCGGGATGGGCGCATGCGGCAAAAAGACAGATCATCCAGGCCCCGCAGAATCTCAGAACCGTCTTCGTCATTCTTTCGATCTTCACGCCTTCTCCAAGAATCTCTTCAGCTCCTTCATATCCGTCCAGACATCAGCCTTGAGGTTGGGGTCGCGCAGGAGCGCCGCCGGGTGAAAGGTAGGCATGAGGGGGAAGGGGTCCTCTCCGCCGGCCGGAAGATATTCGCGCCAGCGCCCGCGCAGGCGGGTGATCCCCTCCTGCGTCCCGAGCAGGACCCGGGCCGCTACAGCCCCGAGCGCGACGAGACAACGGGGACGGATGAGCAGGATCTGCTCGTCGAGGTAATGCCGGCAGGACGCGGTCTCCTCCGGGCTCGGCTGGCGGTCGTTGCCGCGCTTGGAAGGGTCGCTGGGGTCCGCCATGGGATGGCATTTGACGATGTTCGCGATGTACTCCGTCTTGCGGGAGAGGCCCGTCGCGGCCAGGATTCTGTCGAGCAACTGCCCCGCCTTGCCCACAAAAGGCTCGCCTTGGCGGTCCTCCTCGTAGCCCGGGCCTTCCCCGATGAACATCACCCTGGCGGACGCCGAGCCAACGCCGAAGGCGGGGTTCAGGCGCTGGGCGCCCAGGGGGCATTTCCGGCAGGCCAGGACATCTTCTTTCAGCTTAGCGAGCCGGATTTCGACGGACGCGCTTTCGGCGCTTGCGCAAACCCCTGGGGCGGCCTCGGACGCGCTGGGAAGCGGACGAGGGTCCTCCGCCCGCGCCCAGTCGTCGGGATCGGCGATTTCGAGCCGGGCTCGAAGCCCGCGCAAGAGCCGGGCCAGCTCTCTAGTATGCGCGGCAGCGAATTCGCCAACGGTTTTTTGAGTCATGAAAATGTTTACCTTCCAGATGGCGACTTATCGATCGAAAAGAGCCGCTCCTATCAGCACTTTTTCACCTTTCACTTCCAGCGCTGAAGGTCCAAACAAATAAGGCCTGAAATAATCAGCGCTTTTCTTCAAACAGGTCGCCATCCTTTCCGTAAGCATTCAGTAAACCCAGCCACATTGCATATCCGCTGGAGCTGCACCGCTGCTAAGCTGCGGGAAAAGTTTGGTGGACATTCTATGGAGTTGGTTCGATCATGAAACCGTGGGCGAATTCACTGCCGCGTATTTCAGCAGCGCGGCCGCCCCCTCCGCGAGAGGAGAACGTCGCGCTCCGGGGACGGCGCTTCCAGGAGCGCGGCCGCCTCATCGACGATCCTGAGGGCCGCTCTCGCCTTGTCCATGGGCGCAAGCCGGAGCGCCTTCCCGCTGCGCCAGATCAGCGTCAGACTCGTGCGCGGGGCGCCGAGCGACTCTGCGCCGTTGGCAACGATCAGATCGAGGTTCTTGCTGCGGAGCTTCTTGAGCGCGTTCTCGAGCAGGCGCGTGGTTTCGAGGGCGAATCCGACCACGACCGCCGGCCGGAAGGGGCGCCGTCCGACCTCGGCCAGGATGTCGCGGTTCGGCGCCAGGCTCAGGCGGATGGGCCCCCGCCTCTTGAGCTTGCTCGTTGAAACATGCCGAAACCGCCAATCCCCGACCGCAGCTGCGCCGATGAGCACGTCGGCCTTAGGAGCCTCGGCCAGCGTCTTCTTAAGCATCTCGCTCGCCGAGACGACGGGGATGAGCCTCACCCCCTTGGGGGCTCGCGCCTCCACGGGGCCCGATATCACCGTGACGCGGGCCCCCCGGCGGAGCGCCGCCGCGGCCAGGGCGAAGCCCATGCGGCCGCTCGACGCATTCGTCATGAAGCGGATGGGGTCTAAGTGCTCGCGGGTGGGGCCGGAGGTCAGGAGCACGCTCTTCCCCCGGAGAATAGAAGGCGCTGGACGGCGAAGCTTCATGCCAGCAGGCGCCGGGCGATCTCCTCGGGCTCCATCATCCGGCCGAGTCCGACGCGCCCGCTGGCCAGCTCGCCGTGCTCCGGTCCCCAGATCTCGTAGCCGTACTTGCGGAGCTGCTCGACGTTGGCCTGGGTCGCGGGATGCTGCCACATCTCCGCGTCCATCGCCGGCGCCAGCGCGACCGGGCAGCGGGCCGCAAGGACCACGGACTCGATGACGCCGCTCGCGTCGCCGCGTGCCAGGCGGGAGATGATCGAAGCGCTGGCCGGCGCGACGGCGATGCGCTGCGCCCAGGCCGCCAGGGAGATGTGGGCCATATCCCATAGCGAGGGATCGACGAACATGCCCACGGCGACAGGCGAGCGTGAGAGGGTCGCGAGCGCAAGCGTTGATACGAACCTGGCCCCGTTGGGCGTCGCCATGCACCGGACCTCGGCCCCGCCTTTGACCAGGGCGCGGACGATCTCGCACGCCTTGTACGCCGCGATCGACCCGCTGACCCCCAGGAGGATTTTTTTGGGGGCAGCGGCGCTCATGATTCGGCCGAGCGGGCTTCCTTCTTCTTGGCCGCGGCCGCGAACACGGATTTCGCGCCGTCCTGGCCGTCGTTGGAGGCGCCCGCGATCATGCGCTTCTCAATTTCTTTGAGGGAAACGCTTTCGCTCAGGATCTCCCGGATCGCCCTTTCCAGCAGTTCGGCCTGCGTCGTGTGGCGATTCTCTTCCAGCTTGCGCAGCTCCTTGGCCCAAAATGAGATCAGGGCCACGACGCCGTATTTCCCGTGCTTCCTGTCAAGGATCAGCTGTTCCACGGTTTTCTCCTCGCCGGCCGCCGCCTTCGCCTCAGCTTGCTTCTTCGAGCTGCGTTCCATCCTGTGGCCTCCCGGATACGGATCGGCTATTCTCTCAGTCTCTCAGCCTTGCAGCCAAGGGCCCCTGCCGACCGGCCCTGAGCCGCTCGGCCGCGATGACGGATTCGATCTGCCTCACGGCCGTCGATAAATCGTCGTTGACGATCCAGTATCGGTACTCTCCCGCCCGGCTCAGCTCCGAGCGCGCGTCGGCGAGCCGGCGCCGGATCGCAGGAGCGTCCGTGTCGCGGCGCTTCCTGAGGCGCCGCTCGAGCTGCTTCCACGACGGTGGAAGCAGGAAGACCGCCACCGCCTTCTCCCCCAGCCTGCGCCGCACCTTCGCCGCTCCCTGCACGTCGATGTCCGCCAGGACCACGTCGCCGGCCCGGATGAGCTTCTCGACGCGGCGGCGGGGCGTGCCGTAGAAGCTCCCGTGCACGACGGCCCATTCGAGGAGAGCGTCCCGGCGCCTCAGAGCGCGGAAGGCGCTCGTGCTCAAGAAGCGGTAATGGCGGCCGTGGAACTCGCCGGGCCGCGGGGGGCGCGTTGTGCAGGAGACGGAGTATTTCAAAGAGCGGTTGCGATCCAGCAGCCTCCGGCAGACAGTGGACTTCCCAGTCCCGGAAGGCGCCGAGATGATCAGCAAGAAACCAGATGACATTTATATATATTAGCGAATTATAATAGCAAATTTTGTTATCATGGCCGCTTATGGCGGCGAAGCCTAGAGCCGAGATCGTCTGCGTGGGGACCGAGCTTCTGGCCGGCAAAGTCAACACGCACGGCGCCTACCTGGCCCGCCGTCTCAAAGAAGCCGGCTTCGACGTCCCGCGGGAGACCACGGTGGCCGACAGCCCCCGGGAGATATGCGAGGCCGTCTCGAGCTCCGCCGCGCGCGCGGATGCGGTCGTGGTCTGCGGCGGCCTGGGGCCCACCTTCGACGACGTGACCAGGGAGGGGGCGGCCGCGGCATGCGGCCGGGCCCTCCGGTACCGTCCCTCGATCTACGCCTGCATCCGCCGGAAGTACGGCTCCTGCGGCATGCGCGTCCCGAAGGAGAACCGGCGCCAGGCCTGGATCCTCTCAGGCGCCCGCGTGCTGGCCAACGAGAGGGGCTCGGCTCCCGGACAGCTGCTCGCGCGCCGAGGCCGAGTCATCGCGCTGCTCCCCGGCCCTTTCTTGGAGCTGGAGCCCATGTTCGAGGGTCAGGTGCTGCCCGAGCTTCGCAAGCGCTTCGCCCGAAGGCTCTTCCAGCGTTCCACGGTGTTCCGGTTCTGCGGGATCGCCGAAGCGGCAGCGGACCAGCGCCTGAGGCCTCTGCTTGCGAAGCCTCCGGCCTGGGCCGAGTACACGATCCTGGCCGGGCCCGGGCAGGTGGAGCTCCGGGCCTCCGTCACGGCCCCCTCGGCCCGCCTGGCGGAGGCGCGGCTGAAGGGCATCCGGGGAAAAGTCGAACGGCTCCTGAAGACGCATCTGTGCGGCATCGGAGAGGGGAGCATCGAATCAGCGGTCGGAGAGAGGCTCACGGCTCTGGGCTGGAAGCTGGCGGTCGCGGAGTCCTGCACCGGCGGGCTTCTTTCCGCGAAGATCACCTCCGTGCCGGGCTCCTCAGGCTGGTTCCTCGGAGGGGCCGTGGCGTACGGCAATGCCGTCAAGGTCTCGGAGCTGGGGGTGCGGCCCGGGACCCTGGCCGAGGCCGGAGCGGTTTCGGCGGCCTGCGCAAGAGAGATGGCGGAAGGGATCCGCCGGAGGCTGTCCGCGGACGCCGCGCTGTCGATCACCGGCAGCGCCGGGCCCGGCGGAGGCGCCCGGTCGAAGCCGGTCGGCCTGGTCTATATCGGCCTCGCCCTTCCGGGATTCATCTCCGCGCGCCGATACCGTTTCCCGGGCGAGCGCGAGCAGGTCCGCAAGCGCGCCGTCGTCGCGGCCCTTTGGCGGCTGCTCCAAAAGCTGAATTTGACAGTTCTTTCGGTTAAGTAATATTATGGAATGAATATGACAATGACAAAGCAAAAAAGAACGGAAATTATATCAAAGTTCAAGAAAAACGCTAAGGATACGGGGAACTCGTCGGTCCAGATCGCTCTTCTCACTGAAAGAATCCGGCAGATTTCCGACCACCTGAAAGGCCAGAAGAAGGACTACGCCTCCCAGCTCGGCCTCCTCAAGCTCGTGGGCCAGCGCCGGCGCCTGCTGAACTACGTGAAGAGGACGGACCTTGCCGAATACAACAAGCTGCTCAAACAGCTCGATATCAGGAAGTGACCATGTCCAAAATACAGGCGATCTGCCTATCGGAGACGATAGGCGGCAAGGAAATTTCCATCCAGACGGGCACGCTGGCCAAGCAGGCCGGCGGCGCGGTGACGGTCCATATCGGCGGCTCGGTCATCCTCACGACCGCCACGGTCGCGCCCACGCCCAAGGTCGTCAACTTCGTGCCCCTGACGATCGAGTACCGCGAGCGCACCTACGCCGCCGGCAAGATCCCCGGCGGCTTCTTCAAGCGGGAAGCCCGCCCCAGGGACAAGGAGACCCTCTACGCGCGGCTGACCGACCGCCCGATCCGGCCCCTCTTCCCGGAGGGCTGGAATCACGAGACCATGGTCTATACCCTGGTCGTCTCCTCCGATACCAAGAACGATCCCGGGCCCCTGAGCATCCTCGCAGGCTCCGCGGCCCTGATGCTCTCCGACGCCCCCTTCGCCGGGCCCGTCGCGGGGGTCCGCGTGGCCCTCATCAAAGGCCAGTTCGTCCTTTTTCCGACCATGGAGGAGCGCACGGACTGCGAGCTCGAGATCGTGGTCGCAGGGAAGAAGGGCGCCATCCTCATGGTGGAGGCCGGGGCCCGCGAGGCCGCGGAGGACCAGGTCCTCAAGGCCATCGAGGTGGCCCAGGAAGCCATCGACCGCCTCTGCGGCCTTCAGATGAGGCTCGTGGCCGAGGCTGAGAAAGCCGGCCGCAAGATCGTCAAGCGCGAGGTCGCGCCGCCGCAGTTCCCGGAGCCGGTGCACGGCTTCGTCCGCGCTCGCGCTTTGGACGCGATCCGCGCCCTCCTCCATGCCGGCTATAAGCTCAAGCATGAGTTCGGGGACCGGATCAAAGCCCTCGAGGGTGAGCTCGTGGAAGAGGTCCAGAAGAAGGCCGCGACCGAGCCAGCCTTCGTCGCTCAGGAGGCCCACGTCCACGCGATCGTTCACGACATCACGGCCGAAGAGGGCCGCAAGATGATCCTGGAGGAGCGGATGCGGCCGGACGGCCGCGGCTTCGACGAGGTCCGGCCCATCACGGTGATGGTCCCCGCTCTCCCCTGCACTCACGGCTCAGCGGTCTTCACCCGCGGCGAGACCCAGGCCCTTGCGACCGCCACGCTCGGCACGCCCGAGGACATGCAGATCATGGACGAGCTCGAGGGGGAGTACAAGGACCGCTTCATGCTGCACTACAACTTCCCCGCCTACTCGGTCGGCGAGGTCAAGCCAGAGCGCGGGCCCGGACGCCGGGAGATCGGCCACGGAGCCCTCGCCAAGCGGGCCCTGCTCCCCCTGCTTCCGGGAGAGGAGCAGTTCCCCTACACCATCCGCATCGTTTCCGACATCCTGGAGTCGAACGGCTCCTCCTCCATGGCGTCCATCTGCGGAGGGTCCCTCGCCCTCTTCGACGCGGGGGTGCCGATGAAGGCCCCCTGCGCCGGAGTCGCGATGGGCCTGTTCATGGAGGGCGGCAGGCACGTGATCCTGACGGACATCGCGGGCTTGGAGGACCACGTCGGCGACATGGACTTCAAGGTGGCCGGCACCCGCAGCGGCGTGACGGCCCTGCAGATGGACATCAAGGTGGACGGGGTCTCGCTCGGCATCATGCGCGAAGCGCTGGAGCAGGCGCGCAAAGGGCGCCTGGTGATCCTTGAGAAGATGCTCGCGGCCCTGCCCTCCCCCAGGCCGGAGCTCTCCCCCATGGCCCCGCGGCTCATCCGCTTGCAGATCCCGGTCGACAAGATCGGGGCCCTCATCGGCCCCGGCGGAAAGAACATCCGCCGCATGATCGAGGAATACTCCGTCAACATCGAAGTGGAGGACGATGGGGGGGTCTTCATCTCCGGCCTCGACGCCGCTGCGATCGGCCGCGCCCAGGCCGAGGTCGAGTCGATCTACAAAGAGGCCGAGGTCGGCAAGATCTACAAGGGCCGGGTCGTCTCCTGCGTCGAGTTCGGCGCCTTCGTCGAGATCATGCCCGGCAAGGAGGGGCTGCTGCACATCTCCCAGATCGACGTCCAGCGGGTCAACAAGGTCACGGACGTGCTGAAGGAGGGCGACATGGTCGAGGTCAAGGTCCTCGAGGTCTCGCGGGAAGGCAAGATCCGCCTCTCGCGCAAGGCCGTGCTCGCCCCGGGTTCCGAGGGCGATGGGCCGCCCCGCGATCGCGAAGGCCGCGGCCGGCCGGGCTCCGGGGGGCCGAGGCGGGAGAGATCCTACCGCTAATGGCCAGCAAGAATGCGAAGGAGCCGTCGACGGGGCCGGACGCCCCGGAGGCCCTTGAGGAGCTGAAGGCGCTCTTCAAGTTCATGCAGGACAACGGGCTCGAGCGCTTCGAGCTCAACCGGAAGGACTACCATGTCCGCCTCGTCCGCCAGGGCCGTCCGTCCGTTCCGTTCCCGGTGCCGGTGCCCATCATGGGCCCCGGAGCGCCCCTGATGATGGGTCCCGGGGCGCCCATGCTTCCCCCGGCCGCCGGGCACGCCCCGGCGCCGGCCGCGCCGGCGCTTCCGCCCAACGCAACCGTGATGAAGGCCCCGCTGATGGGGATCTTTTATCGGGCCGCGTCGCCCTCGAGCCCTCCTTTCGTCAAGGAGGGAGACGCGATCAAGCCGGGCGACGTCCTGTGCCTCATCGAGGCGATGAAGGTCTTCAACGACGTGAAAGCCGAGATCGGAGGCGTCATCGTCCGCGTCTGCGTGGAGAACGGGAAGCCGGTCAAGGCCGGCCAGGACATCTTCGTCATCGAGAAGCGCTGAGTGGCCACCCGGGAATTCAAGGACGCCGTCGAGTCGACCGCGGGGCGCGTGCTCGCGGCTTTGTCGGCCGGAGGCTTGCCCGCAAGCAAGACGGCGTGGGACATGAAGATCGAACTGAGGGTTCCGCATACGATGCTCCATCTCGCGCTGGGGCTTCTGATCGCGCAAGGCCGGATTTCGGTCCGGCCCGACGGGTACACGTACAGCGTCGAGCCCCTCCAGCCGCAGACTCCCGCCTGAGCGGATGCCGATACTCTACGCTTCCTCGGCGAAGAAGAAGCGCAAGGGCGCGCTCTGGGCCGCGGCGCTCTGGACCCTCGCCGCGGCGGCGGGGCTATTCCTGGCCTGCGTCGTTTACCTGCCGTCTCCTCCGGGGTGGATCGGCCAAGCTCTTCGGGGCCGCCTCCTCTCGGCTTTCGGCGGGGCCGCCTACCTCCTCCCTCTGCTGGCCGTCTACGGCATGCTGGCCCGCTTCCGTTCCGGGGGCCCCGGCCGATGGACATTAGCTGCGGGGTCGGCTTTGCTTCTCTTCTCCGCGGCGTTCCTGCTGGAGAACCTGGGAGCCCTGTTCAAAACCGACGCCTGGGGGGGAGGCTTGGGGTTCCGCATCGCCGCCGTTGCCCGGACCCCCTTCGGCCAGTCCGGCTCCTTCATCCTTTCGATGGCCGCCTGCCTTCTGGGCCTGCAGGTCCTCTTCGGAGTCTCCTGGGCCAAGCTGATCGTGTCAACGGTGAAGCTCGCCGTCGAAGACTATCGCGGCTGGGTGCGCAGCCGCCGGGAGCTGAGGGACATGGTTCAGCAGGCGGCGCTCCGGCCCAAGGCGCCGAAGACGGCCGGCATCGCCGAGGTCCCGATCCAGGCGCGCGAAACCGTGGTTGAACCGAAGCCTGAGCCCGCGGCGCAGAAGACGCCGGCCGGGCCTTCAGAGGGCGACGGGAGCGCTGCTCCCAAGCCGAAGCGCAAGGGGGCGGACCCTGCCCATACGACCGCTCCCCGCGCCGCCCTCTGGCGGCTCCCTTCGCTTGAGCTGCTGAGTCCCCGCAGGCCCGGCGCCCCGTCCGGGCGCCCCTCGGAGGAGGAGATCCGGGAGGCGGTCGAGAAGCTCGACAAGACCCTGGCCAGCTTCCAGATCGATGCGCGCGTCGGCGGGATCAGCCCCGGCCCCGTCATCACGCAGTACGAGGTGGTCCCGGCCCCCGGGGTCACGGTCAACTCCATCACGGCGCGCGCCGACGACATCGCGCTCGCCATGAAGGCTCGCGGCATCCGCATGATCGCCCCGATTCCAGGGAAATCCGCCATCGGCATCGAGATCCCGAACCGCTCCTGCGCCACGGTCACCCTCCGCGAGGTCCTCGAGTCGCCGGCCATCGCGGCGAACCCCGCCCCGCTCGCCTTCGCGCTGGGCTTGAGCTCCGATGGGACCCCTCTGGCCGCGGACCTGGGGGCGATGCCCCATATCCTGGTGGCCGGGGCCACCAACAGCGGCAAGAGCGTGTTCGTCCATGCCTTGATCACTTCGATTCTTTTCCGGCGCAGGCCCGACGAGGTGAAATTCCTGCTGATCGACCCCAAGCGCATCGAGCTTTCCCAATACGACGGGATCCCGCACCTCTACGATCCCAAGACCTCCTGCAAGGATGTCTCCGTGGTAACGAGCGCGAAGGACGCCTCGAAGTCGCTCAAGGCCCTGGTGCGCGTGATGGAGAGGCGCTACGAGAAGTTTCAGCAGTATCGCGCGAGAGACATCGCGGCCTTCAACGAGGAGGCCGCGCGCCGCGGCGAGCCGGAGGAGTTCCGCATCCTCGTGGTCATCGACGAGCTGGCCGACCTGATGGTCGTCGCGAAGGACGTTGTCGAAGACTCGGTCCAGCGCCTGACCCAGATGGCCCGCGCCGTGGGCATCCATATCGTCCTGGCGACCCAGCGCCCTTCGGTGGACGTCATCACCGGGGTGATCAAGGCCAACCTGCCCTCCCGGGTCGCCATGCGCGTGGCCTCGGAGGTCGACTCGAAGGTCATCCTGGACACCTGCGGAGCCAAGTCCCTCCTCGGGCGCGGCGACATGCTCTACCTGAGCCCGGGCCAGGACCTCCAGCGCATCCAAGGATGCTTCATCTCCAGCCAGGAGACGGCAGATGTGGTCCTAGACCTCCGGGGAAAGGGGGCTCCGGATTACCCGACGCCGGAGACCGCGGGCTCTATCGGCGAAGCCGACCTCTCAAAGTTCAACGTCGAGCCGCTCGAGTTCCTCCAAGCCCTCAAGCTGGTCCTGGAGCGCCGCCGCGTGAGCCAAGACCTGCTGAAGTCGCAGTTCGGCTCCTCCGCCCGGGCCACGAACCTGCTGAGCCTGCTCGAGATCAAGGGCTTCATCTTCAAGCCGGAGGGATCCAACCGCTGGGAGATCTATTTCGACAAGATCGAGGACTATCTGCGCACGAACGGAGGCCCCGCGTCGGGCGGCCAAAGCCCGGATACCGGAGGGACGCCATGAAGGACAAACGCAACGGGATTCTAGCCAAGGTGCTGGTCGATTACTCCTGCGAGCTCAAGCGCGGGGAAACGCTCTACCTGGAAGTCAAAGGCAAGGAGACCCTGGAGCTCGGCAAGCAGATCATCCGGACCGCCACCGAGCGGGGCGCCGTCGTCTTCTGGTACTACAACGACGACTCCCTCCTGCGGCAGTGGCTGAAGTCCGCGAGCGAGGCGCAGATGAAAGCGCAGGCGAAGCTCCACCTTCAGATGATGAAGAAGGCCGACGCCTATATCGGCGTGCGGGGCAACGACAACGCCTTCGATCTGGCGGACATCGACCCCCGGCAGATGAAGCGCCACAACAAGCTCTTCGTCAAGCCGGTGCATTTCGAGGAGCGCGTCAAGAGGACCAAGTGGGTCGTGCTGAGATACCCGGGCAACTCGATGGCCCAGCTCGCCCAGACCTCCCAGGAGGCGTTCGAGGACTACTACTACGACGTCTGCTGCGCGGACTACGCCAAGATGTCCAAAGCGCAAGACAAGCTCAAGGCCCTCATGGAGCGCACGGACAAGGTCCGCATTAAGGGGCCGGGGACCGACCTCTCCTTCTCCATCCGCGCTATCCCCTGCGTCAAGTGCGACGGCAAGCGCAACATCCCGGACGGGGAGGTCTACACCGCGCCGGTCCGGAACTCCGTCAACGGGACCGTCCGCTTCAACGCCCCATCGCTCTACGAGGGGACGGTCTTCACGGGCGTGGCCCTGACCTTCAAGGACGGCAAGATCGTCAAGGCGGTCTCAGACGCAAACCCGGAGAAGCTCCAAAAGATTCTCGATACGGACAAGGGAGCCCGCTACGTGGGCGAATTCGCCCTCGGCTGCAATCCGTTCGTGCTCAAGCCCATGATGGACACGCTCTTCGACGAGAAGATCGCGGGCTCCTTCCATTTCACGCCCGGAGCGTGCTACGAAGAGGCTCCCAACGGCAACGACTCCGCCATCCACTGGGACCTCGTTCAGATCCAGCGCCCGGAGTACGGCGGCGGAGAGATCCGCTTCGACGGGAAGCTGGTCCGCAAGGACGGGGTGTTCACCGACGCGGCTCTCGAGAAAATGTTCTCCAAGAAGGCTTTGCGGCACGCCGGCCTGGACTAGCCGGAGACATAGAAGTAGAATAAGCTGCGCCGAATGAAATTGGACGCTGGCAGATTTATGAGACAGAACCTGAATAGCTTGGCGTTTTTCTTCGTCCTCCTCGCCGCATCCGCGGCCGCGGCCGAGAAGGCGCGCAAACCCGCGGCGAAGCCGCAAGCGCAGGTCCAGGAATCCACCGCCGCGGCGTCCGTATTCCTCTTCCCGTCGAGCGCGCCGGTCAATCAGGAGACGGTCCTCGCGCATTTCAAGCTCTACGACCGGGAGCTGGCTTCCCTGTCGGCCGGCTTCACGCAGTCCCTGACCCAGCCTGAGGCTGCGATCTCCCAGAGCGTGGAGGGGACCGTCGATTACCTCAAGCCGAACCGCCTGCGCATCCGGCATGTCCGACCGGAGCCTCAGCTCGTGGTCATCGACGGGAAGGACATCTGGATCCACCGGATCTCCCAGAATCAGGTCATCCAGTCCAACCTGGAGGAGTGGAAGAAGGCGGATCCCGCGATCGGCAACCTCATGCGCTTCGGGGATTTCGCCAGGATGCTCGAAGTCTACGACGCGGCCGTCGACACCTCCGCGGCCCAGCCGGCCTTGACGCTGCGGCCCAAGACGAAAGGCCCTCAGGAGTTCGCGCTCCGCATGACTCTCAACAAGGCCAACCTGTTCCCGGAGGTCACGGAGCTTACCGTGGGATCCCTGAAGGTGAGGACGGCTTTCACCGGCCTGCGCTTCAATCCGGCGCTTGCGGAGGAGGCGTTCCGCTTCGCGCCGCCGCCCGGCGCCGAAGTGTTCCAGGATTTCAAGCCGCCGCAAATGCAATGACCGATCACCCTGAGCAGCCCAAGACGGACATCGGCGCGATCCTGCGCAAGAAGCGGCAGAACCGGGGCTTGAGCCTGGAGACCGTCTACCAGCACACGCGCATCCCCAAGCACCTGCTGGAAGCCTTGGAGTCCAACGATACCCATGCCTTCTCGGCCCCGGTCTACCTCCGGGGCTTCCTGAAGAACTACTGCGACTATATCGAGCTCGACTTCGAGCCTCTTTGGCGAGAACTCTCCGGCCCTCCCGGCCCCTCCGCAGCCGACCAGCGCCCGCAGTTGGTCCGGCCCGCCCCGAAGCTGAGGGCGGCCGACGAGGAGAGCGCTCCCCTGACGCTGCCGCTCTCCGATCCGACCCTGCTTCCCTTCGCCCTCATCGTGGTCCTGCTCATCGCCGGAGCCCTTCTTTGGGCCTTCAAGAGCAAGGGGTCCGCGCCCCCGGCCCCGAAAGCTCCAGAGCCGCCCGCCGCGGTCGCGCCGGTCAATCGGGTCCCGGATATGTCCCTGAAGATCGTGCCGCTTCGGGAGACCTGGATCCGGCTGCAGGTCGACGGCGCCCTGCGCTTCGAGGGCCGCATGCCGGCCCTGGCGCCCCAGGAGTGGCGCGCCAAGAAAGGCTTTTCGCTGCGGGTTTCAGAGGCCCAGGACCTCAACGTGCTGCTCGACGGCGCCACGACGCAGGTGACGCAGTTCCCCAAAGACGCCGACGGCGGCTACCTGATCGCGCGGTGACTCTCGCCAACAAGCTGACGCTCGCCAGGCTGGCCATGGCGCCGGTGACCTTCGGCTGCCTGTGGTCTCAGAAGCCCCGTCTCTACGCCGTCGCTCTGGCGCTCTACCTGTTGGCGGTCCTGACCGATTGGGTCGACGGCTATGTCGCGCGCAAGACGGGCTCCGTAAGCCCCTTCGGGGCTCTGGCCGATCCGGTGGCCGACAAGGTCCTTGTCATCGGCGCGCTGATCGCCTTCCTCCGCATCCCCGGCCTGGAAGTGCCGAACTGGGCGGTGTTCCTCATCATCGCCAGGGAGCTCCTCATCGGCGCCCTGCGGGCCCTGGCGGCCATCTCGGGAAAGGTCCATGGGGCTGACCGGGCAGGGAAGTGGAGCATGGCCGTTCAAAGCGTCTGCGTCTTCATCATTCTGAGCGTGCTGAGCGCGGAGGCGAACGGACTCTACGCGCCCCAATGGGCCTGCGCTCTGCCGCATACTCTGGTCCTTCTATGCCTGGCCGTAAGCTGGGCCAGCGGGGCGCTCTATGTCTACCGCGCGCGTCCCCTTCTGCGCAGGTCGTGGAACGCCCCCTCGCGATGATCGACCGCCTCTGCGCCGCGATTGCGAGCGGCTTATATTTAAGTTATATTCCGAATTGGCTCGTCAGAAGGGAGCCGCTCAGAAGGCTGAACCTCCCTCAGCGCTGGACAGGAGGGGGCCTGCTCGGAACGGGCTTGGGTTGGGCCTGCCTTCCCTTGGTCCCAGCCGGGGGGGCGGCTGAGGCCGCGGCCGTCGCGGCAGCGGCGGCCGTCGCCTGCTTCATCTGCGGCCGGGCGGACAGGGCCTTCGGCTCCCATGACGACCCGCGGGTCGTGCTCGACGAGGCGGTGGGGTTTTGGGCCGCGGCAGCCTATCAGCCGCGCAGCGTTTGGACCCTGCTGTGGGCTTTCGTCCTCTTCCGCTTCTTCGACGCCGCGAAGCCGCCGCCGCTTCGGCGGCTGGAAAGTCTTCCAGGAGGAATCGGGGTCGTCATGGACGACGTTGGCGCCGGGCTTCTGGCGAATCTCGTCCTTCTCGCCGCGCGCAGGGCGCTATGCTGAGATTCATCCTGTTTTTTGGCTTCATCGCGGCCGCGTCGCCCGCTCAAGCCCAGACGGCCCTCCCGGGGTTCGCCGCGGCCCCATCGACCGTCGCCGTTTCCACCTCCCCGGACCAGGGCATCCTCTTGAGCCAGGAGCGCGGCCCATGGGTCGTCGGGGAGGTGCTTTTCGCGGGCTGCCGGGCCCTCAGCGAGTTCGCCTTGAACACGCGCGTTCGCGCCCGCCGGGGCGTGCTTTATACGCCCTCGGACGTGGCCGTGGACCTGCGCGAGCTGAAGTCCGTTCCCGGCGTGCTCTCGGCCAAAGCCGACATTTTCGCGATGCCGGCTCAGCCCGTGCCGGAGAACTACTCCTCGATCTCGATCTCCACGATGATGGTGCGGCTCCTCTACACCATCGAGGAGAAGCCGCTCTACATGCCGGGGCTCCAAGCGCCCGCGACCGCCCAGGCCGCGGCGCCGCCTGCGGAGCTGCAGGTGCCGCCGGCGAGCGTCAGCGGGATCGTGCTCACCCCGACGGCCTACCGGGGCCTGGGCCGCAACAACCGCCCGGGGCTCGGCCTGGACGTCAACGCCGCATATTTCATCGGCCGCCTCTATGGAAAAAACTCTCTTGATGATAAAACAACGAGACATACAAACTATATTGATCGTATTGGCCAGTGGTTCCTGAGTTTCGACGGCAAGATGCAGATCCATTCTGAGGGAGAGTGGCACCCCGCCATGGCGACTGGGGTCCAAGGCATCTTCTCTTTCCGCGACGCGCCGCAGCCGTCTAATCAGAATAGCTTCAACGTTACCATCAAGCCGACCGAGAAAACAACGAAGACGATGTCCGGCGCCTACGTCGTGCTGTCGAAGAAGATCGGAATAGCGCGCTCCAGCATAGGCTTCATGCAGGGCAATGCCGGCAACATGACGGCGTCGTTGTCCGAATTCCTGAGCTCGAAGTACGAAAAGTGTGATGCGAGCGGCAAATGCGATCAGGTCGAAGAAGATGTCCATTCCAAGAGCACCCTGTTCGCAAGCCTGCTGATGCTGCCGAACCCCGACTACCCCTTGGCGGTCGAGTTCCTCAAGCCCAACGGGATGCCGCTCGACCCATGGATGCTGAACTTCAAGCTCGGCCACTTCCTGAAGCTGAATTTCGACCTTTCGTTCCTGAAGTTCAACGGCGGCTGGGACCTGCTCGGCACTTTCGTGTTCCGCTACACCCAGTTCCCCAAGAGGTCCTAAATGGAAGAAGACCGCCCGCTCGACGACGCCAAGACCAAGCGCGTGCTCGTCGTAGACGACGACGAGGGCAACCGCGACCTCATCGCCGCCATGGTCCGCAAGGAAGGCTTCCAAGTCGAGGAGGCCTTCGACGGCCAGGACGCCCTGGACAAAATCGGCCGGGCCGCCCCGGATCTCATGGTCTTAGACCTCATGATGCCGCGCTACGGCGGCTACGAGGTGCTCCGGCGCCTGCAGGAAGGGGAGAACGCCCGGATCCCGGTCATCGTGGTGACCGGCCGCATGCGGGACCGCTCCACCATGGAGATGATCCGGCAGGAATCGAACGTCGTGGAGTTCATGGAGAAGCCGGTCAAGTCGGTCCTGTTCGGGATGACCCTGCACCGGGTCCTGCACACCAAACCCGGCTAGTTCCGCCGGACGCAGTCCGGCGTTTGTATATCTGTGAAGCAGATGCTGAAGAGCGACAGGTTTCCCGGATTCGACGGAATGTTTCCAAAAGAGCGCTCGCCGCGCTGGGCGCGGCTCGGCGGCTAGTTCCGCCGGACGCAGTCCGGCGTTTGTATATCTGTGAAGCAGATGCTGAAGAGCGACGGATTTCCCGGATTCGACGGAATGTTTCCAAAAGAGCGCTCGCCGCGCTGGGCGCGGCTCGGCGGCTAGTTCCGCCGGACGCAGTCCGGCGTTTGTATATCTGTGAAGCAGATGCTGAAGAG
>JACRDO010000017.1 GCA_016212885.1 Elusimicrobiota bacterium | reverse complement strand
CGTGGCGCCGCAGCGCCCAGGCCGATTTCGGGACTTGATTTCTCAGAAGCCGAGCTGATAGACGGCTTGGATGCGCTTGAACCCGGAACCTTCTCCGCCTTGGAACTGGAAGCGCTTGCGCTCCTCCCGCCCAGTCCGGCCAGCGCCATGCCCGCCTCTTTCGCGCCGGGAAGCTTCACAGTCAAAACGCTTCCGCATTTTAACCCAATCGTCGGCATGACTTTCTTGTCCAAACTCTTCCCTGCAAGCCCCTTGCCCAGGGCCTTTGCAGTCGCATCAAGGCCTTCTTGCAGCTTCTTGTTGTAGCTCTCCAGTTCCCGGACAGACGCCTTGTCGTTTGCGCCCCTCAGGCGAGGCAGGGCGGCCTGAATCAATTTGTCCGATTCTTTGGCCGTCCAAGTCGCCTGCGCACGCGCCTGCTTCGCTTGGGTGATGGTCTTGAGCAGAAGCTGAAGGCTTGCCGAAGCAGCCTTCCATTGGGCCTGATGCGCAGCGTCGCACGCCGAGGGCAGCTTGGCGAGGTCATGAAGACTCTTGGCCAGATTCTTCTCGATGAATTCCAGGCGAGGCGACATGCCGCCGCCGTACTCGCCCGGCTTGGCCGGCTTCGCCAGTCCCAAATGGATGGGATCGAAGACCCCGGTGACTGCCGGAAGCTTCGACTTCTCGGCCAGCGTCTCTTTGTCCAATTGCACAACGATGCGGCGGGCTTCGGCGACTTTGACCTTCAAAGCCTGGCCCTCGGCGATTACGGGAAGGAGCGAGCTTAGGACCAGCTGCTGCGGCTGCGTTGGAGATGGATCGTCCGCGTAAGTTTGGCGCCTGAGAAGCATCTGTCGAGCATCACGCTGCGGCTGCTTTAGAGAGGGATCGTCCGCGTAAGACCTATGCAAGAGACAAACGCCCCCCCAAGCCTATCAACATCAACAGGCCCAAGAGAATGCGCAGGCTCCGGGCAGGGTCAAGCCGCATGGCTGATTACCCAAGGATGGACGGGAAACGATTTCCTGTCAAGGGTCCTTTTCCTCATTAATTTCATTCATCCTCAGGGCGAGGGATTTTGTAGAATACGCCCGACGTGGACACCTCCCTGCTTCTCCTTCTCCTCACCGCGCCTTGCCTCGCGCTGGCGGAGGAGCCCAAAACCGCCCCCACCGCTTTCCAGAGCGCATCCGGGATTGCGCGAAATGAGCGCGACCCCCTGGTCGGCTCGGTGGTCAGGAGCCGCGAATACGTCATCCGCCGCGCTCCGACCAAGCAGGAGGAATTCATCGGCGACGTTTCCTATCGGCGCGCCTCGCGCTCCGCGCGGGCCGACTGGGCGCTCTTCGACCACGCTTCGCAGGTCTGGAAATTGCGCGGGTCGGTCCACGGCGAAGACCGGCTCAAGGACCGCAGCGGCCTGTCGGTGGACGGCCACGAGGCGGTCCACAACGTCGACACCGGCTTGGGCGAGCTCCGCGGCCAGGGGGAGAACGGCCTGGTTACCCTTATCCGCAATAAGCCCGGCCCCGAGGCCACGGACCGCGCTTATGCGCGCAAGCTCTCCTGGGACCAGAAGGGCGGCACGCTCCGGCTGCTGGGCGACGTCCGCCTCGACAGCCCGATGGGCGAGGCCGCGGCTTGGACGGCCCTGTACCGCCACTCGGACCGCAGCCTCACCCTGACGGGAGGCCCCCCTTTGGTGGCGCCGCGCCAGAGGGGCTGGCAAGCCGCGGCCCAAGCAGACGAGATCCGCGCGACCGAGCGGCCGCAGAAAATCCAGGCCGCGGGGTCCGTCCGAGGCTGGCTGTTCTTTCCCCCCGAGGAGCCCGCCGCTTCCCGGGGCCCCTCCGGGCTCAACCGCCTATGGCCCTTCAAGCCCCCGAAAAAATGATGCGCCTGCGCGCTCGGGAGCTCATCAAGAACTACGGGGACCGCCGGGTCGTCAAAGGGCTCTCGCTGGATGTCCGCTCCGGCGAGATCGTGGGCCTGCTCGGGCCCAATGGCGCCGGCAAGACCACGACGTTCTTCGTCCTGGTCGGCTTCATCCGGCCCAACGCCGGGGCCGTCCTGCTCGACGACGAGGACGTCACGGCCCTCCCGATGTACCAGCGCGCGCGCCGCGGGCTCGGCTACCTGGCGCAGGAGCCCACGGTCTTCCGCGGACTGAGCGTGGAGGAGAACCTCCGGGCCGTGCTCGAGCGGACGATCCCGTCGAAGATCGAGCAGCTCCGGCAGGTCAAGGCCCTCTTGGAGGAGTTCGGACTCTGGAATCTCCGGCGCCAGCAGGCCTGGACACTCTCCGGCGGTGAGAAGAGGCGCCTCGAGATCGCGCGCGCCATGATCCAGCAGCCAAAGATCATCCTGCTCGATGAGCCCTTCGTCGGGATCGACCCGATCACCGTCGGGGACCTCAAGGAGATGATCTTCAGGTTGCGCGAGAGGGGCATCGGCTTCCTCATCACGGACCACAACGTCCGCGAGACCCTCCCCATCATCGACCGGGCCTACCTCATGTTCGACGGCAAGCTCCTGCTCGAAGGGACATCGAAGCAGCTCCTGGAAGACCCCAAGGCCCGCGAGATCTACCTCGGCAAAGACTTCAAGATGTAAGCCATGCCCCTCATCATCGAGACCGATTCCCTCCGGCGCGAGTTCGGCGAAACGACCGCTGTAGACGAGCTGAGCTTGTCGGTGGAGGAGGGCTCGGTCCTGGCGCTGGTGGGTCCCAACGGCGCCGGCAAGACGACCCTGCTGCGGATGCTTTCGGCTCTGCTTGAGCCGACCTCCGGGACGGCTCGCGTAGACGGCTTCGACGTCCGGGAGCGGCCGCGGGAAGTCCATTCCCGCCTCGGCTTCATGCCGGACTTCGCCGGGCTCTACGAGAACCTCCTGGTCCGCGAGTACCTGCGCTACTTCTGCCTCGCCTACCGCCTGCCAGAGGACCTCTCGGAGATGCGCGTCTCAGAGACTCTCTCCCTGGTCGGGCTCAGCGCCCGGGCCGAGCAGGCCGTGGAAACGCTCTCGCGCGGGATGCGGCAGAAGCTGAACCTCGCGCGCACCCTGCTCCACAGCCCGAAGCTCCTCCTCCTCGACGAGCCCGCCGCGGGGCTCGACCCAGGGGCCCGCCGCGAGGTCCAGCTCCTGATGAGGGAGCTCTCCCGGCAAGGCAAGACCATCGTCGTCTCCTCGCATATCCTCTCCGAGCTGGAGGACTACTGCACGCACGTGGCCATCCTCGACCGCGGCCGCTTGATCTTCTCAGGCTCGCTGGAGGAAGCGCGCCGCATCCTGGGCAAGAAGCGGCACATGCGCCTTAGGGCCGCTTCCGGCATGGAGGCCGCCCTCGCCCTGCTCCAAGCCCGGCCCGAGGTCCGCAAGGCGCAGCGCAGCGGCGCGGACATCCTCTTCGAGCTCGCCGGCAACGATGCGGACGCGGCCTCGATCCTCAAGGCCCTCGTTGAGAAGGGCGTCTCCGTCTCCTTCTTCGGCGAGGCCGCGGGGACCATCCAGGACAGCTATCTTTCGCTCATGGGGGAGGAACGATGAGCCTTTTAGCGGCTTACCCGGAGCTCGCCCGATACGCGATGACCGAGATGCGGCGCCCGCGCCTGCTCATCGCGGCGGTGGCGAGCCTCTTCATCGGCGCCTGCCTGCTCTGCCTTGAAGCCGCTTTGCCCAAGGGCAAACCCCTCCGCCTTTACGACTGGGCGTTCCTTATCCAAGCATCGGTCATTCTCCTATATGGGACGTCCAGGGCCACCGGCAGCGTGATCTCGGAGCGGGCGGAGAAGACCTGGGACATCCAGCGCCTGACCCCGCAGTCCTCTTTCGAGCTTGCCGTAGGCAAGCTTCTCGGCGCGCCGATCTTCGCGTACTACTTCGCCGCGCTGATGCTCCCATGGGCGATCATCGGGTACTGCCTGTCCGACAAACTCGACCTCGCCGCCGTGCTCGGGCACTACGCCGCCCTTTCTCCTTAGGCTTTTTGACCTTCTCCATCGGACTGCTGGTATCCGCCCACTCGGCCGAAGCCTCGGCCGGCTCATCGTTCAACACCGCGGGCGCGCTCACCGGGTTCTTGGCCTTCTTCGGCATCATTCAGTTCGTCTACGGCGAGAGCCTTCCCTGGAAGGAACCCATCATGTACTTCGGCCTCCCCTGGCCGCCGCGCAGATTACTCTGCATGAGCGTCATGGCCCTTGGGCTATGGGCGTTGCTGGGAGCGAAATGGCGCATCGGCTCGGACCTGCGTGAAGGCCGCCGCTTCTGGCGCCTGCCGGCCTTCCTGGCCTTCCTTGTGTTCTATCAGGTCGGGTTCGAGAAGATCAACCTCTACCTGAGCGCCATCATCCCGGCCTTCATCGCCTTCTTCGCCGCGACCCTCAACTCGGAGAGGCGCGACCATTGGAGGAGATGGCTCTCCGGCAGCGGACATTGGCTGCACGATATCCCGACCTGGATCATCGCCTGCGCGAGCTACGGGATCCTGGCCCTGCTGCTCGTTTTCATCGGCAAGGCTTCGGGCGCCGAGACTCTCTTCTGGCGCTATCCGCTCCTCCAGACCTGCTTCCTCGTGCGCGACTGCGCCTTCATGCAGGTCTGCCGCTTCACGAAGATCCGGCGGCCTGAAGTGACGGCGCTCATCCTCATCGGTCTGGCCTATCTCCTCTCGCCCATCGTCCTCATCGGCCTGGCCGCTCTCCTGCCGCCCATCGTTTTCAACGCAGCACCCATCGAGAACCCCTTACGCCTGACGTGCCTGTTCGCGCCGCTGGTGTTGGAAGACGCCGGGGCGTTCGCCGACTTCTTGTCCGGCCTGATCCAGGCCGCCGGGGCGCTCTGGCTGCTCTCCTCGTCCATCCGACGGCAGAGGCTGGCTCAAGCCTATCAGGAGTTCTAAGGGCCCCATCCGACCTGGGCCCATTACCCCTCCTTGGCTGGGACCTAAGACACTTCAGCCGTCCGCCCAGCCCTGTTAAATATTCCCTAAGATGGCCCCCCGCTATTCGCCGCTCCTCGCATGCCTGCTCCTCATCTTCGGCGAGTGCTCCCCAGCCTGGTCCCGGGCCCTTCAGCAGACGGTCGCGGCCCAGCCTACAGCCCCTGCAGGAGCCATCGGCCGGCCCATACGCCTCGACCTGACGCCCGGCATCGTCCCTCTCCCTTCAGCCGGGCTGATACTCTCGAACCCCGCGCTCCCCTCTCTGACCCTGCCGGCCGCGAAGACGAAACCGGCAGGGGCCGCCCTCTCCGCGCGCGCCGCTGTCGAAACGCCTGCGGTCGTCGCCCCTGCGCCATCCGCGCAGGTGAAGGCGGACGTTCTTGGGTTCAAAGCGCTTCCCACGGCCCGGCAGGAAGCCGCTCCGGCGAAAGAGAAGCCCCTGCCGGAGAAGCTCTCTGACCTGCAGAAAGGGATTTCGGATGACCGGGAGAGCCTTGCCAAGGCCGGCGAAGAGACGGCCGGCGCCATCGCTTCAAAAAGCTTCGACCGGCTTATCGGAGCCCGCTCGGCCCCTTCGGCCGGGCAAACGGAGGAGCCTGTCCCTGGGGCAGAGACTCAGTCGAAGAACCTCCTGAGCCCCTCCTCCAGCAGGGATCAGATCCCGGAAAGCCCGCAGAAACTGGACCCCGCCAAGGCGCGCGCGGCCCGGCTGGCGCTCACAGGGACCGGGATCTTCAAGTTCGGCATGGAAGCGCTCAACATCGCCATTCCCCTCATCGCCCTGACCTACTTTGGAAGCGCGGTCTGGATGGCCACCATGGCCGTGACCTGGGGTGTATCCATGACCGTGGCGAGCCTGTTCGCGGGCGGGATGATCGACCGAAAGCCGGCCAACAAGGTGATCTCCGGCGCGATGGGGGTCCAATTCCTGAGCGTGACGGCGATGATCCTCCTGCTCCTTTCCGGGGCCGTGAGCCCCCTGCTGATCCTCCCCCTGCACGCGCTCTCAGGGGCCGCCATGGGCGTCATCACCACGGCCCGAGACTGCATCCCGGCGCGGATCCTGGGCCGGGACCACGCGGTCCTCGGCAAGTTCAACTCGAAGACGCACCTGATCTATGAGATCGCGGGGACCATCGCGCCCATCCTCATCGGCCTGCTGATCCGGCGCTTCGGCCTCGTCTCAGCCCTCTTCATCCATCCCCCGGCCTACCTCCTCGCCGCCATCTTCTTTTACCGGCTGAACCTGGGAGAGCCCGTCCGCTCCGAAGCCGCCGGGGCTCCGGCGGCCGGCATCTTGGACAAGGTCAAGCGCGTGGCCTCGGACATCCGGGCCGGAGCGCGCATCATGTTCAGCACCAGGGAGTTCCGCTGGCTCGGCTTCATGATCCTGGGGCCCATGGTGGTGCACCGGGTGGTCGAGCAGATCCTGGTTCCGGTCTTCGTCAAGACCGTCCTCAACTCGGTCCAGCAATCGGCCTGGATCGTCAGCGCCTCGAACTTCGGAGAGTTGGTCGGCGCCGCTCTTCTGCTGAAGGCCCTGAGCTCCGCGCAGGACCGGAAGCTCAAGCCCTCGCGCTACCGCTGGATCCCGCTCATGGCCCTGGGGACCCTCGCCGTGTGGTCTTTGTCGATGCCGGGCGGCCTGCTCTTCGTTCTGCCTCTCATCTTCTTCATGAGCGTCACCTGGGCCGCCAATGACATCAGCATGACCTCCTACTTCCAGTCCCGTCTGCCCAACGAGTCAGCCGGCAAGGCCGTTGGCTTCCTGATGGCCGCGGAGCTCGGGCTCATCATGGTCTTTTCATACCTGCTGGGATTCCTCTTCGACTTCCTGCCGGCCCCCCTGGTGTTCCTGGCCGTGAACATCGGCTTGACCGCGCTGGCTTGGGCGTTCTGGAAGAGCCAGAAGAAGCTGCGCCGGGCCGGCGCAAGTCCCAGCCTTAGGGCTCGTAAAGGAATAATATGAACAATTTGGAGGCCCAGATTTGAGCCGAGTTCGAGGCGCGACGTCCCGAACATCCAGAATGCGTTGGTTCGGGACGTCCCAAAGCTACGCCGTCCGGTTGTTTGGGACGACCGAGGATAGCTTGAGCTATCTGAGGGAGGAGCAACAATGAAATCGGCCAAAGATGGGCCTCCCCGTCGGGGCTGGGCGATTTCGGGCTGCGACCGCGTCGCTTGTCGCACATACCGCAGAGGGTATGCTCGCTCCTCGCTCCTTGTCTCGCTCCGAAATCGCCTCAGCCAAATGTCCATATTATTTCTTTACGAGCCCTTAACCCTTGACGCTTCGCCAGTAATCCCGGAAGTCTTTGGGCAGCGGCGCGGTGAAGGAGACCTCTTTGCCGCTCTTGGGGTGGCTGAAGCGGATGCGCCAGGCGTGCAGCAGCATCCTCGGAGGAGACGGGAGCCCCAGGGCGTGCAGGGCCGAGCGCTCGCGCTCCCCGAACCACTCCGCATCCCCGAGCACCGGATGTCCCACGGCCGCCAGATGGGCGCGGATCTGGTGCGTGCGCCCGGTCCTGGGCTCCGCGGACACCAGGCTCAGCCCGCGCCGCGGCGTCAAGGACTTGAAGTCCGTCTCCGCTTCCCGGCCCCATTGGGTGACGCGCACGCGCCGGGTGCCGGAGACGCGGCCCACAGGCGCCGACACGGTCGTCGCGCCCATCTCGCCGAGCACCACGGCCCGGTAGACCTTGTGGACTGTCCTGTCCCGGAAAGCGGCCAGCAGGGCCTCCTGGACCGCGGGGCTCTTCGCCACCACGAGGACGCCGCTCGTCTGCTTGTCGAGCCGATGGACTAAGCCGCAGCGGTCCGCGCCGGAGGCCGCTATCGCCGGGCGCCGCAGGAGCAGAAGCCCGGCCAGATTCGCCTCGCGCTCCGTGAGCGCGGCTTCCGGTGTGGCCTCCCAGCTCTCCCCGAGCGGATGCATGAGCAGGCCCGCGGGCTTGTCCATGACCAGGATGTGGGGGTCCTCGTGGAGCACCCAATCCTCGAAGGGCGCCTGGGCCCAGGCGGCCTTGGGCCAGAGGATCTTCACCAGCGCTCCTGTTTCAACGCGGTGGTCCGGCTCGCGCCGGGCCCCGTCTACCAGAACGCAGCCGCGCTCGATGAGGCCTTTCAGATAGGCGCGGCTGTAGCCTTCCACCTTATCTGAGAGGAAGCGGTCGAGCCTCAGCCCACCCCTCTCCACGAAGAGGATCACGTCTTTCCGGGTCATCGCACCTTCACGCCGCGCTTCACCAAGAAGCCGCCCGCGGCCCCCATGCAGGCGAGTGCGGCCCATTGGGATACGGAAAGCCCCACGAAGAAGCCGCCGCGGTCATCCCCCCGGAAGAACTCGACGGCAAAGCGCAGGGCCGCGTAGCAGAGCACGTAGGCGAGAGCCGCGGTTCCAGGGGCGAGGGTCTTACGTTCGATCCTGCCGATGAGCCGGACCATCGCGGCCGCGATGGCGAAGTCGCCGAAGGCTTCGTAGAGCTGGACCGGGTGCAGGGGCCGGCCATGCAGGTGCGCGGGGACCAGGGCGTCCGGATGCGTGAACCTGAGCGCCCAAGGCACGGAGGCCAATGTCCCGGAGCAGCAGCCGGCAGCGAGACAGCCGAGGCGGCCGATGCCGTGCCCGAGGGGCAGGGCCGCGGCCACGTAGTCCGCGGAGGCCAGATAGGGGATCTTGAGCCGGCGGGCCGCGACAACGCCTGTGAGCGCCGCGCCGAAGAAGCCGCCGTAGAAGACGACGCCGTAGCGGAAATCGCGCAAGGGCCGGACCGCGCCGCTCAGCACTCCCCTCCACTCGACCGCCCAGTACATGAGCTTGGCGCCCACGATCGCGCCGAAGAACAGCCAGCAGATGAGGCTCGAGAAGCCGGCTTCATCCAATCCCAGCTTCGAGCGCTTGGCGCTCAGGTACCAGATGCTCGCCATGTAGCCGGCAACCATCAGCACGCCGTAGGTCGCGAGGCGGAAATCCCCGATTTGGAGCAGGGTGGGGAACATGGCTCAGGAGAAGCCAAACCCGCTTAAGAAGCGCTCCACCGGCGCCCTCATGGCGGCCGCGATGTAGGGGTTGCTGAGCTTTTCATCTCCGAGCCGGGCGGAGGTCTCAGGTGAGTAGTTGTGGCCCGGGTAGATGAGCAAATCGTCGGGAAGGGCGCCCAGCTTCCTGAGCGAGCCGTAGAGCTTCCTCGGATCGCTGTCCGGCAGGTCCACCCGCCCGCAGCAGCCGATGAAGAGCGTATCCCCTGTGAGCAGGCGCCCTTCGATGAGGAGGCACTGGGACCCCCGCGTGTGGCCCGGGGTATGCAGGAACGTCAGCTCCCGGCCTCCGACCTTCAGGGTCTGGCCGTCCTCGACCGCCCGGAGCATGGAGCCTGCTCTCTTGATGAACGGAGCGTCGTCCTTATGGACGTAGACCGGGACCTCGGCCTTCGCGAGCAGGTCCGGGATGCCGTTTGCGTGATCGAAGTGGTGGTGCGTGAGCAGGACCGCGCGCAAGAGGAGGCCTTCGGCTTCGATCGCCTTCAAGATGGCCGGCGCGTCCCAGCCGGGGTCCACGACCGCGCACTCCTTGGCCGCGGCGTCGCCGACCAGGTAGACGTAGTTGTCCATCGGCCCGAGGAGGAGCTGCTTCAGCACAAGGTTTCCCACGGTTTCAGGGTCCGGAGATATTGTACTTCGGTTTTCTGGCGCGTGATAGAGCGAACGCGCGCCGGCCGGCCATATGCTTATCGTTGGGTCTCATTTTCGCCCGCCCCCCAAATTTGATAGAAAACCCCCATGGCGCGGATCACCACCATCGACTGCGAGTACCTCTTCCCCCAGATCGCCGCTTCCTTTCTTCTAGAGGAGGGAGACAAGGCCCTCTTCATCGAGAACAACACCGCCCGCTGTATCCCCTTGCTGATGAAGGCGCTGGAATCCGCGGGCAAACGGCCCGAACAGGTGAAATATCTGATCATCACCCACGTCCATTTAGACCACGCCGCAGGCAGCCGCGCCCTGCTCGACGCCTGCCCCAACGCCGTCTTGCTATGCCACCCGCGCGCAGAGCGCCATGTCGTGGACCCCTCCAAGCTCATCGCCGGAGTCAAACAGGTCTATGGGGAGCGATTCTTCGAGGAAGTCTACGGGGACATCAGGCCTGTCCCGGCGCAGCGGATCCGCGCGATGCAGGACGGAGAGGTCCTTCGCTGGGGAAGCCGGGAGCTGGTTTTCCTCCATACCCGAGGCCATGCCAACCACCATTTCTGCGTCTACGACCCGCGCGAGGAGGCGGTCTTCACCGGGGACTCCTTCGGCATGGCGTTTCCCGCCCTTCAAAAGAACGGGCTTTTCATCTATCCATCCACGAGCCCCACCGACTTCGACCCCGCGCAAGCCAGAGCCGGCGTCCAAAAAATCCTCCAGACCGGAGCCAAGCGGGCCTTTCTGACACACTTCGGGGAGATCTCGGCCCTCCAGGCCGCCGCATCGCAGATCCTCGAAGGCCTGGATTTCAGCGAAAAGCTGATGGCGGATGCTGCCGGCGTCGCGGAAGCGGACTTGACGGCCTTCTGCGAGGGCGCCTTGCGCGGGCGATTCCGCCGGGCCCTGGAGCGCCTCAGCCTAGCCTCTGACCCCAAAGCGTGGGACCACGTCAATATGGATATCCAGCTCAACGCGGCCGGCATCGCCCATGCCGCCCGCAAAAGACGCTGAGCCGCATGCTCTTCGCCGCGCTCTCCTGCCTGCTCCTAGGGATAGGGACCCCCTCTTTCGGCGCGGACACCGCGTGGTTCAAGGAGGCCAAGTTCGGCCTATTCATCCACTGGAGCCCTTCCTCCATGTGGGGCACCGAGATCATGGACCCGCGGCGCTCCATGCCCCGCAAGGAATTCGAGACGGCCGCGATGCGCTTCGACCCCCGAGATTTCAACGCAAAATCCTGGGTACGGCTCGCCAAGCAAGCGGGGATGCGGTACATCGTCTTCACAGCCAAGCACCACGACGGCTTCTGCATGTTCGACAGCGCCTTGACCGATTTCAAGATCACCAAGACCCCCTCCCGGAGGGACGTCCTGGCCGAATTGGCGCGCGCCTGCAGAGAGGAGGGAATGCCGCTCGGAATCTATTATTCGCTGATCGATTGGCATCACCCGGATTTCCTCGGGAAGGATGCCCCGCCGGGCGCCTGGGCCCCGAAGGCCCGTCCCGCGCTCTGGCCGCGCTATGCGCGCTACGTCCGCGAGCAGGTGCGCGAGCTCTCCACGAAATACGGCGAGGTCGCGGTGTTCTGGTTCGACGGGGGCCGCCTCTCCTTCACCCTTGAGGACTGGGGCTATCCCGAGATTTTCGCCATGATCCGCAGGCTGCAGCCCAAGGCCTTGATCAACGACCGCACCCTCCTGCCCGGGGATTTCAGCACCTGGGAGCAGCTCATCCCTGAACCTGGACAGCCGCAGGGCCCTGCGCCTCACGAGCTCTGCCTGACGATCGGCACGACCTGGGGCTACAGCCGGACCGATAGGAATTTCAAGTCCGCGGAGTTCCTCATCTCACGCCTGGCCAAGGCGGCCGGCCGCGGGGCGAACCTCCTGCTCAACGTGGGGCCTATGCCTTCGGGGAGGATCCAGCCGGAGTTCGAGGAGAGGCTCTTGGCCGTCGGGGATTGGCTCAAGGCCAACGGCGAAGCCGTCTACGGCACTTCCGCGGGCCCGCTGGGGTACGCCCCTCAATCGGATGTCCAGTACGTCTCCACAGCCAAGGATGGCGTGGTCTACCTGCATCTCCTGCGTGTGCCGAAAAGCTGGTGGCTCAGGGTCCGCGCACCCGGACTCCGGGTCCGCCGCGCCCGCCTGCTGGAGGGCGGCGCAGCTGTCACTTTTTGGCAGCTGGGGGAGAATCTTCTCCTAAGGCTGCCGCGGCCGGGCAGCATGGTCATCGAGCTGCTCCTCCGGGCTCCCTAGCATACGACGAAACGCGGCCTTGAGCCTTCCGGCGAAGCTCCGGGCCGCGCTCTTCTTGGGGGGCGGGAAGCGGTACTCGAACTCTCCCAGCTTGCGGTAGTCGAGGTGCTTGCGGGCCGCGCGCTCGAGCGCGAGCTCGTCCTTCTCGGCCAAGGCCACCTCGCGCCTCAGCTCGGCCTCCTCCTGTTTGCCCTGGCGCAGGGCCCCGTTGATCTTATGCAGGGTCAGGGTGTGCCGGACCATGAGCCTGAAGCCCCGGTTGCCGAGGAGGATGGCGGCGAAGAGGACGGCCAGGGCCGCGGGAAGCCAGCGGCGCTTGAGCCAATCAAGCGCCGCCGCTCTGCGGCCCACCCTAGTGCTAAGCGCAGCAGGCGCAGGGCTTCTCGGCCCTGCGGAACGCCCGATCCTTCGCGTACACGGCCTTGCGCCCGAGCTCGCCGTGGATGCGCAGCAGCTGGTTGTACTTCGCCAGGCGCTCCGAGCGGCAGGGGGCGCCGGTCTTGATCGCGCCGGTGTTCAGGGCCACGGCCAGGTCCGCGATGTAGGCGTCCTCGGTCTCGCCGGAGCGGTGGGAGATGACAGCTGAGAAGCCGGCCTCGCGCGAGCGCATGACCGCGCGGACCGTCTCGGTCACGGTGCCGATCTGGTTGAGCTTGATGAGGATGGCGTTGGCGGCCCGCTCGCTGATCCCGCGCTCGAGGCGCGCGAGGTTCGTGACGAAGAGGTCGTCGCCTATGACGAGCGCCTTGCCGCCCAGCGTCGCGCTCAGGCGGCTCCAGCCGTCCCAATCGTCCTCGGCCAGGGGGTCCTCCAGGGAGAGGAAGGGGTACTTGGAGAGCCAGCCGGAGTAGACCTGCGTCAACTCCTGGCTGGTGTGCCTCTTGCCGTCGAACTTGTAGGTGTTGTCCGAATCCTGGTGGAACTCGCTCGCCGCGGCGTCCAAGGCCAGCTTCACGGCGCCCGAATGGCCGGCCTTCTCGATGGCCTCTAGGATGACCTCCGCGGCCTCGGCGTTCCGAGAGAGCTTCGGCGCGAAGCCTCCCTCGTCGCCCACCGCGGTGACCAGGCCGCGGGAGGCGAGGAGCTTCTTCAAGTGCTGGTAGACCTCGGCGCCCATGCGCATGGCTTCGGGGTAGGAGGGCGCGCCGACCGGGACGATCATGAACTCCTGGATGTCGAGCCCGCTGTCCGCGTGCTTGCCGCCGTTGATGATGTTCATCATCGGGGCGGGAAGGAGGAACTCCTTGTCCTTGACCTTGAACGCGTCGCGCAGGCGCCGGTAGAGGGGCTTGCCCGAGGACGCCGCCTGGGCCCGGGAGACAGCCATGGACACCCCGAGGACGGCGTTCGCCCCGAGACGGGTCTTGGCCGGGGTGCCGTCTAGGGCGATCATCTTCTCGTCAACGGCCTCCTGGTCCGCCGCGTCCATGCCCTTGACGGCCTTAAACAGCGCCGAAACGTTCTTGACCGCCTTGAGCACGCCCTTGCCGAGGAAGCGCTTCGAGTCTCCGTCCCTCAGTTCCAGGGCCTCGTGCTCTCCCGTGGAAGCGCCGCTCGGGACCGCGGCGCGGCCGAAGGCGCCGTCGCTCAGGGCAACGTCGACTTCCACCGTGGGGAAGCCTCGGGAATCGAGGATCTCGCGCGCGCAGATGGAGCGTATCTTGGCCATGTTATTTCTTCCCCCCGTTCCTGCCGAAGATCATCTTTTTGCCTTCGCCCACGAGGACGTCCATGTCCTTCTTGCTGAAGGCTTCGGCATAGAGCCTGACCACGGGCTCCGTTCCCGAGAGCCTCAGCCCCAGCCAGCGGCCGTCCTTCAAGACGAACTTGAAGCCGTCCGTCTCGTCGATGCGCCACACGGAGGAGCCCCCAAGCGTGGTCGGCGGCTTGAGCTTCAGGCGGTCGTTGAGCTCCCGCGCGAAGAGCAGGTTCTCCAGGTGGAAGTTCACGCGGACGTTGTGGAACTCGCCGTGCTTCTTGTGGAGCTGTTCGCGGACCTTCGCCAGGGGCTTCCCCTCGAAGGCCACGAGCTCCGCCATGAGCAGGCAGGCGAGCGGCCCGTCCTTCTCCGGCACGTGCCCCGCAATGGAGAGGCCCCCGGACTCCTCGCCCCCGAGCAGGAAGCCTCCGCCCCTGAGGAGATCCCCGATGTACTTGAACCCCACCGGGGTCTCCCGCACGCGCAGGCCGTGGGACTTCGCCACGGCGTCGACGAAATGCGAGGTCATCAGGCTGCGGGCCACGCCGCCTTTCAGGCCCCGGTTGGCCACGAGGTGGTGGAGGGCCAAGGCCAGGACGTCGTTGGGGGGGATCCAGACGCCACCCGCGTCCAGGATGCCGAAGCGGTCCGCGTCCCCGTCGCAGGAGAGGCCCAGGTCCAGCTTCTTGGATTTGACGAGCCCGATGAGGTCCCCGAGCACTTCGGGGGAGGGCTCCGAGGAGCGGCCGCCGAAAAGGACGTCCCTATCCTCATGCAGGCTCATGACTTGCGCTCCGGCCTCCTCGAGGAACGGCTTGAGGTAGCGCCGCGCGGCCCCGTAGAGGGGGTCCACCCCGATCTTGAGCTTCGCGGACTTGATCCGCTTGAGGTCCAGCAGGCCGCGCAGCTTCTTGAAGTAGGGCCCGCGCATGTCCATCCGGACGATCCAGCCGTCGCGGATGGCTTTCTCGTAGGGCATGGTCCGTATCGCATGCTGGCTGAGCAGGGCGAGGCGCCGCTCGATATCCTCCGTGACCGCGGGGATCGCCGGGCCGCCCCAATACGGGGTCCACTTGCAGCCGTTGTACTGCGCCGGGTTGTGGCTGGCCGTGATGACGACGCCGCCGACGGCCTTATGCTCGATGACGGCCCAGGCCAGCGCCGGCGTGGGCGTCTCGGAGGACGCAAGGAAGACGCGGATGCCGCCCGCGGCGAACACCTCCGCGGCTTCCCGGGCGAACTCCTCCGAGAAGAAGCGGGTGTCGTAGCCGATGACGACCAGGGGCGGCTGCGAGGTCATTCCAGCTCCGGCGTGCTGGCCGTACTCCGGGCTGAAGAAGCCGAACTCCAAATTCTCCTTGATGTGGCCGGAGATGACGTGCGTCAGCTTCCGGACGTTGTCGAAGGTGAATTCGTCGGCGAAGAGGGCGCGCCAACCAGACGTTCCGAATCGGATGGACATGGGGCTGAAATATAACATAACTCCTCGTAAACGTTCAATCATTTTCTTTCTCGAGAAACGGCCCCCTGCTCAACAACGCGGCGGGCCCGGTCCCAAGGGACCGGGCCCGCCTGTTCTGCTGACGACGACTATTTCGTCTTCGACTTTAAGGCCACGGAGTACAGCGGGTGATGCTTGGCCATCTTCAGCTTGTTGTTGACGAGCAGGTAGCCGTTCGCCTTATGGCTGTTCGTCGCGCGGACCGTGCTGGCCACGTAGCTCTTCGTCTTGAAGTTGTAGGCGAAGATCTTGTCGCCGGCCTTGATCTGCTCGATCGGGATCAGGCGCCCGTCGGCCAGGGCGATCTTGGTCCCGGCCGCGAGGCCCTTCTCCTTCGCCTTCTCGCCCTGGTTCCTATTGTGCACCAGGTAGTTCTCCGCGAAGAAGTCGTTCGGGTAGTCGGTCTGCAGGTCGTAGACGTCCACGACGTCGTCGAAGGCCTGCAGGGCGGTGATGGACACCTCTTCGCCGGCCGCGTTGAAGAGCTTGTCGCCGAGCTTCAGCTCTTCCGACCACGTCCACGAGCCGTTGGCGTAGATCTGGTGCCCGATGCTCACCCGGAGGTTGTCGTTGACCAGGTACCACTTGTCGGTCACAGCCTGGACCGCCTGCTGGACCTTGGAGGCGACGAGCTGGCTCTTCTCGAAGTCATAGGCCATGACGACCTCGCCGGCCTTGATGTCCTCGATGTTCTTCTGCGTGCCGTCCTGCATCAGGATCTTCGTCCCTTTGAGGAAGCAGCTGAACCGGCCCTGCACGAAGTCCGTGCACTTGCCGCCATCGTTGGTCGCCTCGAGATTGAAGTTGTACCATGGGCCCATGCTGAAGGTGAACCCATTGGCGCCCGCGCCGATGACCGCTTCCCCGGTCGCTCCCAAGCCGTTAAGGAAGCTGGCGTTGCCGTTCTTGATCACGACCGCGCTCGCGCCGGTCGTGTTCCATTTCAGCTTGATCTGGCCGCTCCTCAAGCCCGCCTGTGTCCCTTCACGGCCGTTGCATTTCTTCCTGTCCGAAGTCCGCGGGTCCACATACTCGCACGTTATATTGCAAGTCGGCGGCTGCGGCTTCTCGACAATGACCTTCAACTCCCTTTTCACGGGTTCCGCGGAAATAACCTCTTCCGCAGCCCCGACGGTGTCCTGCTCTTGTCCGACCTGTGATTCATCCGCCACCTGGAGATCCTCTCCCTGAGACCAGGCGTTCATCGCGAGCGGCGCTGCGACCGCAATCGCGATCCACAATGCTAGTAACCTTTTCATCGATTCCGACCTCCTGGGCTGGCAGGATAGGGATGCTCTCCCGGATGAATCCCAATTCTGCCGCTGTTACTATATTATACGCTTAAACGGGAGAAAAGTTACATCTCATCCGCAGGCTTCCCCCGCGGCCGGATTATTGGCTACCATAAGCGCGATGAGGGACAATTTCGACCTGCTCGTCATCGGCGGCGGCATCGTGGGCGCCGCGGTCTTCCGCCGGGCCTGCGAGCTCGGCCTGCGCGCCCTCCTGCTGGAGCAGGGCGCGCTCGGCGGAAGGGCCACGGAGGCCTCCTTCGGGATATTCCACGGCGGGCTCCCATACCTGTTCTCCTTCCCCGAAACCGCCCTCCTCTGCGCCGGGGAAGCGGCCCATTTGCTGCGGAGCCGCGGAGCCCGGATGCGGATGCGGCGGCAGACCTTCTTGAGGCTCCTCTATCAGAGCGAAGGCCGAGGCATCCTGAGGTCCGAAGCCCTCCTGGCCGCCTATGACCGCCTCGCCCCGCTCCGCAGCGCCGGCCCCCACCTCCGGCTGAGCCGGGAGGAGGCTCTTGCCGAGGAGCGCGGCCTCATGTGCGAGGGCCTCCTTGGAGCCCTGCGCTTCGAGGAATGGGCTCTCGATGCCGGGGATTTCGCCCGGGCTTTGATCGAGGAGGGGCTTGCCTTCGGCGGGCGGGCTTTGGCTGGGACCAGGGTCTGCGCCCTTGTCCCGGCGCCGGGAGGCGCAAGCGAAGCGCGCTGCACGGACCAGGACGGGGCCCCTCGGGCTTTCCAGGCGAGAGCCGTGGTGAACGCGGCCGGCGCCTGGTCAGCGCAGATTGCGGGCATGGCTGGAGGCCGCAAGCCGAGCTTCTCCCTTCTCCGGGAAACCTATCTGGTCCTGCCCGGACATCCGGCGCGCAGCGCCCTGCTCTTCCAGGGCCCAGCCGGAAAGCACATCGGCTTGATCCCGCACGGCGCCGACTGCCGGCTCGGCCCCCTTTCAGCGGAGCATGCGGGGGCCCCTGACGTGAACCGTGGAACCTTCCAAGAAGGCGAGCTGCTGCGGGCCTCCCTGCGTGCGGTCCTGCCGGGCCTCGCGATGCGGGGCTCGCCGCGCACCGTTGCCGCGGTCCGCGCCCTTCCCGGCCCCCGGCCCTGGCGGGTCATAGATCACTCCCGGGAAGGCGCGCGCAACCTCATCACGGTCGTCTGCGGGGACATCCCCTTCTACCGCCCCGCGGCGGAGGAGGCCCTGAACGCCGCGCTCAGGAAGCTCGGGCGCCCCGCGGTGTTCGAAGCGGCGCCTCAGAGGAAGGCTCTGCTCGAGCGCGCCGTGCGCGCCGGCGGACGCCCGCTCTGCGCGGCCCTGGCCGCCCTCTCCCGCATGGGCTCTTTCATCCGCCCGAAGAATAAGGTATTTCCAGTGAAACCCCGATGAAGCCCCCTTCGACGAACCCCCTGGCAGCTGACATCAAATGGATGCTCGGCTCCTGCCTGGACCAGCCCTCGGACCTGCGCGAGCGCTCGCGCGACTGCTGGCTCCCTTCCGTATGGTGGACCCCGGAGGAGGAGAAATTCCACCTGCCGGCCGCGGCGGCCCAGCCCAAGGACGACCTGCAGCTCTCCACCCTGCTCGCCTGGGCGCAGGAGAACGGCGTCGTGCTGGTCCCGCGCGGCGGTGGGACCGGGACCCTCGGCGCCGCGGTCCCGGAGGCCGGCACCGTGGTCATCGATACGACGCGGATGAGGAGCTTCAAGCTCGGCCAGGACGAGAAGGGGCCGTTCGTGAGAGCCGGCGCAGGCTGGACCGGGGCCGCGCTGGAGGCCAAGCTCAACGAGTCCGGCCTCTCCCTCTGCCATTTTCCGGACTCCATGGCGGCCTCGACCGTGGGCGGCTGGATCTCGACGCGCTCCTTCGGCCAGCTCTCGATGCGCTACGGCGGCATTGAGCAGCAGGTCCTCTCCGTGGTTGCCGTCTATCCCGGCGGCCGGGTCATGGAGGAGGAAGCCTCCGTGCATCTGGGCGCCGAGGGCACTCTCGCGGTCATGAGCGAGGCCGCGCTCCGCTGCCGCAAGACCCCCGGCTCCTGGGACGGGCTGGGCATCCGGTTCCCTTCCCTTGAGGACGCGCTCGGCGCAGCGCGGCGCGCCTTCGACCTGCTGGCGCCGCCCTCCGCGCTGATGCTCCAGGGCCCCATGGACGTCTACGCGGCCGGCCTGCGCGTCGGTTATCCAGGCGAGTTCGGCTTCATCAAGGAGTTGGTCTCCGCCTGCGTGCTGCGCATCCCGCTCCTGCTCGAGCTCTTTAAGAGGCACGTCCGCAATGAGTGGGTCCTCATCCTCATCTTCGAGAACGCTCCGGAGGGGAGCGCGTGGAACGTGCTTGCGCGGCTGGGGGTTTCCCCGGAGTCGGCGTCGCGCGAGCTGGCCGCGGCCTGGGGCGAAAGCTGCTTCCAATGGAACCCGGTGAGCCTGCGCAGGGCGGCCGAGCTCTTCTGCTTCCTCGACGTCTTCGACGCCTGGGCCCCGTGGGACCGCCTGAGCGGCCTGGAGCGGACCCTGCGCGAAGCCGTGTCCCCCTACGCCTTCACCACGAGCTTCCTCAAGCATTTCGACAAGGACGGCGCCTGCCTGCAGATGTCCTTCGCGGGCGCGCGCAGGAAGAGGATCGAGTGCGTCGGCGCCTACGAGGCGGCCTGGCGGGCCGGCCATGAGGCGTGCCTGAGGTTCGGCGCGCGCGCCTCGCACCACCGCGGCATCGGGCTCGCCCGACAGCCGTGGATCAAGGCCTGCACGGACGCGCGATGGCACGCGGCCCTGAGGGAGCGGAAAGCCTCCGCCGACCCCTTCAACATCCTGAACCCCCGCAAGATGGGGCTTTAATGATATAGGCCTTTGGTCCTATTGCGGACTAGGCCTTTTGCACTTGCGCGCGCAAGGCCCGCCGGCTATACTACTAGCGAAGGCTATGAACTCCAGGCTGATGATGCTCTTGACCGTCCTTCTCGCAGCGCCCGCCTCCGCGGCCCGGGCCGCGGACACGGCTGCAACGGATGAGAGCGCCAAGGACTCCTCCGCGGCCGGCTCTTCCTCCAATAAAGAGGCGCCTACGCAGAACGTCCTGGACCCTTCTTTCAGCCTTTTCGGGAGCTACGACATCCCACTGGTCGACAAGTACGGCGAGGGCGGCTACAACAAGCAGACCCCCTATTCGAACGCGCTGAACGTCCCCAAGCTCAGCATGGACCCCAGCCTCATCCCCAAGGAGGTTGCGCAGGCCCAGAACGAGAAGCTCAACCAGCTCCGGGAGATGCTGCCCGAAGGCTACAACGGCCTGGACGCGTTCTTCGTGAACAAGGATGGAGACACGATCTCACTGAAGGACCTCCAGTCCGGGACCGCGAATCTCTCGGACGTCTTCCGCGTCTGCAGCTCGGGCTCGCGCTCCTGCTCGATGGCGCCCGTGGATCAGATGCTCAAGACCGTCGAAATGATGAATCAGCCGATGACCGGCGACTGTTATCCCAGTTGCGGCCAGAAGACTGAGGGCGAGAAGGGCGGCGAGCAGGGCGGCGAGCAGGGCGAGAACTGCGCGTCGCCAGGCTGCGTGCCCAATTCGCCGGGGGAGATCGCGGAGAAGGGGATGCAGTACTGCAACGCCATGGACGTGTGCGTCCCGATCACGGACGAAAAAACCGGCGAAGTGACGACGCTGGAGGCCGATAAGGCGACACCTGAGGGCTTGGGCAAATACCTTGAGGAGAACTCCCCGACCGATGAGGAAGACGACAGCAACAACAAAGGGACTTCAGAGCCTCCGGACCGAGGCTTCCCCGATACGAGGATCGGCGGGAACCCCTCCGGCTCCGCCGCGTGGTCCCCCGGCGATGCGCAGCTCGGCGATGCGCAGCCGAGCGATACCAGAGCCGGCCCGGTCAACAAGCGGAACGCGCCGGAGAATTTCTGGACCAAATACGCGCAGTCCATCCTCAGCCTGCTCAAGATGCCGGGCTATGACCCCGCCGCCTCCTCGGAGATATCGGATGACAACCGCGTGTGGTACGCCAGGGACAAGCACCTCCGGGTGGATTCGAGCCTGAACGCCTGGTCCCAGCTCAACAGGACCGCAGACGCCTCCAAACTCAGCTCCGCCATCCCCGAGGGTGACCCCAATGAGACCGATGTCCTCGGGGCGGACCAGATGGCCACGGTCATAGGCCAGCCCTACGAAAACAGCGCCGTGGACCGGGCGCCGATCCCCGTCACGCTCAAGGCCAAGGACAACAAGGCCAAGGACTCGACGCTCCTTTTCGGGACTTCCGAAGTGGTCCCCCGCGGCCGGCATTAACCGAACGTCAACCGAATTAGGCCCCAGGTCCTATTTCAGCCTAGGCCCACCAAGCCTCCGCGCTTGGGCACTTCGCCTCTGTCCGCGCAGCCGCTCCGGAGCCATAATACTATCAAGATGAAATACGGACTGCGTCTCCTCTCCTTCTCGGCCCTGGCGATCCTCGGCGGGGCCTTCATCGCCTCCGCCGACGCCCAGCAAGCGCCCCAGCCCAATTCCGGGAAGAAATACCAGATCTGCCTTTGGCCCAACACCTGCGGGGCTTCCGGCGCTCCCGCGGCTATCCAGGCTCCCAAGCAGGCCCCGGCGGAGGTTCCTCAGATCAAGGCCCCCCTGCAGGGCGCGGCCGCTTTCAGCCCCGACCCCCTTCAGCAGAAGATCGTCGAGAAGAACCTGCTCGATGAGAACGGGGACGGAGTGGTCTCCGCCATGCGCGTGAAGGAAGGCGAGAGCGAGGAGCGCATCATCTACTCCGGGGACTCCTCCCTTTCCCTGCCGAAGTCCAAGATCGCCAAGCCCAAGAGCGCCTCCCCGGCCGAGGAGAAGGACTGGAACAAGGTGGACCTGAAGACCGGCTCGGCCGATCAGATCAACGGCATGCGCGAGGAGCGCCCGTCCCTGCGCCGCGGCGAGAGCGACTCGAAGGCCGGCGCGGACAGGATGTTCGGCAGCGGCCGCAAAGCCGTCCGGAAGTAGCCCGCCGAAAGGGCAATCGCTACAGGAATTCCAGGCTGGTCAGGAGCTTCTCGTAGATCTTGGCGTTCTGGAGCACGTTCTCGGTCGGCTTGCCGGGCTGCATGTAGTCGCCGATATTGGCCCAGACATCGTAGAAAAGGCCATCCTTGTCGTAACAGTAGGCGTGAATCTTGGAAACCGCTCCGACATCCTGGGCCTCCTCCAATGGATAGGTAATGCACTGGCCGTTCTTCACGCTGACTTTCTTCGGCTGGCTGACCAACTTGTGGCTGGGCCATTCCTTGATGTTGAAAATCTCGTCAAGGGGCTGCTTCTCATTCTTGTTTGGATAGCAGTTGATATTCACAACCCCTGTGTCGTTCTTGTCCGTAAAATAGCTCGGAGGCATAATCGCCCAATTCCTTTGATCGGTTTTCTTGGTAATCCAATGATTGGATTTCCACTCTCTTGGATACCTGAACCGGATGAATGGCCCCTCATACTGCACCCAGCCGTCGTCTTGAGCTTGAGGCTGATCCTTCGGCTTCTGGTTCTTGATTGCCGCGACTCCGCCAAGAGCGACGATGAAGAGCGCCCCGAGTATCAGAGCCTGTTTCATGTTCATT
>JACRDO010000125.1 GCA_016212885.1 Elusimicrobiota bacterium | reverse complement strand
GCGGCCGCGGCCGGGCTCCTGGCCGAGGGCCTCTCGGCCAAGGCCTTGGTGGTGCCCACGTTCACGGGCGAGACCGCGCGCTGCCTCTCGCATCTCAGGCCCCGCTGCCCCATCGTGGCCCTCTGCCCGCCCGGCCAGGAGAGCCGCTTCACCATCCTCTGGGGCGTGCGGGCCTACGTCAGCCGGCGGCTGGGCCGCAGCCTGGAGAGCATACTGGCCGAGTCGCGCCGCGCCGTGCGCCGGCTGGGCATCGCGCGTCCCGGGGCGCCCATCGTGGTCACCTGCAGCCTGCCCGGGCAGAAGGGCGGGCGCGCGGCGGCCGCGGTCCGGGCCTAGGCGTCCGTTGCCACGTCGGGCCGAATGTGATAGTATCGCCCGAGCCGGATGAGACAGCGCAGGAGGGGAGGCAGGAATGGCTGAGAACACCGCGGCGCCGGTCCGGGAGGCCTGGGCCACCAAGATCGGGCTCGTGCTGGCCATGGCGGGCAACGCCGTGGGCCTGGGCAACTTCCTGCGCTTCCCGGTGCAGGCCACGCAGAACGGCGGGGGCGCCTTCATGATCCCCTACCTCTGCGCGTTCCTCTTCCTGGGCATCCCCCTGATGTGGTGCGAGTGGGCGATGGGCCGCATGGGAGGCGCGCGCGGCCACGGCACCACGCCCGGCATATTCACCATGCTCTGGAAGCACCCCTTGGCCAAGTACCTCGGCGTGCTGGGCCTGGTTCTGCCTTTGGGCGTGGTCTTCTACTACAACTACGTGGAGTCCTGGACCTTGGCCTACAGCTTCTTCTCCGTCACGGGCAAGTACTTCGGCATCGCGACCCGGGAGGGCATGAGCCGGTTCCTCACCGACTTCCAAGGCATCAACTCGCCCTGGCATGTGAGCCTGACCGCCTACATCTTCTTCCTCGTCGTCTTCTCCCTCAACGTCTGGGTCATCTCGGGCGGCATCGCCAAGGGCATCGAGCGGCTGGCCTTCATCGGGATGCCCGTGCTCTTCGTCTTCGGCATCCTGCTCATGCTGCGCGTGCTGACCTTGGGCGCGCCGGACCCGGCCTTCCCCGATAACAACGTGGCCAACGGCCTGGGCTTCATCTGGAACCCGGACTTCTCGCGGCTCACCCAGTCCAAGGTCTGGCTGGCGGCCGCGGGCCAGATCTTCTTCACCCTGTCCGTAGGCTTCGGCGCCATCCAGTGCTACGCGAGCTATCTCAAGGAGAAGGACGACGTGGTGGTCACCGGCCTGACCACGTCCATGACCAACGAGTTCGTGGAGGTCATCCTGGGCGGCACCATCGCCATCCCCGTGGCCTTCGCCTTCTTCGGCCGGGATATCACATTGCAGATCGCCCAGGGCGGCTCCTTCAACCTGGGCTTCGCGGTCATGCCCGCCATCTTCCAGAAGCTGGCCTTCGGGCAGATCCTGGGCACCATGTGGTTCTTCCTGCTCTTCATCGCGGGCATCACCTCTTCGGTCGCCCTGATGCAGCCCATGGTCACCTTCCTCAAGGACGAGCTGGGCTACTCGCAGAAGAAGGCGGTGGCGGCCACGGCGGGAGTCACCTTCCTGGTGGCGCACGTGGCCATCTTCGGGCTCAAGTCCGGGGCTCTCGACGAGCTGGACTTCTGGGCCGGAACCTTCGGCGTGGTCCTGCTGGCCCTCATCGAGGTGCTGCTCTTCGTCTGGGTCTTCGGGCCGGACAAGGCCTGGGGCGAGATCGAGAAGGGGGCCCAGGTCCCTGCGCCGCGCTTCTTCTACTACGTCCTGAAATACGTGACCCCGGTCTACCTCGCCGCGCTCTTCATCATCTGGATGGTGCAGCAGGGGCCGGACGTCCTGCTCATGCGCGGCGTCTCAGGGGCGGACGCGGCCTGGCGCTGGGCCGCGCGGCTGTCCTTGCTGGCGGTATTCGGCTGCCTGTGCTGGGCCGCGGCCAAGTCCGACCGCATCAAGCGGATATGCGAGGAGCGCTGACATGACCCCCATGGGCTGGGCCTTCATGGCCGTGTGCTGGACCATACTGATCGTCGTGACGGTCGGCTGCTACCGGCTGATCCTGCGCCAGAAGTAGGCCGGCGGCTGCTCAGGGCTGCGGGCGGCCCGACTCGAGCGCCTGGATGCGCCGGGAGTGGTCCTGGAGCTTGAGCTGGACGTTGGTGAGGATGCTGCCGTGCAGGGTCACGCCCCGGTTGTCGGCCTCGACGACCTTGGAGTAGCGGTCCAGGGCGGTGAGTATCCGGTCGGACTGCTGGTGGATGGTCCGGGTCAGGGATTGCCCCAGTTCGTCGATGCGGCCATTGGTCCGGGAGATCTCCACGGCCAAGCGCTTGGTCGAGCTGTCTATCTTGGCGTCGAGCCGGGCATCCACGGCGTCGATCTTGGCGTCGAGTCTGGCGATGTCGCCCTTGACCGAGGTCCTGTCGTCCCGGGAAGCGAACTTCTTCTCCAGGCGCGTCTCGAGCTCGGCGAGGTCTCCTTTCGTGGCCGGCAGGTCCTTCTTGTCCATGGGGCGCTCCTATTGTAGCTGTTTGCCCTGATTCCTGGTAGGGCCGCAAGTCCTAGGCGCGAGGGGCCCTGCTAATCCTACGAGCGACCCGCGAGATAGTTCCACTTCCCGTCGGAGCGGGGAACTTATGTCCCGCCCGTTCGTATGTAGTTCATGGGAGAATGGGGTGGGGAGTCCCGCTACCGACCGCGGGAGCGGGTCAAGGGGCCGCTGTTCCGGGTGGTGCTGGACCACCTGGAGGAGTTCGCCCTGCAGCTGGCCTGGCCGAGGGACTCCAAGCCCAGGCCGCAGTTGCGCGTCATCGACCGGTTCCGCAAGTGCATCGAGTGCGGCATCCATCGCTTCGGCGTGGCGCGCTATCGCTGCCCGAAATGCGGCGATGATACGGCTATGCCCGCGGCGTACTCGCCGGGCAGGGCCTCGGCGTAGGCCTCGTTGCCCGGGCCGATGACGAACCGGGCGGAGGGAGGGGCTTGGGAGCCCGAGACCTCCTCGGCCCGGGCCCCGGCCGCGGCCAGCAGGGTTCCGAGCAAGGCCGTCGCGAGGATAAGGGGGGCTCTCATTCGGGCTGTGCGGCGGAACGCGCGGACAGGACCGCCGCTCCCATCAGGCCGGAAGCGACTACCAGGACGATTGCGTGGCGCGAGAGGCTCGGCGGCGCCGACCAGCCCAGGACGCAGAGGTTCCAGCCTGAATGCAGGAGCACCGGGTACCAGAGGGACCGGGTGCGCAGCGCGACGACGCAGAGCAACACCGATACGATGGCCAAGGAGATTCCCTCCAGGCGGGCTGGGAAATGTATCAGCACGAAGAATGCGGAGACCAGAATTGTGGAGACCGTCGGCGAACCGAGCCGGCGGAGCAGGAAATTGAGACAGAGGCCCCGGTAGAAGAATTCTTCGGCGGCAGGTCCGGCCGTGGTGAAGGCGAGGTAATCGAATGCCGTATTGACTCCCGCTGGGAGCCGCGCGCCGTGGGAAACCAGCGTCCCTAGGACAGCTATGGCGGCCGATATGAATACAGAAAGAAGTGGGAGCCGGGAGGCCTGCCGCCACTGCCACGAGATCGGTTGGAGAGGATACCTGAGGGACCAGAGAAGGACTCCTCCGAGCAGCCAGGAGTTGGTGAAGAGGAACCGCTGCCAAGAGACATCGGCTTTGCCCAGCCAGGTCGGCATGCCCAGGATGATGGAAAATCCGGTGATGATGACTATGATGATGCCCGCCTCGTCGGCGGCGGCCGCCTGCGGAGGGGCCCCGGCTTCTTTCATTGCGGTTTCTTTAGCCGGGATTTGACCAATGTCCACGCTAAACGGACGAACAGGAATACGATGGCGCAGACGAACAGGACCAAGAGCGCCGGGATCAGGGGGCTTGTGGACTCCGCTTGATGTCCCAACCCGCTGCCGGACGGAGCAATTAGGCACGCCAAATTATTTGCGATGGTTGTGATAGACATTGTCATTGCCTCCTTATTTGTGGTCGACGTGGAAAGGAGATGAGGGCGTACGCGAACAAACCTCCCAAGAAGACCCAGTAGGTGGGGCCCTCCGGCCGTGGTGATCGTTTCCCGTGCAGGAAGAATACAAAATCGATGGTTGCGTGGATGATGGCAAGATATCCCAGGCTGACTCCGCGGGCTCGAAGATTGGCGAAGACCGCGCCGGTGAGGAAGATATGCGGCCAGGCTGGCAGAGCTTGAAGTCTGGGATGGGAGGCGGTGAAGAGTAGAGAGTTCAGGAATAGCGCGCGCGTCGGATCGAGCCGTTTGAGGAGGCCGTCGAGAAGAACGCCGCGAAAGAGGTACTCCTCCCAGATGCCCACCGCGAGGCAGGCCCCGAGAGCCAAGACCTGGTCGGCGGGGCTCCACGGCGCGCCGCTCGCGCCGGTCAGGAAGATGAGCCAGAGAGTCACCATGGGCACGGCGCAGAGAAATGCGCGCATGGGGGGACCGGAGAAGTCGAATATGGTCGGCGTATCGGCTTGCCGGTTCAACCTGTAGAGCAACCCGAATGCCGTCAGGCGCATCGGCGCTCCGATGAGGAAATGGCGGAACCATTGGTCCGTGCTCCGCAGGGGCGCCAGGAAGTTGAGGCTCAGGCCCACCGCAACGGATGCGGCCAAAAGCCCCCACGCCAGCTGGTAACCGCTGCTGCTGCGCATCTGCGTCGTCGTCGCGGCATAGGCTGTGGCGGACATGACCCTTGTGAAGCTCCGTAAGACGCTATCTTATCACACCCTGCGCTGGCTGGACAGTCTTGGGGATGCGGGTGCCGGCGGCTCCCTGGCCGAGCCGCCGCAAGCACCCGATCCGTCCATCGGCGTATTCAGCGGCTCCCGCCCATCTGGTCGGCCACGGTCGTTATCTGGGCCTTGATCTGATCGAAGAGGCCGGGCATGAACCTCTTCATGGCCACTCCGGAGATCAGGACGACTCCGACGACTACGGTGAGCATGAGCATATACTCCACGGTGTTCTGGCCTTTCCGGCCGGATGACGAGCCTTTCCCTTGCATATGGCCTCCCGAGCGGTTGCCTCGCTCGTCGGGTCAGACACAGGGAGGTCTGGAAAGGTTCTGCCGATTCGGTAAATTCTCGATTACTAATTGCTCTGGCCCAGGGAGCCGGCGGCTCCCGAGATCATCTGCTGGATCTGACTGAAGAGTCCGGGCATGTAGGCCTTGAGGGCCACCCCCCCAGCGAGTACGATGCCTAAAGTCACTGCCAGGATGAGCCCCCATTCGAGGGTCGGATCGAGCTTGAAGGACTTCGGCCGCAGGCGGCGGAGCATCCGTCCCAGGAGCCCGGCGGGAAGCGGCCGGCGACCATGCTCGCGGAAAGCGGCCCCGGCCTTCTCGAAGCGCTCCAACTCCCGGGAGCAGGCGGGGCAGGAGCGCAGGTGCGCCTCGACCTGCAGGTGCCGCTCTGCCGGCAGCTCGTCGTCGAGGAAGGCGGACAGGTCCTCTAGGCTGAATTCATGCGCCATTCAAGCATCCTCCGGACCGAGCTTCTGCGCGAGCAGGGTGCGGGCCCTGACCAGGCGCGACTTGACCGTCCCCAGCGGGACGTCCAAGGACTCGGCGATCTCTGCGTAGCTCCGGCCGTCGAGCTCGCGCAGCACCAGCACCGCCCGCTCTTCCGGAGTCAGCTCCGCGAGGGCCGACTCGACGCGCCGCCGGAGGTCCTGGGCCTGAGCCAGGGCCTCCGGCCCGGGCGCCGCCTCCGGGCAGTCCGCCGGCTCCGAGTCCACCGCCTTCGGGTCGTCGGCGCTGAAGAAGCGCAGGAATCGCCACTTCGCCTTGGCGCGCAGGAGGTTCTTCCAGGCGTTCACGGTGATCCGATAGACCCAGGTGCCCGGGTCCGCGTCGCCGCGGAAGCCGGGCAGGCCGTTGACCGCCTTGAGCAGCGCCTCCTGGGTCAGGTCCTCGGCGTCCGCGCGGTCCCCGGTCAGGCGCAGGGCCAGGTTGTAGACCATGGCCGAGTAGCGATTGACCAGCTCTTCCGGCGTCATCTCAGACCCGGTAGGCGGGGAATAAGTTCTCGGGCCGTCCTAGCTCTCGACCTCGAACATGTCCTTGCCCACGCCGCAGACCGGGTACCAATCCTCCCGGCCACGATGAGCCGGCGTAAGGCGGCCGCTGCCTAGAGGCGTATCCTTCCTGCCGCAAGTGGTCTCTCCTGGCTCCGTTGTGTTGTATTATACCGATTGCCAGCCCCCTCGGGGGCTGGCAAACGGAATGCGCGGGACGCAACAGAAGTGACTGGCCGGCGGGGCGGGACAAAGAGGGGTTATTTCTCCTACAACTTGGCCGCGGACATCTTCGGCCTGGACTTTCCCCAGTACGACGTCCCGCCGACCGTGGACGCGGGGCTGCTGCGCGAGACGGCCAGGCTCCTGCGCAAGCACGGCTTCATCGCCGGCAAAGAGGTCCGCTTGGACGACTTCGTCGACAACAGCCTGGTCCGCGAGGCGATGGGGCGCATCGCGTCAACGGATCTCTAGCGCCTTCTTAAGAAGCGCGGTGTCGACGAAGCCATCGAGGGGGACGCGCGCGCCGAGGACCCCGTGCTTTATGAGCAGGTCCTGGTACTCCTCGAGAAGATCGGCGCGCACCCAGGGCGGATCGTCGGCCCGCGGCGGGCCCAGGCCTTCGTCGCGCGCGGCCTTGTCGAGCCCGACCTGCTCCACGGCCAGCGGCTTCTCCGCGCGGATCCTCTGGGCGTACGCCGCAAGCACGCGCCTGACCGCCTCTGGCCTGGACTCCACGAAGTCCTTTCGAAAGACAAGCAGGGCCTGTGAGACCTCGGGGTTCATCCAGTCCATCCGGCGGTAGAGCCGGGCCTGACCTCGCTGGACGAGCTTGGCGACCACGCTGAGGTCGTAGAGCCCGCCGTGGACCTTTCTGTGACGGAGCAGCGACACCATCTCGTCCTCCGGGACTTGGTTGCGGAGCTCGACGTCCTTGCCGGGCGCCAAGCCGATAGAGAGGACGAACTCCCGGAGCATGACCGCCTCCCCCGGCCCCGCCCGCCGGCTGATCAAGGTCTTTCCCTTGAAGTCCTCGGGCTTATCGATCATGACGTCTTCGCGCACGACGATGGCCTTGCTCGGAGCCTCCCGCACGTCGTGGCTGAGCGTCGCCACGGCGACCAAAGGAGCGCCGCTCGAGACCGCCAGGAGAAAGGAGGCTTCCCCCATGGTCGCGCCGTCGAAATCGCCGGCGAGCGCCGCCTCGGCGGTCTCGATCCCGCTGGCCTTTCCGAAATAGGTCTTCCGGCCGTCCTGATCGAGCGCGATCGCGGCGACGGCGGAGGTCGATCGGGGCAGGAGCTCAAAGCCCGGCTTTCCCATATACTTGGAATGGAGCTCCAGGCGCACCCCCGCGGCCTCGAAGGATCCGTTCACATAGGCCCTGAGGAGAACGGCGGTCTTGCCGCCATGGAAGTAGGCGAGCTTGACCGCGTCCTCGCCCCGGCACGGGCCCGGGGCCGCGAGCGGGAGCGCCGCGAAAACCAACGACACGATAGAGAAACGCATCGAAATTTCATTAATGGTATCATAAGCTAGGCTCCTCAGGAGATGACGAAGAAACCCGCCGCGATCGTACTGCTGCTGTCCTTGAGCCTGCAAGCCGGCTGCCGGACCATGCCCGCTCGACCGGCGCCCGCGCCGGCGTCTTCGAACCACAACCTGCTGATCATCTCCCTAGCGAACGTCTCGGCCTCAAGGATGAGCCTTTACGGCTACGCGCGCAAGACGACGCCTAAGCTCGACGAGTGGGCCAGGCAGGCCTGGGTCTTCGAGCAGGCCTCCACTCACGCCTCCTGGACCTTGCCCGTGGGCGTGTCCCTGTTCACCGGCCTCTATCCCTACTCGCACAAGATCATGATCAGAGACCTCGAGAACGTCTTGCCCCCCGAGGTCGAGACCCTCCCCGAGGCGCTGCGCGACGCCGGCTGGAAGACGGCCGCCTTCACCGGCGGGCTGGACTACTACCCGGGGTTCAGCCACATGCGCGGCTTCCGGACCGCTCCGGACAACCCGAACTTCACGGGCTTTCGGACGACCCTGGCCCAGGCCAAGGAGTGGCTCGCTGAGAACGGGGACCACAAGTTCATGGTCTTCATCCACGGCTACGACACCCACTGCCCCTTCACTCCATCGCGGGGCTTCGCGGGGACATTCAGCGGCGGGAGGGGGAAGGACGTGTCCGTCACGACGGGACTCTGCGCGTGGGGGACGCAGACCGGTCCCGATGAGTTCCGCGCGAGCTATTTCCACGACTGCGCGGACGTCGAAAATTCGAGCCACATGTGCGGTGCTTGGCAGAAGAACGACGTGCGCCTGACCATGAACGACGTCCGGAATCTGAGCGACCTCTACGACGAGAAGATACTGGAGACGGACTCGCTGGTAGGAGACTTCCTGGCGTCCTTGGACAAGGAGGCCAAAGAGAAGACGATCATCGTGATCTTCTCCGAGCATGGCGAGATGTCCGCCAGGCATGGCCAGTTCGGCCGCGCGGGGGCGGCGCGCGGGACCCATTACGACGACATCCTGCATGTCCCGCTCCTGATCCGATTCCCCGGAGCGCCCGGACGGCGGGTCTCCGGCCTGACTCAACTCATCGACGTCATGCCGACCCTTCTCGAGGCCTTGCGGCTGCCCATCCCGCAGCAGGTCCAGGGCGTGGACCTCGCGCCCCTCGCCAAAGACGGGACCTCGGTCAACGAGTACGCCTTCGCGGCCACGAACTACAACATCCTGCCGAATCTCACGGAGTCAGTACGGGACCTCCGCTGGAAGCTCATCCGGGAGTTCAGCGCCGGCCGTTTCGGTCCCAAGGCCGACGCCCCTCCGAAGCCGCCGTCGGAAACAGTCGAACTCTACGACCTGGCCGAAGACCCCGACGAATTGCACAACCTGGCTGAGGCGCGGGCCGATGTCGTCCGACGGCTGCAAGCGCGGCTGGCGCTCTGGGCTGCGCAGACCAAGGCCGCGAACCCAAAACGGCCGCGAACGCAGGAATTGCCGGGCTCCCTCCTGCCAGCGGCGCGCCAACGAGGCTACTGGTGACGACCGAAGATAACGATCGCCATCTCTTGAGGCGCTTCGCGACCCCCGGATACGTCCGCACCCGCGTGACCACCGGGGCCACCACCACCAAGCCCGGCTGGGCGGATCGACGCGCGGTTATTTTTCCTACAACTCAACTACGACTCAGCGCCGGCCCGGCTTGGCCAGGCCCCGGCAGGGCGCGCGCCAGATGTCGCGCGCGTACTCCGTGATGCTGCGGTCGCTGGAGAAGCGGCCGGAGAGGGCCGTGTTGACGATGGAGGAGCGGGCCCAAGCCTTGCG
>JACRDO010000122.1 GCA_016212885.1 Elusimicrobiota bacterium | reverse complement strand
TCAACGCGGTCATCCACAGGGACTATTTCGAGCGTGGAGGCGTGGTGATGCTGGAGCTGTTCCGGGACAGGATCGAGATCAGCAACCCCGGGGGGCTCGTTCCCGGCCTGAGCCTGAAGACGCTGGGCCGCCGGAGCCTGCCGCGCAACCCCCTGATCGCCGACCTTTTCCTGCGCCTGGGCGAAGTGGAGAAAGCGGGAACGGGCATCCAGCGCATCCGCGCGGCCGTCGCGGAGGCCGGTCTGGATCCGCCCGTCTTCGAGTCGGACCTGTTTTTCTCCGTCACCTTCGGGCTGCCCCGGACCCCCGGCCATGTGCCGCCGAAGCGACTTAGTGCCGTGAAAGGCACCAAGTCGGCACTAAGTCGGCACCAAGTGCGCATCCTGGATTTCTGCAGGCGTCCTCGTCCGCTGGTCGAGATCATGAAGCTCCTGAAGCGCTCCGACCGCACCAAGTTCCGCGACAGGGTGCTGGGACCGCTGTTGTCGGCGGGATTGATCGCGCCCACCATCCCCGACAGGCCGACAAGCCGCCTGCAACGCTACCGGACGACGGAGGTCGGGGAGTGCAATCCTGGCGGCGAAACCATGCGGGTTGATCGAGGATCAGACGACGCGGCGGCTTCGTAGATCGCATGAGAAGAGCCACGCCTGCCTTGAAGACCGGCAACCAGACGGAAGAGGAGGTACTCAACCGGCTCTCAGCCGGACTTTCTGAGGAAGAGATCCAGTGCGTGCTCGCCGGAGCCTTGTTTAATCTTGACCTCCATGCCTTCGATTCGTGCATATCTGCGACTGGGGTTGAGACCTCCATGACCTCGGTAAATCCCTTGGCGACGGCGATGGCGGTTAGGTAGCGGGGGAAGACACCTTCAGCCATGACCACGACACAGCCGCCGGCGCAGTCATCCATACCAGCGAAAGCCACTTTTGGAGTATAGCCAGGAATCCTTTCTGTTGTCGAGCAACGTGGCGGCATTGGCGCTTCTGCGCTACCGGCCACGATGTCGCCCATGATCCCGGCTAACACAAGGCAACCGCTTGGCCCTGGTATGATATGCTGTTTCGTAGAGAGGCGAATCAAATGCGAATCGAGTCCTACGACTTCGGCCGCCTCGTCGTGGATGGCCGGGAGTACCGCTCGGATGTCATCCTCCGCCCGGACCGGATCGATGCCTCCTGGCGGCGCGAGGAGGGCCATGAGTTGCGGCCCGCGGACATCCGGGGCATCGTAGAATCACCGCCGGAGGTGCTGGTCGTCGGCTGCGGCGCCATGGGGGCGCTGAGCGTGCGCCCCGAGACGGCAGCCCTGCTAAAGGAGAAGGGCGTGGAACTGCGCGTCCACAACACGGACGTCGCGTGCCGCGTCTACAACGAGTTGTCCGCAGCCGGCAGGAAGGTGTCGGCGGCCCTGCATCTCACCTGCTGACTTGAAGACCATCCTCTGCCACGCGAGCGACCTCATCCTTGCGGTCCATACCCTGTGGATAGCCTGCATCGTGTTCCCGGCGCCGCTCATCGTCATCGGGAAGCTCCGGGGATGGCGCTGGGTGCGCGTCCGCTGGCTCCGGCTGGCCCACCTTGCCATGATGGCCATCGTCACGCTGGAGAGCGTCTTTGCCGTCACCTGCCCCCTGACCTCGCTGGAAAACCTGTTGCGCCAAAAGGCCGGCCTCTCGGGTTACGACGAAACATTCGTTTCGATCTGGCTTTCCCGGCTCATTTACCATGATCTGCCGCCCTTTGCGTTCCTGGCGGCCTACGTTCTTTTCATGGCGGGACTCGTGGCGCTGTACCTCTGGGCGCCTCCCCATGGCAAATCCATGGGTTGCTCAGAGAACTGAAGGCTAGAGGGCCGCATCCAAGACATCAGCTCGACGCGGGCGGCACTGTGGTATCCGGCTCCTATTGCGTCAGGATATTGCGTTTGACGCAATCGATTGACGCAATTGAAAATACGTCGTCCAACAGGAGGGCCGGACAAGAGCTTCTCTATGGTTCCCGATTACACCCGAAGAGAATGGCACAGCGGTGCAATAGCGGCGAGATTCGCTAAAGTCTAACAATAACAACCATAACTTGGCGTTGACATTGCGCCGATGATTCTTGGTCGCATGCAATCACGTGCAATCCGGAAGGAGCGACGTCTAAATGCGACTCGGCCTGATTCTCTCACGCCGGTCGGAATTATTTCGTGGACGGGCATCCAGATCGACGCCAGGGCTCGAAAAGCATTTGTAGTTCAAGTATAATTCAGTCACCTGGAAGGGTGCGTGAGCGGTTGAAACGGACGCTCTCGAAAAGCGTTAGGCGGCAACCCCGCCTCGGGGGTTCGAATCCCCCCCCTTCCGCACTTTTGCTTGGACGCAAAAGCACGCTGAATCCCTCAGGGAACTTTCCGGCCCCTCGCTCGTATTACCTGGTATATGGCCGGAATACTAGCTTACGGACTAGGACTCTATCTGCTCCTGCTCGGACTCGATGGCGCCTGAGGCCTTCGCGCCGGGAAGCTCCTCGACGTCGCGGAGCTTGCGCTCGATGGTGCGGGTCTTCTTCGTGGCGTCCTCGATCGTCTTGGCGGCCGTCTCGAGTTGTTTGTGCGTCTTAGCCAGCAAGTCGCCGAATTTGCCGAACTCGCTCTTGACCGCGCCCAGGGTCTGCCAGACCTCGGAGGCCCGCTGCTCTATGGCGACGGTGCGGAACCCCATCTGGAGGCTGTTGAGGAAGGCCGTGAATGTCGTTGGGCCGGCCACCACGACGCGGCACTCCGACTGCAGACTCTCGCAGAGCCCTGGCCGGCGGAGCACCTCCGCGTAGAGGCTCTCGACCGGGAGGAAGAGGATGGCGAAATCCGTGGTCAGGGGCGGGTTGATGTACTTGTCCCGGATGTCCTTGGCCTGCGCCTTCAGGCGCGCCTCGAGGCTCTTCGAGGCCTCCTCGATCATCGGCAGGTCGGCCCTCTCCTGGGCGTCGACTAAGCGGAGGTAGTCCTCCTGCGAGAATTTCGCGTCTATCGGGATCCAGACCGGCGCGTTCCCTTTTCCCGGCAGGCGTATGGCGTACTCGACGATCTCCGCGCTCTCCGGCCGCGGCTTGAAGTTCTTCACATATTGGGCGGGTGTGAGGACCTGCTCCAGGAGCTTCTCGATCCACATCTCTCCCCAGACCCCGCGGCTCTTCACGTTCGAGAGGACCTTCTTCAGGTCCCCCATGCCGACGGCGAGCTGGTGCATCTCCCCCAGGCCCTTGTGGACCTGCTCCAAGCGCTCGCTCACCCGCTCGAAGGCCTCTCCCAGGCGCTTCTCCAAGGCCGTATGGAGCTTCTCGTCCACGGTCTGGCGGATCTCGTCGAGTTTGGCCGCGTTCTCCTTCTCGACGGCCTTGAGCCTGTCCTCTATCGCTCTCTGAAAATCCCCCACGCGCGCGGCCAGCTCCTCGCGCGCGCTGCGCGCGCCCTCCGCGGACTCGCTGCGGCTTGAGCCGAGCTCCGAGCGCAGGGTGGTCTCGAAGCGCGCCTGCTGGCCCTCGAAGGACGAGAGCCCCGACACGATCTTATCCACCCACGGCTCCCTGCCTCTGCGCAGCGCGAGGACAATGACCGCCAAGAGGAGAAGGACTCCCAGGATGTTGAGGACCAGCGCGGCGGTCATCATCTGCTCCATAGCGTGGACCTGGAGTATGATACCAAGAATCAGCGGGATGAAGTTGCCAGGAGGCGGCAAAACTTACATAATCTTGATAAGCTCGATCGTCAGGAGACTCTTATGTGGAATCCTCTGAAGGCCCTAAGAGAGAAATTCGGCAAGCAGCCCGCGGACACGACGCCTGAAGCCGCGGTTCCGCCCAAGATGGCCGAAGCCGCGGCCACGGCCGCGGCCAGCGGCGCGATGCCGGACATGAAGGAGCTCGAGAAGAAGGGCCTCCTGCGCCAGTTCTTCCGCCATTGGAAGGACCCGGCTTTCCTTTCCCAGCTGAAGGCCATATCGGCCCGCATGGAGAAGGACGGCGTGAACATCAAGGACCAGGCCGCGGTGAAGGCCTGGGTCGAGAAGCACCAGGCGGAGATCTCCTCCGGAGCCTTCACCCAGGAAGCCCGGACCGAGAAGCCCAAAACCGTGGTCAAGACCGGCCCGGATGTCGGCCGCAACGACCCCTGCACCTGCGGCAGCGGCAGGAAGTACAAGAAGTGCTGCGGAAAAGGGAAGTAACCCCAGCCTAAGACTGCTTGAGCCTGCGGCGCGTGGCCCTGGAGGCGACGCGGTCGTAGAGGAAGCCCGGCATGTTCCGGACCACGTATTTCACCGCGGCTGAAAACGGCCAGGGGAAGTGCACGATGCGCCGCCGGGCCTTGATCCCCGCGATCGCCTTGCGCGCCGCGGCCTCGGGTTCAATGAGGAAAGGCATGTCCTCCGGCTTCCACTTCTCCGTCAGCTCCGTGCGAATGAAGCCCGGGCAGACGATGACGACCTCCACCCCGCTCCCGCGCAGGTCCACCCGGAGGGATTCCAGGGTCGCGATGAGCGCCGCCTTGCTCGAGCTGTAGGCCCCTGAGCGCGGGAGCCCCCGGAAGCCGGCGACGCTCGCGATGCCGGCGATGACCCCTGAGCGAGCGGCCAGCATGTCCGGCAGAACCGCTTCGATCCAGTAGACCGGGCCGAAGACGTTCGTCTCATAGACCCGCCGGAAGTCCTCGGAGGAGAACCTGTCGCGGGCGCTCGAGGACTTGGAGATCCCGGCGTTGAGGATGGCCCAGTCGAGCCCCCCCAGCTCCTTCTTGATTGCCGCGTAGTGGCGCTGGACGCAGGCGGGGTCCCTCACGTCGCCCGCGAGCGCTAGGGCCGCGCCGCCCGCGGAGGAGACCGCCCTTGCGGTCTCCTTTAGGCGCTCCTCCCTGCGGCCGGTCAGGGCGAGCCGGCAGCCCTCCCGGGCCAGCTGGAGGGCCAGCTCGCGCCCGAGCCCGGACGTCGCGCCTGTGATGAGGACCCTGCGCCCTGGCATCGCTTTAATATCGCGTCTGTTCGTAGCTCAATACCTGAGGCTTGCCGCCGATCGAGTACTCCTGGGTGCCGTCCTGGTCGCTGCGATGGATGAGCGCGCCCGCATCTTTGAGCCGCGAGAGCGTGGAGGCTGTGGGGTGGCCGTAGTTGTTGTGGCCCACCTCGATGTAGGCGATATTGGGCTTCACCGCGTTCAGGAAAGCCTCGGCCGTGGAGTGCGCGCTGCCATGGTGTCCGACCTTGAGCACGTTCGAGCGGATCTTCTCGCCGTAGGTCTGCGCGACCTGGACCTCGGCCGCTCCACCCATATCGCCCACGAACAGGACCGAGGAGCCCTGGTAGGCGAGGCGGATGACGATGGAGCAGTCGTTGATGAAGTTCCCCGCCTCCGGGCCGTAGTCGGAGGATTTACCCGGGTTGGGGCAGCTGTGATACACCTTGGCTTCGACGCCGGAGCCCCACTCCAGGGTGTCGCCTTCGGCGGGATAGGAGATGGCGCAGCCCGGCTCGTTCTTCGCCTTCTCGCGCACGCCGTCGTCCTCGGTGGCCGCGGAGTTGTCGATGCCCGTATCGTAGAAATGACCCACCTCGAGCTTGTTGAAGATGTACCGCATGCCCCCGTAGTGGTCCGCGTGGGGGTGGGTCAGCACCATGTAGTCGATCCTGCTCACCCCGCGCTCGGAGAGGAACTGGGCGATGGGCGGATCCGGCAGGGTGTCCGGGTCCGGCGGGGGCGCGGGGTTGTTCGGGTCCGGGTAGATCACCCCTTTCGGGTCCGGAGGGCCGGCGTCGATGAGCGCGTTCTTGCCGTTGGGCAGCTCGATGTACTCCGAGTCGCCCTGGCCCACGCTGACGAAATAGATTTTCACGCTCGGGCCGGAGATGTCCGCGGGGAGGCCGGGGGGCGGCTCGACCGTCACGTGGTCCGAAACCTCCGGCACGCTGGAGTCCTGCTCCCCGGATTTGAGGTCCTGAAGGACCTTCTTGACGTCCCCGTTGATGGAGCGCGGGGCGTCGCGCAGGTCGTCTCCGAGCGGAACCGGCGCTGGTCGGCGCTGATAAAGGACCACCGCAAAAATGAGGGCTGATACAGCGACCGCCGTCGAAATGAAGAGTTTCCTCATCAGTTCTCCAATAAACAATAGGCTCCCCGAATCGTTTTCGGGGGCTGTAAATCGCTGATAGGATAGCCGGGGAACCCTTCAACAACCTGCGTCGTTGGGCCTAGCAGGGGCTAGGCCTTAGGGCCTATGTGAGAAAACGAAAACGACAGCCTGACCGGGCCTGTCGTCGAGGAATCAACCGAGAAACTTGGAGCGGGCGAAGGGAATCGAACCCTCATCTCTACCTTGGCAAGGTAGCATTCTACCACTGAACCACGCCCGCGTCGGTTTTGGATTTTAGCAAATTCCGGCGCCCCGGTGCTGCCGCAACTCAGGCAGTCGCCTCGTCAACGGCGCGGGAGCGCTCATCGACGCACATCTCCTCGATCTGCGGCTTGCACTGCTGGAAAGCGTCGATGATGGCGGGGTCGAAGAGGCGGCCCGACTGGTCCGCCATGTAGTGGAAGGTCTCATCCATGGTCCAGGCGCCCTTGTAGACGCGCCGGGTCGTCAGGGCGTCGAAGACGTCCACCACCGAGACGATGCGGGCCTCCAGGGGAATCTCCTCCCCTTTCAAGCCGTGCGGGTAGCCCGTGCCGTCCCAGTGCTCGTGGTGGGCGAGCGCGATGTTGCGCGCCAGGCGCAGCAGCCGCGACTCGGCGCCCTCAAGCATCTTGGCGCCGTAGACCGGGTGCTTCTTCATCTCCTCGTACTCGTCGGGTGTGAGCTTGCCGGGCTTGAGCAGGATGGCGTCAGGGATGGCCACCTTGCCGATGTCGTGCAGGGGGCTCGCGTAGCGGAGGTCCTCGACTAAGTCGTAGGCAAGGCCGAGCTGGGCCGAGATGATGGCGGTGTAGCGCGAGATGCGCCGCAGGTGCGAAGCCGTGTCCTGCTGGTCCCGGTACTCCGCCACCATGGCCAGGCGGTAAATGGTCTCAAGGTGGGACTTGCGCAGGTTCTCGTAGAGGCGCGCGTTTTCGATGGCCGAGGAGGCGATGGCGCCCAGGATGCGCAGGAAGCCCTCGTCCTCGTCGTTGAAGGGCCCCTTCGTCTTGTTGAGCACCTCGAAGACCCCGAGGGCCTTGCCCTCGCGGTCCTTCAGGGGGACGGCGAGGAGGCTCTTCGTCTGGTAGCCGGTGAGCTTGTCCAAGTCCTGGGTGAAGCGGTGGTCCCGGTAGGCGTCGCGGATGTTGACGGCCGAGCCGGTCTTCGCCACGAACCCGGCGATGCCCTGGCCCATGGGGACGCGCAGGACCTTCTCTCCGACGCCCAGGGCGACCTTGGTCCAGAGCTCGTGCTTGTCGAAATCGATGAGGAAGACCGAGCAGCGGTCCGCCCCTAGGATGTGCCGGACTTCTTCGGCGATAACGGTGAGCAGGCTGTCGATCCGCGTCTCGGTCGCGATGCGGCGGCCGAAACGGGCCAACAACATTTGTCTGCGCTCCAGCTCCTGCCGTCTACCCATCTTCGTGATCCAGCGCTTCGCAGACCGCTTCCGACCAATGGACGACCCTGCATTCAGGATAGTATTTCTTCAATCCGCGGGCAAGCTGGATGAGGCAGGAAGTCCCCGAGACCGCCACCGCGCGCGCCTGCGAGGCCGCGATGTCCGAGACCTTGCGCCGGAGTATCGCCTCCGAAAGGCCCGGGTGCTTGAAGGCGAAGAGCCCCGCGCCGCCGCAGCAGACGTCGGATTCCGGCAGCTCCCGCCAGCGGGCGCACGCAGGCTGGAGGGCCCGGCGCGGCTGCTGGGAGAGCCCCTGGCCGTGCCTGGCCCGGCAGCAGTCGTGGAGGGCGAAGGCCTCGCGCAGAGCGTCCTTGGGCAGGGACGGGGAGATCTCGACGACGTCGCGCACCCTGGCGGCGAAGCGTTCGGCCCGCGCGCGCCAGTCCGCCTCCCGCAGGAAGAGCTGAGGATAGCTCTTGAGGAACGCCGCGCAGGAGGAGCAGTCCGCGATCAGCGGGGCTTCCCCGCGCAGGCTCTCCAGGCGCTCGATGTTCATGCGGGCCAAGGCCCGGGCCGTATCCAGGTCCCCGTAGTTGTACGCCGTCAGCCCGCAGCAGCGGCCGTCGAAGAAAGAGCCCCTCCCGCAAGCCCTCTTCAGGATCCGGATCGTCGCTAGGCCCACGCGGGGGAACACGAAGTTCGGGCCGCAGGAAGCGAAGTAGCGCCAGGCAGCTGCCCGGTCTTCCTTCAGAGAAGTGTCCTCGCGCAGCATCTCGAAGAGCAGGCGCTTGGGGGTCTCCTGCACGTGGGCGTCGGCCTCGGCGAGGGCGCGCAGGCCGATGAGGCGCAGCAGGCCCGAGCGCGCGGCGAGGCGGGAGAGCCCCGAGCGCTTGAGCGCGTAGCCCGCCCGGATTAGGATCGCCAGGATGTCGGGACTCCGCACGAACAGATGATGAAGGGCCTTGCGGAGCCAGGCGGACCTCGTGCCCGAGAGCTCGCGCCGCCCTTCCAGGACGATGTCCGCGGTCGGCACATGAGCCGGGCAGACGCTCGTGCAGGCGCCGCAGAGCAGGCAGGTCGAGAGCGCTTCCCTTGCGCTCAAGGGATCCTCGAACTTGCCCTCCAGGAGGAGGCGCGCGAGCTGGTTCCTCCCCCGCGGGGACTGGGGCTCCCGCCCGGAGGCGACGTAGGTGGGGCAGGCCTGCTCGCAGTAGCCGCAGCGGCTGCATTGGCTGACCGCGTCGTAGCAGCTGCGCTCGCCGAGCGCCGTCAGGAGGCGTCCCAAGACGCCGCTCACCGGAGCTCCCCGACCCAGGGATTGAGCAGGCCGTGCGGGTCGAATGCTTTCTTGAGCCTCGCCTGCCAGGTCCCGAAGCGGGGGGGCCGCGGCTTGGGAAGCTCCGAGGGCAGAGCGGGCCTGATCGGCGAGAGCCTGAGCGTCACCTCCAGGATCACGGCAAGAGCCCCCCAGGAACCGAGCAGGAGCCGAGGCACGTCGTAGCCTGCCGCGTTCTTGACGACCTTCCCTCCCAGATCCGCCACCGAGCCGTCGGCCAGCAGGACCCTCATCCCCAGGATCCCCTCCCGCACCCCGGGCCAGGGCTTGGCCGCGAGCATCCCTCCCACCGTGCCGGCCGACATGGGCAGAGGGACGAAGAAGCCTTCCGGCTCAAGCTTGCTCTTGAGCTCGCCCAGGCTGATGCCGGCCTCGACCGTCGCGACGTAGTCCTCCCGGTCGAACTCCACGACCTTGGAGAGGGCCCGGGTGATGAGCGCCGAACCCTTCCCGGCGGCCGCGATCTGCTCCGGAACCTTGGTGCGCGCGCCGAAGACCGAAAAAGGCCTTCGGTCCTTGGCGCGCTGGCGGACAGCCTCGATGAGGGCCGCCGCCGCGTCCGTCGGCGGCCGGGCCTTCGGCCGGGTCTCGCCCGGGGCCCTCTCGCCGGGCAGCGGGAGGACCTTGTCGGGGTTGGCCAGCCCCTCTGGATCGAGGGCGGCCTTGAGCCGCCGGAAGAGGCTGATCGTCTCGTCCGAAAAAAGCCAGGTCATCGCGGCGCGCTTCTCAACTCCGATGCCGTGTTCGCCCGAGACCGAGCCTCCGAGCTCGACGCACGAGCGCAGCATTTCGAGCCCCGCCCGCTTGACGCGCGAGGTCTGCTCCCGGTCGCGCTCGTCGAAGATGATCTGGGGATGCAGGTTCCCGTCGCCGGCGTGGGAGAGCAGCGCCGCCGGCGTCCCGTGGGCCTGCGCGATCTCGCGCACGCGGCGCGCGGCCGCAGGCAGGCGGCTCCTCGGCACAACGCCGTCCTCGACCAGGACGTTCGGCGCCAGGCGCGCCAAAGCCGCAGAGGCGCTTCGGCGGCCCTCCCAGAGCCTCTCGCGCTCGGCCAGGTCCCTCGCCGAGCGGCACTCGATGGCGCCGTGGCGGCGGCAGAGCGAGGAGACCTCGTCGAGCTGCAGCTCAAGGGACTTCCCCTCCCCTTCCAGCTCGATGAGCAGGATGGCCTCGGCCCTCGGATAGCCCGCGGGCGCGTAGGCCTCGATGGCGTCCACGCTCAGGCGGTCCATCGCCTCTATGACCCGCGGAAGCACTCCCGCGGCGATGACGGCCGCCACGCAGGCCGCCGCCTCCTCGACGGACTTAAACGCCGCGAGGACCGTGACGATCTCGGGGGGCGAAGGGACGATGCCGAGCCAAGCCTTCGTAACGATGCCGAGGGTCCCCTCCGAGCCGACCAGGAGGCTGAGAATCTCCGGGCCCTCATCCTCTATCGAGAAGCTCTCCAGGGCGCCGTCCGGCATGACCACTTCGAGGGCTTTGACGTAGTGGGTGGTCACGCCGTACTTGAGGCAGCGCGGCCCCCCGGCGTTCTCGCCGAGGTTGCCTCCGAGGGTGCAGATCTTGTGGGACGCCGGGTCCGGCGCGTAGAACCAGCCGGCCGGCTCCAGGCGCTTCTGGAGGTTTAGATTGACGACGCCGGGCTCGACCACGGCCACGCCCCTTTGGGTGTCGGCCGCGAGGATGCGGTCGAGGCGGGCCGTCGAGATGACGACGCCGCCCCTCAGGGGGACGCAGCCGCCGCTCAGGTTCGTGCCCGCTCCCCGCGCGACGAAAGGCGAGCGGCTCTCGGCGCACCATTGCACGGCCTTCCGCACGTCCTCGGCGGTCCTCGCGATGACGACTGCGTCCGGCCGGGCGCGCTCGAGGGCCGCGTCGTAGGAGTAAGCCAGCAGGTCGGCCTCTGCGTCGAAGACTCGGCCCGGCAGGAGGCGCTTGAGGGATGAGACGTCCCTGACCGGCATGGAAACCAGGATATTAAATTTTCGTAGGCGGCGGGGTCCTGGGCGGCGGGGTGATGGACCTAGGCGGCGGGGTGAAGGGCCCTCCGAGGGTCGGCAGGGCGGGGGCCGCGCCCGGAAAGCCTTCGGAGGCGGCGCTTCCTCGCGGCAGCGCTCGGTCGGCCGCGCCGGGGACCTGCGGCGGGCCGCCCGGCGGAGGCGCGGCCGAGACCGCGGCGGTCGGGATCGGCAGGGTGAAATAGAACACCGAGCCCTTGCCGAGCTCCGAGTCCACTCCCATCCCGCCCCCGTGCGCCTTGACGATCTCCTGCGCGATCTTCAGCCCCAGCCCGAAGCCGGCCCGCCGCATTTGCTGGGCGTTCTGCGCCTGGAAGAACCGGTTGAAGATCTTGGGCAGGTCTTCCTTCGAGATGCCGATGCCGGTATCGCGCACGCTGACCGTCACGAAGGTCGGCCCGCGGGAGACGTGCAGGTACACCGCGCCCTTCTCCGGGGTGTATTGGATCGCGTTCGTGCAGAGGTTCTGGATGACCTGCCCGATGCGCAGGGGGTCCGCGGTGAACTTGGGCAGGCCCTCGGGCACGAGGACCTGGAAGTTGATCTGCCGCTTGTCGGCCACGACCTGCACGCGGGAGCGGACGTCGGCGACGACCTGGGAGATGTCCATCTCCACCATGATGATGCGGAGCTTGCCGGATTCGATGGCTGCGAAGTCCACCAGGTCGGAGATGAGGGCCTCGAGTGTCTTGGAGGAGGACATGATGTGGTTGACGCATTTGAGCAGGTCAACCTCCTTGATCTTCCAGGAGAGCAGCTCCGCGTAGCCGCGGATGGCCGTCAGAGGGTTCTTGACGTCGTGGGCCACCGTCGCGAAGAACTTGGACTGGAAGCTGTTGAGCTGCTCGAGCTGCTGGTTGGTGACCTGGAGCTCCTCGAGCAGGCGCGCGTTCTCGATGAGCAGCCGCCGCCGCTCAAGCGCGCGGGAGATGGAGAACTTCAAGCGCGAAGGCTCCACCGGCTTGAGGAGGGCGTCGTCTAGGCCCACCTCGACGACCTGGCTCACTCCCTGCAGGGCGGCCTGAAGGGGATAGCGGTCCACCATCAGGATCATGCGCATGTCCGGGTCGAACTCGCGCATCTTCTGCGCGAGCTCTATGCCGGTGTGCTGGGCGTAGGCAAGGGCCGCGCCCACGACCGCGATGTGGTAGCGGTCGCTCTGGGCGAGCTCGATGGCCTCCTCGGCCTTCATCGAAGCGGTGACCTCGTAGCCGTCCGCCATCAAGCTGGCCGCGGCCTGGACCAGCGAAGGCTTGAAATTGTCGCAGTAGAGCACCCGGCCCAGCTCGCGCGGGTCGTCCACCCGGCGGCCCAGCAGGAGGTCTAAGGCCTGTCCGAAGAACGCGCGCGGCAGGAACCCCGGGCGCGAGCGCTTCATGGCCCGCTCGACCGCGTGGACGCAGCCCATGCTGCTGACCAGGAACATCCTCAGGTTCTGGACGTCCTGCTTCAGGCGCTGGTCCACGATCTCCGCATCGAAGACGTCGCCCTTCCAAAGCACGATGACGGCCGTCGTGGCCGGCTGGCCCGAAGGCTCCTCCGGGGGCTTCTCCTCCTTGCCGCCGCCGATGAGGCGCTTAAGGGTCCAGCCCTTCTCAGCGGGCTTATCCTCCTCCTGCGGCGGCGCCGGGGCCTTGAGCAGCTCCGCGGCGCCGACCGTGGACTCCAGGATCATGGGCTGCAGGCCGATGGACTGGAGCCGGCCCTGCAGCATCCCGGTCAAATGCAGGGTCGGGTCCGTCAGGAAGATCATCGGGGTGGCCCCGAGCGAGCGCAGGCCTTCCATAGCCGCCTGGTCGAGCGGCCAGTGCAGGCGGAGCACCGGCTCGGTCGAAGCCGCGGGGTTGGGGGGCTGCTGGGCGTCCAGGAAGATGAGGGGGGGAGCGCCCGGCTCTAAGTGGAGCTGCATCAGGAAGCGGCGCTCGACCTCGCGCATCGATTGGGAGTCCGCCACGACGCCGACGAGCCGGGTGTCCTCCTTCTGCCAGAGCTTGCGCGCGTCCTGGATGGAGAGCGTCGTATCCAAGGCGGCGCTGCGCACCTCGCAGGCCTTCGAGTAGGCCTCCGCGAGCGCCTTATCCGACGTGACCAGGATGATGCGCTGCCTCATCAGGCTTCCACCGCCAGCTTGGCCGTGAAGTGGCTTAAGTATTCCGAGGCCTCAAGGAGCCTCAGACCCCTGACGGAGCCGGCCCGGCTCGCGATGTCGCCGAACACCTCGATGACGTAATCCACGTGGCTCTGAGTGTAGACGCGCCGCGGCATGGCCAGGCGCGTGAGCTCCATCCTGGCCGGCTCGAAGACGCCGTTTGTGCGCCTTCCGAACATCAGTGAGCCGATCTCGCAGCTGCGGATGCCGCCCGTCAGGTACAGCTCGCAGACGAGGGCGTGGCCCGGGTAGCGCTCCGGCGGGATGTGCGGGAAGAACATCTTGGCGTCCACGTAGACGCCGTGCCCCCCCGGCGGCTCGACGATAGGCACCCCGCAGCGACGCAGGCCCTCGGCCAGGTACTCGATGGAGCGAATGCGGTAATGGAGGTACTCCTCGTCGAGTATCTCGCGCAGGCCGATCGCCATCGCCTCCAGGTCGCGCCCGGCGAGGCCGCCGTAGGTGAGGAAGCCCTCGCCGATGATCAGGAGCTCGCGGCACTTGCGGGCGAGCTCCCGGTCGTTCAAGGCCAGGAAGCCTCCGATGTTGACGAAGGCGTCCTTCTTCGCGCTCATCATGCAGCCGTCGGCATAGGAGAACATCTCCCGGGCGATCTCCCGCACCGACCGGGTCGCATATCCGCTTTCCCGCCGCTTGATGAGATAGGCGTTCTCGGCGAAGCGGGCGCAGTCCAGGAACAGGGGGATCTTGTAATGCCGGCAAACCTCGGACGCCTCGCGCAGGTTGCGCATCGAGACCGGCTGGCCTCCGAGCGAGTTGTTCGTCACCGTCATGACGACCAGCGGGATGTTCGAGGCCCCCTTCTCCTGGATCTTGGCCTCGAGCGCCACCACATCCATATCGCCCTTGAAGGGCTCGGCCTTCTCGAAGCGCCAGGCGCAAGGCACCGGCAGGTCTAAGGCCTGGGCGCCTGAGAACTCGACGTTGGCGCGCGTCGTGTCGAAATGGGAGTTCGAGAGCACGGTCCGGCCCTTCCCGCCGAGGATGGTGAACAGGATCCGCTCAGCCGCCCGGCCCTGGTGGACGGGGATGATCTCGCGAAGGCCGGTCAGCTCCCGGACCGCGCGCTCGAGCGCGAAAAAGCTGCGCGCGCCGGCGTAGGACTCGTCGCCGCGCATGACGCCGGCCCACTGCTCGGCGGACATCGCGGAGGTGCCGGAGTCCGTCAGCAGGTCGATGAGGATCTTGTCGGCCGGGACGTTGAAGAGGTTGTAGCCGGCCTCCCGCAGGACGCGCTCGCGCTCAGCGCGCGTGGTGAACCCGAGCGGCTCGACGCACTTGATCTTGAACGGCTCGATGATGGTCTTCCACTGGTTCCACTCGGGCATAAAATGTCAAACGCCTCCGATCCCTATCTTAATATGTCATATCCGAGCCGATGCGTCAAAGCCTTTTTGGAAGTCCCCGCGGCCTTTGCTATAATGCGGTGGGGAGATGCTTCCCCTCAGCATAGACGAATGTCTGAAGACGACGCAACCCAGAGGAACACAAACATAATGGCTACGGGAAAAGTGAAGTGGTTCAACGACCAGAAGGGCTTCGGATTCATCACGCCGGATGACGGTTCCAAGGATCTTTTCGTCCACCACTCGTCCATCATGGGCGACGGGTTCAAGACTTTGGCCGAGAATCAGGCCGTCGAGTTCGAGACCCAGCAGTCCGACAAGGGGCCTCGCGCCGGCAACGTCCGGAAGGTCTAAGCTTCCGACGGTCCAAGACTGCCCGCCCCCTCGCGGTGCGGGCAGTCTCTTTTTCCCCTAACGGCATGGCCATCCTCCTCAGCTCTCAGAACCTCTCCAAGAGCTTCGGCGCGCGGCCGCTCTTCGAGAACCTGTCCTTCGGCCTCTTCGAAGGCGAGCGCACCGGACTCATCGGCTCCAACGGCGGGGGCAAGTCCACCCTGCTCAAGATCCTGGCCGGGTTGGAGACGCCCGACGAAGGGCTCTTCTCTCCCCGCCGCGGGGTCCGGGTCGGCTACTTGCCCCAGCATGACCGCTGCGAGGACGCCGCTCCCGGGCTCACCGTCCGCGATGCCGCCGCGCACTCCGTGCGTGACCTGGGCCTGGAAGGCTGGGATATCGACCGCCGAGGAGCAGGCCGCGCTGGCGGCCGCTGCTTTGGAAGACCCCGCCGCGGCCAGCGACTGCGCCGAGCTCGGCAAACGGCAGGAGAAGCTCGAAGCCGCCAAGCTGAAAGTCCAGGCGCTCTTCGACCGCTGGGAAGAACTGGCAGCCCGGAAGCCCTAGCGGAAGTTTCTTACTTATGAGCCGACAAAAGCAAGGGAATGGAGGATTTTCCGACGATAAGCGGTCGAGTGCTGGGTTGGTCAGGACCTATGACCTACGCCGCGACAACGTTGGGAGGAAGGTATCGTTTGAGGCGGAGCACGTCGAACATTTCCCGCTGGCCCTC
>JACRDO010000121.1 GCA_016212885.1 Elusimicrobiota bacterium | reverse complement strand
GCCACCGCTGACTTTTCCGCGGCTGTCTGGCTCGGCCACGACGACATGCGCATCCCCCTGGGCCCGGGCAGGGCCGGAGGGACAGCAGCCGCGCCCATCTGGATGCGCTTTGTCAAAGATGGATATCTCGCGCGTCCGACGCGCGAGATTGCGGCGCCCGATTCTAAGAGATAGAATCAGGGCTTATGAGAGCCGCAGGCTGGATTCCGGCCGCTTTGGCCGCGCTTTTGCTTTCCGCCTGCAGCCGCACGGTCCGGGAACAGGAGCCGAACGACCACTTCACGCAGGCCCAGAAGATCCCGCTCAACGCGAGCCTCGTGATCGGCGCCTTCTCCTCAGCCAAGGACGCGGACGTCTTCAGCCTCGAGCCGGAGAAGCCGGTCAACCTTTCCCTCTATGTCGGGGGCATGCGCGGGGCGGACCTGACTCTGGCCGTGCAGGACAAAGACCGCCGGGACCTCAAGCGCGTGGACGAGACCGCGGCCGGAGGGGACGAGCAGCTCATCGACGTGGGCCTGGACAAAGGCCTTTACTACATCGTCCTGGCCAACAAGAACGACAAATACACGGACCTCAAGCAGTCCTACCGCATGAAGCTGAGCCTGGACTCCGCGGAGGGACGGGAGCGGGAGCCCAACGACAAGGCCCTGCAGGCCAATGCGATCAAGCCTGGGTCCCTCATCCGCGGCCACTACTTTCCGTCCCGCAACCTCCTGGCCGACGACACCGGCTACGTTGAGGAGGACTGGTTCCGCCTGGAGGCCGGCCAGGAGGGGCTCTACTCCCTCAACGCAGACATCAGCGAGGTGCCGGGCGTGGACCCGGTGCTCGAGGTCTACGACACCAACGGCTACAAGGTCAAGGAGATCGACGACAACGGCGTCGGCCAGCCGGAGAGCCTCCACAGCTTCGGCGTCAAGGCGCCGGCCCAGTTCCTGCTGCGCCTGCGCCCCAAGTTCCCCGCGGCGAACGCCCAGGTGGCCTACGAGCTGCTGAGCGAGCTCGTCCCCTACCAGGGCAAGACCGAGCTGGAGCCCAACGACCAGCGGCTGGACGCGAACCCCTTCATCCAGGATTCGATCACAGGCGCCATCTCTCCCGCGGGCGACGCGGACTGGTTCAAGGCGCATTTGGGGGACGACAAGAAGACCATCCTGCGGGCCGAGCTGAGCGCGGTCCCAGGCATGGACCTCTCGCTCTCCCTGCGCGACGACATCGGCAGCGAGCTGGTCAAGGCCGACAACATGGGCAAGGAGCAGCCGGAGGTGCTCACCGGGTACGGCCTTCGCAAAGGGGATTATTATCTCGTCGTGATCGAGAAGACCGGCAGGAAGTCGGACCCCAAGGCCCCCTACACCCTCGCCAAGATCCTCATCCCCTGGCAGGACGGCCTCGAATGGGAGCCCAACAACAGCACCGCGACGGCGCAGGCGATGAAGGTCGGCGAGTCCGTGGACGCCTATCTCGCCCCGAAGGGCGACGCCGACGTTTTCGAGTTCAACGTCTACTCAGCTGGCGAGATCGTCCTCGAAGCCACGGGCCTGCTCAGCGTCCGCCTGCACGCGACCCTCTATGACCAGGACGGCAAGACCGCGGCCGCCGCCGCTTCCAAGAAGGCTGGAGAGCCTGTTTCGTTCTCGAAGCCCCTTCAGCCCGGGACATATCAGGTAGAGATCCGCGCGGCCTCGCCGGAGGAAGTCAACACGCGGGACAAGTACACGTTCCGCATACGAGCGCGATGAAGCAGATCCTTCTGGCTGCATGGTTCGGGCTTCTGGTCAGCTGGGCGAACGCCGCCCCGTCCTCGGAGGCTCCGGCCGAGCCTCCGGCCAATTTCGAGCTCAGCGCCTACGACGTGGTCGAGAGCTCGGAAGCTGAGGCTCTTTCGATCGTGCTCGTCTTCGTGGGTGGGCGCCTAAGCGGCCAGACGGAAGCCGGGCTGCTGTCCAAGGAGAAGCGGTGGGCCGCCAGGCTCCCCGCCGGGAACCAGCCCTTCCGGTTCGAGCGCTGGGTCCTGCCCGGCACCGGGGACTGGATCAAAGCCGGGGATGAATTCCAGCCCCGCGAGCGGTTTTACCGGGTCCACGACAAGAGCCTCACCAAGGTACAATTGAAGTTCTTCGACTCCGGCCGCCGCTACGCGGCGCAGATCTCGAGGGAAGACTTGACCCAACAACCGCAAACGAAAGGAGAGCAACAATGAAGAAAATGATGGCCGCGGTCCTGCTCGCCACGCTGGCCGGCGCAGTGACCGCTCAGACTCAGCCGAACACCGCAGACCAGCAGGCTCCCAAGACGGACATCACGGTCAGCCGCAGCGCCGTGTGTACCGGTATCCAGGACCGCGAGCCGTCCGGCGCCCAGGAGACCGGGGAGATCAAGGCCGAAGTGGGCAGCGTCTACTTCTGGACCGAGATCCAGGCCAAGGACGTCCCGGCTACGGTCAAACACGTCTGGACCCTCAACGGCAAGCAGGCGGCCGAGGTCGAGCTCAGCGTGAAGTACCCGAGGATGAGGACCTGGAGCTCCAAGAAGATCGTCGCCGGAGCCTGGAAGGTCGAGGTCGTCGCGGCTTCGGGAGAGGTCCTGAAGGCCGCGGAGTTCAAAGTCGTCCCTTGAGCGCGTGAAGATCACGCTCATCAAGCAGTACAGCGTGTTCCTGCCCAACCAGCCGGGCGCGCTGTCCGACCTCGCCAAGCGCTTCGCAGAGAGGGGCATCAACATCATCGGGCTCTCCTCGGAGGTTCGCGACGACTCCGCGCTGGTGCGCGTCGCCTTGGACGGGGAGGGCGACTATTCAGCTGTCCTCTCCAAGGCGGGGTTCGCCAGCGTGGAGAGCAAGATGATCTCGGTCGAAGTGGAGGACAAGCCCGGGGAGCTGCACAAGGTCACGATGGCCCTGGGGGAAGGCGGGGTGAACATCACCAACGTCTACGGGACAGCTGTCGGAGGGCAGGTATCCCGAATCCTGATCGCGGCCGAGAACACCGAGAAGGCCCTGAAGGTGCTGGAGCGGCTGGGCTAAGGCTTGGGCCGGGCCCAAGCCCCGGAGGCGTAGAGCCCGAGCCCAATGGCGAGCAGAGCCCCGAGCCCGAGCCCCGCGGCGGCTGAGCCGGTGAGGGTCCAGAGCAGGTTGCCCAGCGCGCTCGCCGCGAAGGAGACGATCAGCGCCGGGATGACCGGCCGCTGAGGCCGGCCCGCGGTTTTTGACCGGCGCGCCCAGTACGCGGCCCCGGCCAAGGCCGCGGCTGCCAGCAATCCGCCTGCCAGCGGCGCCCGGTGAAGGAAGAGCGAGTAGGCCACGTCGCCGATCTTCCAGCCTCCGTAGAGCCCGATGCCGGCGGAAACGACGCTGCCCAGCGCGCGAAGGGCGTTTCGCCATTTCGGCTCGGTTCGGGTCCACGAGTCGAAGGACGGGGCCGGGACAGGAGCCCGGCCTTCCGATGGGGACTGCGCCCTCCCCAGGGAAGGCCGCTCCGGCAGGCCGGCCTCAGCCCGGACATCGCCTGCCTGGACTGACCCGCCCGCCTTCTCAGCGCCATCGAACGCTTTCTTGAACCCTTCCTCCGCTCGCACATTGCCGCTGGATCGGGCATCCCCCTCGATGACCTCCGCCAGATAGGCCATCTCTGTGCGGACCTTGGCTTGCGCGAGCGCCTGCTCCGCCTCCGGCGCGGCCAACGAAGCTCGGACCGAGACCTTGGGGACCATAACCGCAGGCAGGCTTGCTGGGATGGGCAGGCTCGTGAAGAGCGGCTGGAGCCCAGGCAAGGCGTAAGGAGTCCCCAGAGCCGGGATCGCTCCCGCGACCCCGCTGACCCCCTGCCCGGAGACCCTGGGCGAGTAGATCGTCTGCCCTGCCGCGGGCGAAGCCGCGGCCAGGACGCATGCGAGCAGGATGTGGTTGCGCATGATGCCTTCAGCCATATCTTAACGCATAGGCTCGGAAGAGTCTTGGGCCCGCGGGCCCCGTCTTCGACGGCATAGGGCCTACCCTGCGCTGGGACCAAATGCGGCGCGCGCTGGGCCTTGAGACCGTTTCGGTCTCCTGACTGGTCTGCTATAAAGAGCGGAGATATGATCTTTTCCAGAGCTCTTTCCATCCTGCTCGCGGCTCTGACGGTCATTTTCTCTCCAGGCCCGCAAGTCTGGGCTCAGACCGCATCCATCGGCCCGAGTGGAAGCGGCAAGCCCATTCAGGCCGCTCCGATCGTCTCCCAGATATCCTTTGGCTGGCAATACGCCGCGGACAGAAGCCTTTCCCTTGGACCGCTCACCCTAGCCGTTCTCCCTCAGACCGCGATCATCACGCCGAGCGCCATAGCGCGGCCTAAGGCCCTCTCAGCGCAGGCCCCGGCCCAGCCTCTCCTGAAGGGCGCGCAGATCGTTAGGCGCGGATTCTACGGCAGCGGCTTGCGGGACCATGCGCCGACCCTATTAATAGGAAGGAATTCCCCGGCTCCCAAGCCCGCCAAAGCCGCCGCCCTGCATGAGAAGACCGCGGCCTTATCCGAGCAGGCGGCCCCTCTTGTAAATTCAATCGCTTCTCCCGAGGCCTCTCCGGATTCCCTGCGCAGAGGCGGATATTCCCTGCAGTCTCTCCTGGAAGGGCAGAAGGCCCCAGAAGCTGTTCCCAGCGATCTCCAGCCGGCCGAGCAGAACGCGGTCAATCTCGGCCGCCTCAGCAGGCTGAACCGGCCCGAATCATCTAATAGCGGGGATGCCGGCCAGCCGACCCCGGCGCCGGCCCCCGAGCTCTCCCCCCAGCAGAAGAGCAGATTCCGCTTCTACGCCGTCGGCGTCTCCATCGTGAAGACGGGGCTCGACGCCTTGAACCTCGCCGTCCCCCTCCTCATGCTCGACGCCTTCCACGCGGCCATGGCCGTCAGCACCCTCTACCTGAGCGCGGAGCTTGCGCGCCTCGTCACGGGCTTCGTCGGCGGGGCCATCGTGGACCGCATCGGCGCCGGCCGGACCATGGCGCTCACCGCCGCCCTGCAGATGGCGGCGACCCTGGCTCTGCCCTTCGTGTTCGCCTCCGGCGCGGCGTTGGCCCTGCCTGCGGTCTACGCGGCCTTCATCCTCAACGGGCTCGGCTATGAGCTCTTCGACGTGGCGCGGCGCGCGGCCCTGCCGCAGATCGTCGGCAGGAACGAAGGAGCGCTGCGGGTCTATAACGGACGGCTCTACGTTTGGCGCGAGATCGCCGCGACGGCCGGAGTGTTCGGGGCCGGGGCGGTCGTCTCAGCGCTCGGAGCGATGACCTCGATCTGGATCCACCCGGCCTTCTGCCTCGCCGTGGCCTTCACGGCTCTGCGCCTGTGGAACCTCCGCCCCAAGGAGGACGAGGCGGAGGGAGAGGCGCCCGGCGCCTCGAAGGGCTGGCGCGAATCCCTCAACGCGTGGTACGCGGACACGGTCAAGGGGATGAAGCACGTCTTCTCCAACCCCCGGCTGCGCTCTCTGGTCTTCATCAACATTCCGCTGACGGCCGTGCACAAGATCTTCCACACCCTCGTGGCGGTCGTCTACGCGACCCAGGTCCTGCGCAACCCGGCGATGGCCGCCGTGCTGATCGGCGCCTGGAACCTGGGCGAGCTGGCGGGCGCCTTCTACCTCGACCGCTTCGGGAAGACGAGCCGGTTCTCGACTTGGCTGCGCCTGGCCGCCGGGGCGTCGCTCTCCATGTGGCTCTACCGGCTCATCCCCTCGGCCTGGGTGGCCATCCCCGTCTCCTTCCTCATCGCCGCGGCCATGATCGGCAACGAGCTGGGCGCCGTGGCCTACATGCAGTCCAATATCCCCGAAAAGGACCTGGGCTCGGTGACCGGCTTCGTCTACGGCTTCTCGCGCGCGATCAGCATGCTCACGCTCCTCGCAGCGGGCTGGGCTTTCGACGCCCTCTCTGCCATGGGGGGCTTCCTGAGCCTCGCGGTCATCTTCACCCTGCTCGCGCCCGTCTACCTGTTCGCCGCCAAGCGCTTCTCCGGCGAGCGCGTCCCCGGCGGCGCCTCGGCCCAGGACGACTGAGCTTGGATGTTCGGGACGTCAAAAACGGACGGTTACGGCGTCCTCTTCGGCACTGTGCTCGATGCTCGCATCTATCCTGTAGACGCCGCTGTCCTTGCGCCAGCTCCAGGTCTTGAGCTCACCGGCGTTCAGCGACATCGATACGGGCTTCAAGGGCGAGATTATTGCCACGGCGCTCTTGTGGCCTTTGAACGCCTTGAGCTCCACGACGAGGCTACCGGCTGAGGCGTCGTAGCGGACATCTTTCAGAATCGAGCCTGCGCTGGCGACATACGGCATTCCCGGGATTCCCAGCGTTATCTCGATTTTTTCGTTCAATCGGACTTTCTCCGGAACGACCGCGGAGGGGTATCGGACCCCGTCGTATTTGATGCTTTTTATGTATTTCCCAGTCCCGCCGGTTTCGACCAGCACCGGCCTGCCGCGGACATGAAGCGAGTATCTCGAACGCGCCATTGTTCCGGCCAGCCATGGATCCAGGCTGATGTTCCATTCATTTTCGCGCACGCCCAGAAGGTCGTAGAGAGCGTAGAGATACCACCCGGCGGCCCATAAGAACTGGGGTTTGTCCACCTTGCCGTAGTCTTCGGGGCTGCGCCTGTTGCCGTTGCGGCATTCGTACATGGCGTACTGCCCGTTGGGGCCGAGACGTATTCCGTCGATCGTCATCACGTCCTTCACGAACCGGAAAGCCTCGTCCCTCTTGTTCGCGGAAACCAGCGCCAGGGAGTACCACGCGTTGCCGTGCGCCCAAATCCCGCCGTTCATGTAGTAGAAAGGATCGCCCTCCTCAGGGCCGTTGAATTTCAGATAGCCCTCCAGCTTCTGGAAATCCATTGGGACAGCGTTGTAGATGCCGGTCCGTGCCTCCAGCAGCTTTTCCTGCGCCGTCTTGATCAAGGCGGCCTTCTTGTCCGGATCCGCAAGGTTGAAATGCGCCGCGAGCAGCGAGCCGATGTATAGATGCTCGTCTTTTTTGCCGTCGCCGTAATAGTTGATGAAGTAGTTCAGCCTCTTGTCCCATAAGCGCGCGTTCAGCTGCTCCTGCAGCTTCAAGGCTTCGCCTTCATGACCGGCCGATTCCGACGGATCCATGCCGAGCGCTGTGGAAATATAGGCGAATTCCCTCAAAGATCGTATGGCCAGGATGGTCATGTACGACCTCGGCCCGAAGCTGTTGCCGAAGTCCCACCAGTCCGGGCGATAGGCCCAGATGAGGTGGTCTTTATTGTTCGACAGCATCAGCCTGATGCTCTTGGCCAAGTACGGATAGAGCTTCCGGACGGTTTCCGCGTCCCCGGAATGCCTGAGGTACGCGCCTGAGACCAGGACGAACCAGAAATGGTTCCAATTGTCGGCGCCGGCGAATTCCGTGACGTATCGGCCGTCTTTCCAGTAGTAGGCGTGCGCTATCGCGTTGTCGGCGCCGGCGTGCCCGGCTATGTATTCCAGGTCCTTCTTGACGCGGCCCGGGTCGAAATTCGCCGCGGCCAGATCGGTCACAAGCGCATCGTGGGTGAAGAAGAAGTTGTACTCAGCCGGGCACGGCATGGGAACCATGTCGCGGTCCAGGTAATGGCGGTTCACGGCTAGAACGGCCTTGGCCCAGCGGGCCGAACGGTCCAGGTATTCGTCGCCGGTTTCAATGGAGCCTTCGCGGAGCGCCTTCTCAAGCACGAACCGTTCATAGAGCCGCGTCTCGCTCTGATAGCTCCCCAGCAGATGTTTGACCAGCTCCCTGCCTTCCCCGAGTCTTGCGGAGCCTATGATCTGCGCCACGGTCATCGTCTCCTTGGGCGCCAAGTTCTTCTTGTAGGCATACGCGATCAAGGGCCTTCTGGGCTCCGTCCTGCTGATCACGGTACCGGGCAGATCCCCGGCCTTGTTCATCCACCAGTTCTCACCGGCCCCGGGGAAACCAGCGGCAGCTGAGTCGGCCATGAAGCCCGCTGGCTGCTGGGCCGCGTTCGCCGCGAACATCTGGAAGTCGCCCGTTTCGCTGCTCTCGTAATTGACGTAGATCGACGACCCGGCTTGATCGTATTCCGTCCAGGCCCTGTCCTTGAGCGCGGCCGTATGGCTGGTTTTGATTGAAGCCTCCAGATGCGAATACAGCTCGAATCCCTTGGCCGCCGGGGAATCGTTCGTCAATTCGATCGTGACCGTCATGGCCGGCTTGTTCTTGCAGAACTCATAGGCCACGCGGATCGTCTTCTCGCCGTCCGATCTCCGGAAAGACGCCCAATACGGCGTGTACTCGTATTTGAAAGGCTCCGAATCCATCCACGTCTTGGGACCGTCCCCGATCTTCAAGCCCAAGGACATCACCCTGGAGCCGCCCCTCTGCCAGTAGCCGGTGCTTGAATCGACGCTGTTCGCGATGGGGTAGTAGAAATTCAGCCGGTTCAAAAGCGGCGAACCTTCGTGCATCTCGATCCCTACGAAGGGCCCGCCGACTTCGATCTGCGAAGGCCCCTGGTAGGAGACTTTGAGCTCATCCCGGGCAGGCTCGGCCATCGTCAGGCCGGCGATGAGGAACATGATGCCGGACTCGAGGATGCTCAGATCGAGCACTCGTAGGCCGCGATGCGGTTCTTCTTGCCCTTGAGCGCGATCTCCCTGCGCTCCGCTGAGGCGAAGGCGCCCGGAGGCGTGCGCTTGTAGATTTCCTCGCAGAGGAGGAGCCTGCCGGGCGAGCAGTTGGACTCCAGGCGCTGGGCCGTGTTCACCGCGTCGCCGATGAAGGTGTACTCGCGCCGGCCCTTGGAGCCCACGTTGGCCCTGACCGCGCGGCCCGAGTTGATCCCGATCCTCACCGTGAAAGGGTTCTGCCGGGCCCCGAGCTCCCTGAAGAGGGCGAGCAGCCTGCGGCCGGCCTCGATTGCGTCCCCGCAGTCCTTGAAGACCGCGAAGATGCAGTCGCCGATGAACTTGTCGATGTCTCCGCCGCACTCGTAGATCGCCTCGGTCGCGGGCGCGAATATCGCGTTGAGCGCCGCCACGACCTCCTGGGGGGTGTGCTCCTCGCTGTAGGAGGTGAACCCCTTCACGTCCATGAACAGGAAGCAGCCGACGAACTCCGAGTCCGGCAGCTCGTACTCGCCCCGGGCCACGCCCTCGCCGATGCGGCTCCAGACCTCATGGGGCGTGTAGCGGTGGATGACCTCGTTCTGCTTGCGGATGCGCTCCGCGTCGCGGTAGGACTTGCGGCTCAAGTTCGCGAGGAAGCCCTCGGTCTGGTCCTGGATATCCTCGCTCCTGCTCAGCAGGCGCGAAAGCCTATCGAGCTCCTTCGGATCCTCGGAGCGCGCCGCAGGCGCAGGGACAGCCACCGCCTCCGGAGCGCGGCGGCTGGATAAGGCGAGCAGGCACACGGTGGAAGCGTGGTAGTACGAGCCAGCCAGGCTCTTTTTCGGGTCCACGATGTCGGCGTACGAGCTCAGGAACGGCGCGATCTCCCCGCCGGAATAATAACCGAAGATCGGGACAGAGGGGCCGAACACCTCCCGCACCGCCGCGACCTCGTCGTCCACGCGGCTGTGCAGGATGCCGTGGCGCACGCAGCAGCTCACCATGATGACCAGCGCCGGGTCCCAGCCGCCCAGGGAGGCCCGGCAGCGCTCGGCCGCCTCGCGCGCGCCCTGCAGCAGTCCCCGGCGGCTGGCCTGGAGCAACTGGGCCCGGCGGCCCTGCAGGTCCTCGGCCGGGAAGAAATGGATGCAGCCATCCTTGATATCGGATAAGACCGGCAGCTTGATGAGCGAACGGCCGGATTCGTCCTCAAGAAGCAGGGAGAACCCGAAACGCTGGATCATGTGGCCGAAGAAAGCATCGGACTCGGACTCCCCGAGAAACTGCCGGTAATAGTCGAAGACCGGCATGCCCCCGACCTCATAGACCTTGTGGCCCTGGCAGCGGGTCAGCTCCAGGGGCGGAGCCACGGGCCTCCAGCCGTGGCCGAAGCCGAAGCCGACGCGCCAGTCCGCGGAGGGAAGGTCCAGCAGAGCCAAGCGCGAGGACTGCCGCGCCAGGGAACCTCCGCAATATTGGTAGTTGACCCAGGCTTGCGGGTCCCCGTGGTCCAGGTCGTAGTCGCTGGCGGTCATGCCTCCGAACACCGGCAGCCCGCCCACGGCCTCGCTCAGGCCGCGGATGAGCTCGTTCTCATGGCCCGAAGCCAGCGCGGTAAGGAGCAGGGCCACCGGGAATCCGGAATCAAGGCCGCGCCTCCAGGAGAGGCCGCGGGCCAGGGCCTCGCCCGTGTCCCGGGGCTTTGGGCCGGCCTGCGCGTGCGCAAAGCGGACTTGGGCCCCAGGCAGAGAGAGGAGCAGAACGGCGACGCCGCCCTTCGAGACTCCGGCGTTGGTGATCTCGGCGAAGGAGGAGCCTCCGATGAGGATGCTCGGGTCCATGCGCCGGCAAAGCTCCTCGTGGAGCTTTTTCTGATCGAAGCGGATGGAGCCGAAGGCCAGGGCCAGGGAGGGATCCGGGACAGCCTTTTTGGCCAGTTCGACGGCCTCGGCCGCGGCGGACACTGGGTCCGCCGCGGAACTCGTCCCGATTCCGATCTTCAAGTTACTTGGAGGACTCCGGCATGAAGATCCGCGTCAAGCGCTCGCAGGCCACCTGCTTGATCCAGCGCTCAAGGAACTTGTTGGTGAGCACCTTGGAGAACTCATCGGCCGGAATGCGGAATATCCGGCACTCAACCTCGGTGCGCACCGTGGCCGAGCGGTTCGATTTCAGGAGGAAGCCGATTTCGCCGAAGAAGTCCCCGGGCTTGAGGGTCCCTATCTGCTTGGAGGAGGCTGCGCGGCCTTTGTGCCAAACGGAGAGCTTGCCCTTGTAGATGACGAAGAAATCGTCCCCGCGCTCGCCTTCCTGGAGGACATCCCGGCCCTTGGGCCAGATCTCCAGGTTGATTGACGGGAAGCTGGCCAGGAGCTTCTCCAAGGCCGGTTTCTCATTGAACATCTCGTCGAGCTTCAGCGCTGTGGCGAGCCAATCCAGGTCCAGGGGCTTGAGAACCAGCTTTTCAACGGTGTCAGGCATGGATTCCCTCCAACGGCGATTTCAAATGATGCCACTTCAGCGGGAGGCGCGTCAATGCCGGGCAGGCGTATCGAACTTACCAAACGATGTAGGTTCGATACGTCCAAACCTACGATGTTTGGGAAGTTTGGACGGCTTTTCCAACCGATACAGCGAATATGCGCCCTCGCGGCGGAGGGCCGCGCCGGCCCAGGCCCGCTCCCCCTCCACCAGCAGATAGTCCACCCCTCCTGATTCCGCCAGCTTCATGACCGTTTCGGCCCGGGTATCCGGCTCCAAGCGCCCCATCTCCATGAACTCCCGGGGCGTCCGGATATGCTCGAAGCTGAGCCCGGCCGCGTCGAGCCTTTCGATCATCGGCTTGGCGGCGTGGAAGTAGAGCAGGGTGATCCCCACGTATTCCCTGCACGCGAAGACCGGACGCTCGGCGCGCAGGACGAAGGGCGCGCAGTGAGGCGCCGGCGAGAACAGAAGCAGGGCGCCGCGGGCCGTGTTCTCGCGCACCCAGTCGGCCATGCGCGCAAGGTCGGGGTCCATCTTCTGCGGACGGTTGCGCGCCTCGACCCCAAGCAGGATCACGGCTGCGCAAGCCAGGAGAACGGCCTTCTTTCCGGAAACCTTCGCGAGGAGCGCCCCCAGGCCCAGGCACGCCAGCAGAGCAGCCCCCATTGAAAGCTTGAAGGCAGGAAGCAGAAACAGCCCCCCCCTCAGGCCGATCCAAGCGGCCGCCTGATGGAAAAGCCGAGGGGCCAGCCAGTAAAGGAACGGCAGCGCCGCGGCCGCGGCGACCAGCCCTGCGGCCGTCCTTCGCATCTGCGCAAGCTGGACAATGAACAGGCCGATCAAGGCCGCTCGAAGGATGAAATCATGCCTGAACGAGATCGCGAGCAGAAGCAGGAAGATTGGCCAGAGCTTGTCGCCCTTGCGAAGCAAGGAGACGGTCCATGCGGCCAGGATCAACTGCCAGCTCAGCTCCAGCCAATAGAGGCTGACCCAGGGCTGAAGCTTGACGATCAGGCCCCAGAACCGGGCGCCAGGAGAATAGAAGCGGTACGCCAGGGTCCCCAAAGAGGCCATCAGGACGCAGAGCGCGGCGCCGCGCAGGAGGATGGGCAGGCCCGGCAGGCGGCGAACCTGCCAGCCGGCCAAGGCCAGAAGGACGAGGCCTTCAATGAAGAAAACGAAGTCCGCGGCGGATATCCCGAAGCCGCCGATCCACGGGGCGAATTGGAGCAGGCTGATGCGCACAGCCTCATGAGACGCCTCTGCGAACGGCTCGCCTCCAGCGGACATCACCAGAGGAAGCGCGGCCGCGGCTGCCGCGGCCAGCCTCAGTACGGCGCCGCGGCGCTCGCGCGGATCGCGCCAGGCGTTGAGGATGTCCTCCGCCAGCATGAGGGGCCAGAGGTGCAGAGCGGGGTTCGCGTGAAGGTACGTGGCTGAGGCGATGCCGGCCAGAGCGCGCCAGCGCCGGCCGAGGATCAGATTCCAGAGGCCCCACAGCAGAGGCACCAGGCCTAGGGAGCGGTCCAGGCGCGGCATGGCATAGGGAGCGTCGGTGGGCCCCAGAGGCATCCAGAGCCCGAAGAACAGCGTGGCGAAGAAAGCCGCCTCATCGTCGCCCGTCGCGGCGCCGGCGAGCCGGAACATGAGGGCCGCCTGGCAGACCCACAAGGCGAGCTGGAGCAAAGAGGCCAGGGTCTCCGGGCTTGCGCCCAGATGAGCGCTCAGCCATGCCAGCAGGGCCGCGACGATGCGCGGGCCCAGCCCGTAGGGGCTGCCCAAGGCCGCCTGCACCAGAGGGTCAGCGCCCAAGCTCTCCGGATGCAGATGAGCCTTGGCGATGAGCAGGGTGAGGCTGGGGCCGCTGAGCTCGGAGCGGACCGCGGCGAGGGCCACGGCCGACGCGACCGCGGCCCAGCCCAGCCATCTGCTTGGCGAGACGGATGGAGCGCGCTCAAGCCCCGGCATGATCGCAGGCTATTGTATACTTTCCTCCTGGCGGGGAGCGATATCCTCAACTGCCTATGGGCGCCGCCCGAGCTGGCCGCACGCCCCGAAGATGTCCCTCCCCCTGCTCCGGCGGATGGTTGCGCAGAGGCCTCTGCGGTGCAGGTCGTCGGAGAACGCCTTGACCCGGGCCGGGGAAGGGCTCTTCACCCGCGCGGAGCAAGGGCTCAGCGCGATGAGGTTGATCTTGCAGACGAGGTCCTTGAGCAGCTTCTCAAGGGCTTCGGCCGCTTCGGGCGTGTCGTTCTCCCCCTCGATGAGCGCGTATTCGAAGGTGACCCTTCTGCCCGTCCTCTCGAAATACCTTCGCGCCGCGGCGATGAGGGTCTCGATAGGGTATTTCCGGTTGATGGGCATGAGCCTGTTCCTGGTCTCGTTGGAGTACGCGTTGAGCGAGATGGCCAAGCCTACGTTGAGGTCTTCTTCCATGAGGCGCTCAATCGAGGGCGCCACCCCGGCGGTGGACACGGTGATCTTCCTGCCTCCGAGATTGAAGCCGTGCTCGCCCATGATGATGGCCAGGGAGGATCTGAAATTCTCGAAGTTCGAGAGCGCCTCGCCCATCCCCATGAAGACGATGTTGCTCACCAGCCGGCGCTCCCGGGCCCAAAGATAGTCGTTCATGCCGATGAGCTGGCCGAGGATCTCCTCCTGCGCGAGGTTGCGGATGAACCCCATGCGGCCGGTCTCGCAGATCCGGCAGCCCAAAGCGCAGCCGAGCTGGGAGGAAAGGCAGGCGGTCCGCCGTTTGCCGTCCAATAGCGCCACGCTTTCGATGAGGCCCCGGCCGTCCGCGCACAGGAAAGCGAACTTGACCGCATCCCCTTTCTTGGACCGCAGGACGCGGCGGACATCCAGCTTGGCCGCGGAGAACCTCTTGGCGAGCCCGGCCCGGAAAACCTTCGGGAGATCCCCCATCGCGTCGAAGGAATCCGCCCGCTTCTGATAGAGCCACCGGGACAGCTGGCGGGCCCGGTATGCGGGCTCGCCCAGCTCCGCCGCGGCTTCGGCCAATCCATCGAAGGAGAGGCTTTTGATCGGCGTCATAAGTTCGGCAGCGCTCCCAGGACATCGGCTAGGAAGCCTGCGTGGTCCCACGCGTCCACGTGCACGGAAAGGCCGAGCCTCACAACGACCAGCTTCCGCGACGGGATCACGGTGAGGGTCTGGCCTTCATGCCCCAGAGCGAAGAAGGCGTCGGCCGGGATCTTCGCAGCAGCCGGGCTTTCTCCCCCCAGCTCCTTGGTCAGCTTGAGCCACCAATGCGCGCCGTAGCGCAGGCCTGAGCACTGGGGCGTCGGCTCGACGCTGTAGGAGACCCAGCCTTCGGACAGGATGCGGTTCCCGGCCCAGACCCCGTCCTGCGCGAAGAGCAGGCCGAAGCGGGCCCAATCCCGGGCCGAGGCGAACATGAAGGAGGAGCCTACGAAATCCCCGGCAGGGTCCGGCTCCAGCACGGCTGTGCGCATGCCGATGCGGTCGAAGAGGGCCCGCCGCGGGAAAGAAAGGTGGTCTTCCCCGTCCCGCTCGAGGGCCAGGCGCAGGATGCGCGAGAGGATGTTGGTGGCGCCGCTCGAATAGGCCCAGACGGCCCCGGGCTCGGCGCATAGCCGCTTCGCGGAGGCGAAAGCCGCGGCGCTCCGGCTTGCGAAGAGCATCCGCGTCACATCCGAGAGCGGGTCCGTGTAGACCTCGGCGAACTCGAGCCCGCTGCGCATGCGCAGGAGGTCGTCCAAGGCGATGGCGGCCCTGGGGTCCCCGGGCCCTGTCCACTCCGGCAGGAGGCCCTTGCCCGCGATCGACAGGCGGCCCTCCCGGACCAGGATGCCTGCAAGCGCGGCCAGGACGCTCTTGGCCATGGACCAGCCGGCGAGCGGCGTGGCCGGGCCGAATCCCGGCGCGTAGCGCTCCGCGATGATGCGGCCGTCGCGGACAACCACCACGGCCCGGGCGCGCCTGAGCTTGCGCCGATCGGGCTCGGTGAAAGCGGCCCGGACCACCCTGAAGAGCGGCGACTCCTCATCCTTCGGCATGGCCGCGGGTTCGCCCTCGGGCCACGGCCGGTTTGGGTCCGCCGGAGCTGGCGCCGGGAGGGTTCTCTCCTCAGGCATGGAGCCGATCGCAAGCGTGGCGCCCAGGCCCGGGCGGAAGACAGCTGTCCGGCTGCGCAAGCCGAGGAAAGAGGCTCTGACGGCGCGGCGTTCGCGGTCCACGTCCGCGCGGAAGAGGCGCAGGATGCGGTAGCTGTCCGCGGATACGTCGTCGATGAGGGACTCGGGCCGGCGCCCTGATACGAAAAGGCCCGAACAGAGCACTTTGGCCTTGTAGGCGGTCGCGATGGCCGCGATGCGGAAGAAATACGCGGCCCCCCACGCGGCCGCGGCGCAGAGCAGCGCGGAGGCGGGCCAAAAGAGAAACGTTCCGCAGAGGAGCATGGCCGGGGAGATTATAGCCTATGCCTGTCGAGGCCACATGCGCGTACAGTATGATAGTATACCGGACGCGTGATTAGGACCGCCATTCCCTTTATTCTGCTGTGCCTGGCCGCGCCCTTCTGCCCGGCCCAAGAGGACCCCTCCTCGGCCGGTGAAAAACGCATGGCCGCGCGCTTGGATGAAGCACAGGCCGAGCTGGCCCGCCGGATGGACGAGTTGACCCCCATGCTCCAGAGGCTCGCTATCCTGAAGGACTCCTGCTTCAAAGCGGACGACCCGCGCAGCCTCGCGCCCGAGCACGAGCGGCTGAGCGCCGACGTCCGGATGCGCCTCGAGGAATTCAGCTCGGCCCGCAAGGACTTCGAAGACTTGATCCAGACCTACAATGCGCTGATGATCGCCCAAGCCGGACGCAGCCTCAGCGGCGCAACCCGGAAGAAAGTCATCCACGGAACCGGAAAGCCTTTCGCCGGCGCATCCATCGACGCGGCCTCGCGCTTTCTCCTCTCCAACCGCTGGAAGATCTTCGAGAGGACGGCGAGCTCTTTCGAGGCGAAGGCGCAGCCCATCCATAACGCGGAGAGCGAAGCCTTCGCGGCCGCGATGCGCTCCTGGGCGCAGCGCCGCAGGATCAAGCTGGGGGCCCTCTGCGCGGCGCTCGTCCTGGCGGCAGGAGCGGCCGTGGTCCTATGGCGGAAGCTCAGAGCTTGATCAGCGCGTAGCCTAGAGGCTGGAGGGTGCGGCTGGCCCAGACGCCGTGCTCCGGGCGGTCGATGCGGACGCTGACGGTGCGGTTCGTCGGGTTGGCCACCACGGCCGCCTTCTTCCCGTTCTCGCCGATGAGGATGTAGCCGGCCCAGCCCGCGCCCACAGGGTCGAGAGCCTCTATGTCGCAGTCGCCCAACTCGGCCTTGAGCTGCTTCGCCTGCGCGAAGGTCTCTTCGTAGAAGCTCTTGATCTGCTGGTCCGGATGCGCCCAATCCACCTGGACCGGCACGTTGAAGGGAATGGACTTGGGCTCGTTGGAGCTCGGCTTGTCGAACCCGATCTCCTGGGACCCGTAGAAGAGCAGGTTGCCCGGCATCATCAAAGTCAGGAAAGAGGCCCCGAACATCCAATCTCCGAATGCGCGCTGGGGCGAGGCCTCGTCGTGGTTGCCCACGAAGTCGAGCATGCCGCTCCCACCGCTCTGCCAGCGCAGGAAGGCCGCGCGGCCCAGGGCCTCGCGGATCCAGCCGGGATCCCGGCTCTGCATGGCGTCGTACCAGCCCCAGTGTCCGCCGGGCCGGTTCATGTTGTTCTTGCCGTACTCCATGTCGAAGCCCACGCGGGAGAGATCGTCCCAGTTGTCGTAGGCCTCGGCGATGAAGCCGGTCTCCGGGTACTGCGACTTGACCCCGGCGATCATCTGCTCCAGGAACTCGCCCGGTGGCATGGCCTTGCGCCAGGCGCGGGAGAAGTTCGAGTTCAGCACGAGATAGGCCATATCCACGCGGAAGCCGTCCACGCCGAAGCGGAGGACCCAGCTCTTGACGATGCGCGACATCTCGCGGCGCATGGCGGGATTGGAGTAGTCGATCTGGGCCGTGTCGATCCAGGGCGAGACCTGGCCGAAGGACTCGTAGCCGCCGTGGGCGATCCAGAGCCAGCGCCCGGAGTTCGAGTCGTAATGGTCGAAGTAGCCGTAGGGCGGCGAGTGCGGATTGGACTGGTTGGCCGGGATGTTGACGAAGCAGTCCGGGTGCTCCAGCAGCAGCTTGGAGTCCATGGAGGTGTGGTTCGGGACGAAGTCGATGATGACGCGCAGGCCCGCTGAATGGGCGCGGGCCACGAAGGCGCGGAACTCCTCCTCGGCGCCCAGGTCCGGGTTGAGGGCCTCGTGGTCCCGGATGGAGTACGGGGACCCGCCGCCCGTGCCGGAGACGTTGCGCTTGCCGATGGGGAAGATGCCCATGGTCCAAACCGCGTCGAAGCCGAGGCTCTTGATCTGCTGCAGGTCCTTCGCCTTGAAGTCCGCGAAGAAGCGCGGCGACTCCGAGCGCGCGCCGTAAGCCTCGCGCTTGCCGGCAAGGTTGTAGGCCCTTGGGAAGATCTCGTAGATGCGGGCCTTCTTGATCCAGGCGGACTTATCCGACGACGCGACCTGCTTCTGGAGGTCCGAGGTGTAGCCCTTGACCATGTCCATCAGGCGGTCGTACTTCTCGGAGGCTGGCAGGTTCGAGGCTTTTAGGGCCGAGATCTGCCCGCGGACCTCGCCGGCCCACGGCTCGGGCTTGAGCAGGGCGTCGAGATAGTTGAAATAGTCGCTGAGGTTCCCGATGGCGGCCTGCTTTCCGCGCGTGCGCTCGATCTCGGCTTCGGCATAGACGAAACCTTCGAGGCCCGCGACCTGGGCGCTGACACGGTCCCCTCCCTGGAGATTGAAGACGAAGGGCCCGATAGCCTGGCCGTCCAGGGAGGTGCCGTTGCTCAGCACGTCCTTGATCTGGCGCAGGCGCGCGTAATCCGGATCCGCGGAGGAGGCGGAGCCGGAGCCGCGGGAGGCATTGGCGCCGTCGAAGAGGGCGTCGAGCGGAGCCGCGGAGTCTAGGACATCTTGGACCTGGCCGAGGACCTGCGAGATGCGCTCTTTGGAGGAAGCGAGCGAAGACGAGGTCTGCGCGTAGGACGCGAACGGAAGGAGCAGAAGAGAAGATAGGAGGACGATGTGCCTAAGCATCTATTAGGACTATTGTACCAGGAAATGTCCATATTTCGAGCGTCCAACGGCCTAGGCGGGGATAGGACCAAAGGCCTATCCCCGCTATCGCCCGAATTGTTATGCTCCCATTTCGATGATGCGACAATCCTTCCGCTTCGCCAAGATCGTCTGCACGCTCGGGCCGGCCAGCCGCTCGCCCGAAACCATCGAAGCCCTGGTCCGCGCCGGGATGGACGCGGCCCGCCTGAACTTCTCCCACGGGACGCATGAGGAGCACGCGCGGACGATCCGCGCGGTCCGGGCCGTGGGGCGCAAGCTGGAGAAGTCCCTCGCGATCATCGCGGACCTCCAAGGACCCAAGATCAGGACCGGACCCCTGGCGGGCGGGAAAAACGTCGAACTCACGGCCGGACAGGAGTTCGCCATCACATCGAAGCGCGTCGCAGGCGGCCCGGCCTGCGTCTCGACGACTTACGCGCCGCTTCCCCGCGAGGTCCGCAGGGGGGACCGCATCCTGCTCTCGGACGGACTCATCGAGCTGAAAGTCGAGTCCGTCCGCGGCTCGGAGGTCCGCTGCAGGGTCGTCAACGGCGGCGAGCTGGGCGAGCACAAGGGCATCAACCTCCCGGGGGTGCGCCTGAGCGCGCCGTCTCTCACGGCCAAGGACCGCGAGGACCTCGCCTTCGCCCTGGAGCAGGGCGCCGAGTACGTGGCGGTCAGCTTCGTGCGCAGGGCCGCGGATGTCCGCGAGGCCCGGCGCGCGGCTCGGGGCCTCGGCTTCGAGGCCGCCTTCATCTCGAAGATCGAGAAGCCCGAGGCGGTCTTAGACCTCGACGCCATCCTGGCCGAGAGCGACGGGGTCATGGCGGCGCGGGGCGACCTCGGCGTGGAGATGAGCATCGAGAAGGTCCCGGTGATCCAGAAGGAGATCATCCGCCGCGGCCGCATGGCCCGGATCCCGGTCATCACCGCGACCCAGATGCTCGAATCCATGACGCGCAACCCGCGGCCCACGCGCGCCGAAGCCAGCGACGTGGCGAACGCGGTATTCGACGGCACGAGCGCGCTCATGCTCTCCGAGGAGACCGCTGTCGGGGACTGGCCCGTCGAGACGGTCCGTATGATGGACCGCATCATCCGGGAGGCCGAGGCGAGCCCCAAGCGATGCCTTTCTCCGCTCGATTGGCCCTTTGCCGCTTGTGAGGAGCGGCAAAGGGCGCGCCGCCCGACCGCGGCCGAGGCGGTCGCCAACGCGGCCCTGGCCGCGGCCCGCGAGGTGGACCTGCGCTGCATCGCGGTGTTCACGGAAAGCGGGCGCAGCGCCCGGCTCATCTCGCACTGCCGCCCGCCCTGCCCCATCATCGGCTTCTCCCCCTCCAGGACCACGAGGCATTGCCTGGCCCTGGTCTGGGGCGTGCGCCCGAGGAGGATCCACGAGGTCCGCGACATCGACGACCTCACGGAAACGGCGGAGAAGCGCCTGCTGGAGGAACGCCTCGCGGCCAAGGGCGACGTCGTGGCCATCGTGGCCGGGACCCCGCTCGGCCTCAAGGGCACGACGAACCTCATGAAGCTGCACGTCATCGGCGCGCCCACGCACAGCCGCTCCGGCCGCTAGCGGCCGAAGCCTTCGATCAGCTCGCGAATCCGCAGGGAGCTCTTCGACGCGCAGACCCCTGCGCGGAAGGCCGCCGCGCCCGGGAAGCCGGGGAAGTACCAGGCTGCGATCCTTCGCATGTTCAAGGCCGCGCGCCGCTCACCCTCGAAGCGGACCTCGAGCTCCAAGTGCTCGAGCGCAACGGAGCGCCGGTCATCGAGCGAAGGTTTCTCGGTCCGCGGAGCTTCGCCCTTGAGAGCGGCGCGGGCCTCCCGGTAGAGCCAGGGGTTGCCCAAGGCTCCGCGCCCGATCATCACGCCGTCGCAGGAGCTGGCTTCCCTGAGGGCGAGGGCGTCGGCTCCGCTCATCACGCTTCCATTGCCGATGACCGGGATCGAGACCGCGGCCTTCACCCTGCCGATGGCGGCCCAGTCGGCCTTCCCTGCGTAGCGCTGGCTCCGGGTGCGTCCATGCACCGTGAGGGCCGCGATCCCGGCCCCCTGCGCCCTCCGGGCCAGCTCCACGGCTTCCCAGCCGCTCGCATCGTCGAAGCCCGTGCGGGTCTTGACCGTGACCGGGATGCGCTTGATTGCGCGGACCACGCTTTTGAAGATTGCCTCGGCTTTCCCCGGAGTCTTGAGCATCGCGGCGCCCGCCCCGCCGGCGATGACTTTGGGCACGGGGCATCCGCAGTTGATGTCGAGAAGGTCGAAGCCCATCCCTTCCACCGCGGCCGCGGCCTCGGCGAGCAGGCCGGGGTCCGCGCCGAAAAGCTGGACGCCCAGCGGCCGGTCTTGGGGCGCGGTCTTCATCATGTCCAAGGTCTTGGCGTTTCGCCGCAGGAGCGAACGCGCTGAAACCATCTCCAGGAAAGCGAACTCAAGGCCCATCTCGCGGCCGATCAGCCGGAAGGCGAGGTCCGTGCAGTCCGCCATGGGCGACTGCAGGACCCCGCTTTCGATGACGAGGGAGCCTATCCGGAGCATACGTATAGGGTAGCAAAAAGACGTAGAATCTCCTCAATCGAGCCTCCGCCATGCCCGGCGAACCTCAGCAGGAGAAACCCGCAGCCCAGGCTTCCTTGCGCGCGCTGTTTTTCGGATGCGGCGCCGCGGCCGCGGCGGGGCTTCTGATCGCGGCCGGCACTCTGCTCAAGGAGCCCGTCCTTTCATCCCTGGGCCTCTCACCCGCGGAGAATGAGATGTCTTTGTCTTCGGACGAGCTCGCCATGCCGTCGAAAGCCCAGCCCGGCGCTTCGGCCAAGGCGCTCACTTTGGAGGATTACGCCCGGTCCGCGCTGGAAGCCGGCGCGCCGAAGCCCCAACTCAAGCCGGGCATTTCCAAGGCGGGAACCGGCCCCACGCCGGTCAGGACATGGCTCCCCCCGCGGCCGAAGAGCAGCCAAAGGACGCAGGCGTCCGTCCGCAAGCCCCCCGATGTCTCCGCCTCTGGAAGCCTTCCGAACCGGCGGCAGGCGGCGCCCGCCGCGCGCCGGCCGAGCCCGGCCCGGGCCGTCTTCAACCAAGCCTCCTGCCACGTTCACGCCGGCCGGCTCTCCGGCGTGAACGTCTCGACCTCCTACAAGTACTACGCCATCCATGGCTCAGACCGGCAGCAGCTTGCAGAGCAGATCGAGAAGCTCGGCCCATACAACCCCGCGCTCGGGCGCAACAGCATGGGGAAGACGGACAGCGACATCCGGTCCCCTTACGTATTCGCGCCGGGCCCGGACGGCCAATGCCGGCTGACCTCCTTCAGCGTGAACTTGAACGTGGTCATCACCCTGCCGCGCTGGGACCGCCGAGGTCCGGCTGAACTCCGGGCCCAGTGGGACAAAGCCCTGCGCACGGTGCAGGCCCATGAGGAGAGCCATAAGGCCATCGCGATCCAATCGGCCAACGAGATCCACAGGGCCCTGGAGCGCTTCGGCGCCGGGCCCTGCGATGACTTCGAGGCCTCGCTCAAGGACATGCTGCACACCCATTATTCCGCGTTGGAGCAGAAGCAGTACGACTTCGACAAAATCGTATATCAAAGGCCGGAGTGCCACCCGCAGATCTAGCGCCCGAGGCGGGCTTTGCCCGCCGAGGTATTTTGGGAACTTGAGGCAGAAGCTAAGGCGGGACATGCAAGCCTTCTTGAGGGAATGTTGCCAAAAGACCGGCGACGGGCTGCGCCCGTCGCCGGGGGCTTGAAACGAACCCGGGATTAACGCTAGGCTTTCATGGCGCCGCCCGTCCAGGGCGGGCATGGGAGGGGACTATGGCGGTTGGGACAGATTCGCAACTCGAGACTCTCCTTCGCGAAGCCGTCTCGCTGGGCGGCTCGGACCTGCATCTGCTGCACGGCCATCCGCCGATCTACCGCATCTGCCACGACGTCGCCCCCACCCAAAGGCCGGTGGTCGATTCCTCGGTCATCTGGCAGATGACCTCGCCCTACCTCAACGAATACCACAAGAAGGTCTTCCAGGACGAGAGCCGCGTCAACATCTCCTTCACCCTCGCCGGGCTCGGGCGCTTCCGCATGAACCTCTGCAAAGCGCAGGGGACCATCGCGGCCTCGCTGCGCATCATCCCGACAAAGATCTACCCGCTCTCGGCCCTCGGCCTGCCGCCGATCGTCGGGTCCCTGACCCAGAAGACCCGGGGGATCGTGTTCATCACCGGCGCGACGGGGACGGGCAAGAGCACCACGATGGCCGCGATGCTCGACCACATCAACAAGCAGGGCCAGCCCGGGAAGGTGGTCACCATCGAGGACCCCATCGAGACGCTCTTCAACCCCGTGCGCTGCTTCTTCCTCCAGCGCGAGGTGGGCGTCGACGTCCCGTCCTTCGAGGTCGGCATCCAGGACGCCCTCCGCCAGGACCCCGACGTGATCTGCATCGGCGAGATGCGCACCCCCGAGTCGATCAAGGCCGCCCTGACCGCGGCCGAGACCGGCCACCTGGTCCTGACCACGCTGCATACCCCGGACGCGGCCAAGACGGCCCAGCGCATCGTCAGCGCCTTCCCGGGCGACGAGCAGGAGACGATCCGCGACCAGCTCTGCAACACGATCGAGGCTATCATCTCCCAGGACCTCCTGCCCAGGGCCGACAAGACGGGGCTCGCGCTGGCCATCGAGGTGCTGCTGGCGACCCCGGCGGTCCGCCAGCTCGTCAAGGAAGGCAAGCTCGCCCAGATCTACGACGTCCTGCAGACCGGCACCAGCCAGGGCATGATCTCGAAGGACGCCTCCATCAAGGCTCTCTACCAGCGGCAGATCATCACCCGCGAGACGGCCATGATGACGATGCGCAACCCGCAGCTCTTGGGCTGAGCAGAGAGCCGGCCGCGGACGTCCTGATGAGATCCGGGTTCCCGATCATCGCCTGCCTGCTGCTGAGCTGCCTCCCGCTCGACGCGCGCGCCCTCAGGGCCATCACCCGCTGTCCCCAAGGCTCGCGGCCGGCGCGGACCCCGGACCCCCGCAGCCCCTGGGTCTGCATCCTCCTCGACGAGCGCTACCGAAAAGGCATCGACTGCCCCGCGGGATCCCAGCCCGTCACGACCTCCGACGCCTATGATCCGTTCAAATGCGCGGTCTCCGATGTGCGGCTCTCGGCCCCCAGGGGCGCGTGCCCTCCCGGCCATAGGCCCATCCCCGCCTCGGAGGCCAGCAGGGAATACGACTGCGAAAAGATCGAGCCCGGCTTCGCGGCCGGGCCGCAATGCCCGCGCGGCTACCGCCCCCTCCCCACGCCCAACCAGATGAGGGCGTTCCGCTGCGAGCGGGATCTCTCCCAATCGGAGGAGCCCGCGGCCGCTCTAGACTTCGGCGCGAGCGCGAGCACGCAGCCGCGCATCCCCAAGCCCGTGCGCTGCCCCCCGGGCGCGGAGCGCCGCGCGACGGAGAACCCCTTCGAGCCGGTCGAGTGCGTGGACAAGGCCAAAGCCGCCCCCAAGGTCCCCGGGAACGCCGACTACCGCCGCTACCGCCTCCCCGGCGAGCTTTCCTTCGATTACCCCAAGGACTGGCACCTGAGCGACGCGTGGCGCGACGAGACCCCGTCGATCTACCTGCAGCTCGACCTCCTAAGGGACGGACGGCCGGTGACGCTGAGCATCACCCGGCAGCGCCAGGGCGCGAGCGGCTACGTGGATATGAAGACCGCGATCTGGCGGGAGAAGGACTGGCACGGCGCCATGGAGGAGGCCCGGACGGACGTGGACGGCCGTCCGAGCGCGCACCTGGGCGTCCAAAAGGAGTCCAAGACCGTTTTCATCCGCCTGAGCGACAGCTACCTGGCCCTGTCCTACGGCGCGCCCTCCGACCTGTTCGACCGCTACCTCCCGGTCTACGACCGCCTGCTCAAGACCTTCAAGATCGAAACGGGGAAGAAATAATGGGATTCCGAACCGTCATGCGCAATCTTCGACACTATCTGATCGCGGGTCTCCTGTTCATCGGGCCGATCGGGATATCGATCGCCCTCGCCTACTGGATCGTGATCCTCATCGACGGCATGCTCTCCCCGATCGCCATCATCTTTTTCGGACACCGGGTGCCGGGCCTGGGCCTGCTGTCGGCCTTGCTCCTGCTGCTGGGGATAGGATTGCTGGCATCGACCCCGGCCGGGCGGCGCCTGATCGACCTCCTGGAGGCGCTCCTTCAGCGGATCCCGGTCTTCGGCGGGCTCTACCGGACCATCCGGCAGATGGCCAAGGTCCTGGCCCCGGGCGCATCCTCCCACTTCCGCAGCGTCGTGCTCGTGGAGTATCCGCGGCCCGGGGTCTACAGCCTCGGCTTCGCGACCAGCCAGGTCAGGCTTAGCAAGGGAGAGGGCTCCGAGGAGCTCGTGAGCGTCTACGTGCCGACGAACAACCTCTACATCGGCGACATCATCCTGGTCCCGAAGGATAAGACCTACGAGACGAACATGACACTTCAGCAGGGGATACAGTCCGTCTTCTCGGTGGGAACCGCCCTGCCCCCGAGCCTTCCGATCCAGAAATCTTCCTCCGAGTCCAAAGCCTCGGACTCGGAGGAAGCCTAGGACCTAGGACTTCACCAGGTTCGGATCGTTCTGCTTGTAGGCTTCGCGCCCGGCTTTCACGGCCGCGGCGAGCTTGTCCCTCTGGATGCCGGCCTTCTCCCGCAGTTCGTGCAGAGTCTCTTCGGTCTCATGGCGCTTCTGCTTGAGCCAGTCGCCGATCTTCTCGCGCGTCTCCTTGCCCGGCCGCGGGGCGAACAGGACGCCGAAGAGGGCGCCCGCGCCGAGGCCCGCCACGAAGTACGGCAGCCACTTGTTCTCGCTCATCATATCCTCCCTACCGGAATCATCCTACCACGGGGCCGAAGGCCTGTCAAGAAGGACTGGCGCAGGATGAGAAGACCACGCGCAGGACGGCAAAAGCGCGGGCCTGGATGCCCGGCCGGCCCGACTCGCGCGGCCCGGCCACGTTCAAGACCCTGGGCTTCGCTGTGCGCATGAACTCCAGGCACAGCGACGCGGATTCCCCGGGGGTCCGGCGATCGAGCGCCACCGCGGCGAAGGGTCTGCGGTTCTTGAGGCAGATGTCCCGGGTGAGCAGGGTCCCGCCGTCGAGCTCGCCTTCGTACAGGATCAGCGTGGCATCCGAATGCAGGATGTTCTGCTTGGTCCTCTCGGAATAGTCCGCGCTGGCGCACTCCGCCAAAGGGTAGCGCTCCGGAATCCACCCGTCTTCCGCCAGCCGCCCTTTCGGCGCGAAGCCCCCGCAGGGGATGCCCGAATCCAAGGCCGCATCCAGGGCCGCCCGGTCCACGCCCGTCTGGCCCCCGGAAACGACCTTCACTAAAAGCTCAGCCGCGCGTTCACCGATGACCGGTCGTCCGCGTAGTTGTACTGCCCCGAGTAGATGGAGAACCTCTGCATCCGCTGATAGGCTATGCCGAGCGTCATCCAGGGCCGCAGCTTCCAGTCGATGCTGCCGCCTCCCGCGTAGAGGTCGTCGCGCCGGCTTTGGATTATTGGCCCGTTCGCAGTCGGCACGGACCCGGCCTCCGGGTAGCGGTCCACCTCGTACTGCGCGTTCGCGCCGAAGGTGAGGCGGTGGTAGGCATGGCTCGCCTGGAACTGCAGCCCCGTGGCCACGTAGTAGCGGTTGCTGCCGAACGTCGACTCGCTGATGTTCCGGTTGAAGCGCATGGAGAGCTGCGTGCGCTGTCCGGGCTGATAGCTCAGCTGCACGGCGCTGAGCACGGAGGTCACGGTCTGCGGCCCGGCCGCGGACGCTTCAACGTACCGTCTTGAGTTGACGTTCATTTCCACGAGCCCGTTCAGCTTCGCGCTGAAGCGTCCGCTCAGGCCCAGGCCGACCTGAGTGGACCTGGAGTTCGCGCGCCTGCCCGCGGAGTAGTGGATGACGCCCTGGCGGAAGGCGGCGTAGAGCCTGGTCTTCGGCTGGAGGAGAATGCCCGCCTTGATGCCTCCGCTGGCTTCCCAGCGGTTGAGCAGGGCCGCGAGCGACGGATTCAGGTACTTATGGAAGGCATGATCCCCCTCGAGCGTGTACACGAACAGCCGGCTGCGGGCCACGTCGATCTGAGCGCCCAGGTTGTTCTGGAACCTCTGCTCGCGCCCGACGAGCTCGCTGAAGGCCGGGTCCGTGGTGCTGAGATAGCCTTCCGTCAGTTTTCCCTTGACGCCCTGCAGGCCGCTGTAGGCGTAGACGGCCGTCACGGCTTGCATGAAGGTGTCGTTCGTCTTGGACTGCTTGGCGTACGAGAGGGCCTTCAGGTCATAGCCGCCCTCCAGCGCATGCCTGCGGTTGATCGGCGCGCTGAAGCGCAGGCCGACGTTGTTGCTCGTGATCCAAGAGCCGACCACTCCGCCCCCGGTAGGCGTGCCGTTCGAACGGTCCTTGGGGACCATATAGATGTTCGAGTCGTAGGTCCCGTCGAAACGGTAGTACGGGTGGATATCGACGACGACCTTGAACTCCGGCTTGCCCAGCCGCGCCAGCTTGGACATGGCGTTGGCGAGCGATGTCAGCGGGTCGAAGGGCGGCGCTTCCTGCGCCGCAGGCGCAGGCGCCGCAGGCGAGACGGCCTCCGGCGGCTGGAAGACCGCGGCCGGGGGTTTGGCCGCGGGCGACGGAGCCCCGGCCGCGGCCGGCGAAAGAAATTGCCCCGCCGCGTATTCGACGCGGGTGCCGTCCGAGAGCGTCGCCTCGACGACCCCGTTCGAAACGGCCAACCCCGCCTGCCCGGCGACGTCCACGACAATGAAGCCCGCGCCGGGGCCCGCCTTCACCAAGGCGCTCCCGACGAGCATCATGGCCTCGCCTGCCAGCACGGCCGTCTTGGCTCCGGCCGGGATCACGTAGCCCATGGAGCCGGGGCCCAACTGAATCACCTCGTCTGCGACGCGCAGGGTCAGGGCGTCTTGGAAGCCGACGATGCGGGCGCCGACCGTTTCCTGGCCGCGGGAGGGGGCCGCAAGAAGCCCTGCCAGCGGGACGGCCAGCGAGAGGACGCGAAGGCTTCGCTTGATGAGGGCCATTTGGTTTTCTATTTCAGCGTTCATGGCGCCCCCCTATCTGGCCTTCGGCGCCACGAGCCGCTGGCCCGCCATGGGATCTCCGCCCCTCTGAAGCCGGTCGTGATTCGCATCGTAGAGGTCGGCCCAGCGGTCCGCGTCTCCGTAGAGCTTGATCGCGATGCTCCGCAGGGTATCGCCCGGGAGCACCTCATAGATCCGCACGCCGCCCTCCCCCGGCTCCAGGCCGGACCCACGCACGGTCTTCTCCAAAGCTTCCAGCCGCCCGCGGGACTCCTCCGCCTCTTTCTTGGAGCGCTCAGCAGCCCTCTTGAACTCGCCCAGCTCCTCCTCGAGCCGGCGGATCTTGTCCTCCCCTTGGAGCGGGACCGGGGCTCCTTCCTTGCGGCCTTCGGTTTTGAGCTTCTTGGCGGCCTTCTGCGCCGCCGCGGAACCCTGAGCCAGACGCGCGATGGCCAGGAGCGGCTTCCAGGGCAGGCCGGGCGGCGCCGAGACCGCCACGCGGTGCGCGGCGCTCAAAACCTTCTCCGGCAGCGGATTCGTCCGCCCGAGCTCCGCCATGAAAGAGCCCCCTTTGACTGAAACGTACTGGGATTCCAGCCAGATCACCGCGTTTCCGGCCAGCTTGTCGTAGACCCGGAAGTCCAGAAGGTAGGTCCCGCTCAAGGGCCGGCCTTGGACATCCAGCAGGCGCCCCTCGAAATGCATGAGCGGGCCAACGGCTCCTGCGCCTGGGGCGCAGGCCAAGAGAACCTGCAGCAGAACCGGGAGCATGTGGATCATCGCATTACCTCCAGACCTGAGTTTCACGCTTGCGGAAGGCGTCGAGCCGGCGGCGGAGCATGGAGTCGACTCCGTCGCGCCCGAGCCAGACCTCCCCATTGCGGAAAGCGAAGCAGGAGAGCTGCTGCAGGCCGCGGTCGAGCTCCGGCAGGGAGTACACGGCGATGACCCGGAGCTGGTTGTCGAGCCGGTGCTGATAGAGCACGCGCGTATCCGCGTCAGCCGACCACAGATAGCCTTCATCCTTGAAAACGGCGATGGGCGCCTTCCCCGCGGCCGGGAAGGACGCCAGCACGCTCAGCTGCTCGTCGAGCTCATGCTGGTAGATGCGGCCGGACAGCGTGTCGCTCGACCACAGATAGCGGCCGTCGAAGAACAAGCCCGCGGGCCGGGGCCCCGGGCTCGGGATCGACTTCACCAGGGTCAGGCGGCCGTCGAGCTTCCGCTTCTGGATCGCCCGCGCCCAGGAATCGCTGATGTAGACGTGCTCCGCAGAGACCGCCAAGCCCGTGATGTGGGTCCGAGCCAGGAGGGTCGAGCGCACCGTGCTCAGCCGGCCGGCGCGCAATTCCTGCTGGTAGACGGTCTGCGTCAGCCAGTCAGCTGCCCAGAGCCGCTCTCCCTGCCATACGAGCGCCGCCGGATGCGAATAGGCGGTCCCGTAATCGCGGCGAAGGCCCTGGCGGAGGTCGGGCCAGAGGAAAGTTCCCGCGGCCAGGACCCCCAGCAGGAGCAGCCACTTTGACAGCCGGCCCATCCAGGGGCCCGGCCGCAGAGGAGCCTGGGCTTGGACCGGGACCAGGGCCGCCCCTTCGGCCGCCGTAGGGTGGATCTTCTCCGCCAGCCGCCGCCCGAGCACCCCGGCGCTCGCCGCGGCCTTCTGGGCGCTGAGCACCCGCTCCACGGTCTCGGCCAGCTCCTTGTTGCTGAACGGCTTGGCCAGATAATGGCTCGCTCCGAGCTGCAGGACCTGCATGGCCGACTCGACGCTGCCGTACCCGGTCACCATGATGACCGGGGTCTCGGCGTCCCGCTCGCGGATGCGCCGCAGGATCTGGATCCCGTCCATGCCCGGCAGACGCAGGTCCAGCAGGACTAAGTCCGCGCCTTGCTCCGCGAGGACCTTCAAGGCAGCCGGCCCGTCCCCCGCCTCGACGACCTCGTGCCCGAGGCGCGCGAGCACGTTCGCGAGAGCCATCCGCATGTCGCTCTCATCATCAACGATCAGCACTCGTCCCATAACCCGCTCCTTTCCCCTACTCGCGGGCCGGGAGCTTTACGACCACGCGGCTCCCGGCCCCGAGGCGGCTGTCGAATTCCAGAGTCCCGCCGTGGGCGCTCAGGATGCGCTTGGAGATCGCGAACCCAAGCCCGATCCCGCCCGGCCTCATCGTGAAGAACGGCCGGCCCACGTCCTTGAGGTGCTCCGGAGCGATGCCGCCGCCCGTATCCTCGACTTCTATGCGCACGGCCTTCTCGATTTCGTCCAAGCGGGCCGTGAGCGTCAGCGTGCCGCCCTGCGGCATCGCCTCGACGGCGTTGATGAGCAGGTTGAGCATGGCCTCCCGCAGGCGCGTCGCGTCGGCCTTCAGCACCGGCATGCGCGTTCCGATGCGATGGACCACCTGGATGCCCTTCTGGCGGCACTGCGGCTCGATCTCCGCGAGAGAGCGCTCCACGAAGAGCCTGGGGTCGAGCTTCGTCGTCTTCAGCCGCAGCGGCTGGGTGAAGTCCACGAGCTGCTCGATGCGCTCCTTGAGGTTCCCGATCGAGCGCAGGATCGCTTCCATGGCCCGCCGCTCCGCGGGCGCGACCCAGAGCCTCTCGATCCTGTCCTCCGCGAGGCTCCGGATGATCCCGAGCGGGTTGCGGATCTGGTGGGCGATGCCGAAGACCAGGTCGTTGAGCTCGGCCTCGAAGGCCACCTGCGGCAGCCGCCCGGTCTCCGGCTCCTGCGCGAAGGACGCCAGCAGCCGGTCCCTGAGCTCGCGGACCTCGCCCTCCTTGCGCAGGACCTCCTCGCGGGCGCCGGAGAGGGTCCGCCGGCCCTCTTCCAGGGCCTTCTCGCGCTCCGCGTGCGACTGTTCGAGCTCGGCCTGCTTCCTGCCGAACTCCTCCTCGAGCTGGGCCTTCAGCTTGGCCAGCGAATCCGTCTCCCGGGTCAAGCGGGCCATGAGCTGCTCGTCGCCCCCTTTCAGGAGCTCCTCGATCTCGGCCCGGCGCCTGGCGATCTCCGACTCGCGCTCCGAAAGCTCCTTCAGCCGGCCCTTGAGCTCCTCCTCGCGCCGGTCTAAGAGCGTCGAGCGGGCCTGCTGCTGCGACTGCATGGCCTCGCTCTGGGCGCGCACGGACTGCTCCAGCCGCGACTGGGCCTGCCGCTCCATTTCCGCGCGGCGCCGCTCGTACTCCTCCTCCAACTGGACGCGCAGGCGCGCCGTCTCGCTCTCGCGCACCGCCGCCCGCTCGCCGGCCAGCTCGGCCTCGGCCCGGCGATCGAGCTCGGCCCGGCGCTCCTCCAGGCCCTTTTCCGCCGCCCGTTCTAGCCCGCGCATCCGCTCCCGCGTCCTGCGCTCGATATCGGCCTCCCGCGCCCTCAACTCGCGCGCGAACCGGTCGGCTTCCTCGCGGTGGATCTCCGCCTTGAGGTCATCCTCGCGGCGGCGGAATTGCTCCTCAAGGGCTTTCTTCTCCTCGGCCAGGCGGGCCTCCTGGCGCGCGACCTGCTCGCGCATAGCGCGGTGCAGCTGCTCGGAGTCGCTCTGCAGCTCCAGGCGGCTCTTCTCGCGCGTCTCCCCGACCAAGGCGAGCAGCTCCAGCTCCCGGGCCTTCCAGGCTTCCTCCAGATCCTGCTGCTGGCGCACGAACCGCCTCTGGAACTCCGATTCTTTGTCCCGGAACGCGCGCTCCAGCTCCCCGCGGCGCTCCTCGAGCGCCTTGCGTTCGCGCCCGATGTCCGCCTTCTCGCTCTCAAGCCCGGCCTCGAGCTCCTTGAAATTCCTCTCTTTCGCCGCGTCCTGGCGCGCGGCCTCCTCCTCGAGCTCGCGCTGGCGCCGGACATAGGCGTCCTTCAAATTCTCCTCCATCGAGCGGATATCCTTCTCGAGGCCAGCCCGTTCGCGGCCGAGAGCCTGGCGCACCTTCATCCACTCGCCGTCCAAAGCCTTCCGCTCCGACGCGAGCCGCGCCTTCTCCTGCTCCACGGCCGCGGCCGCGGCCGCTTCCAGCTCCTGCATCTTCCGCACATGCTCGGCCTGCCGGGCGGCCTCGGCCTGCTCCGCCTGGTGCCGGCGGTTCTCCGAGGATTTGCGCTCGCGCTCGACGGCCGCGGCCAGCTCGGCCTCCTTGCGCGCGTAGGCGGCCTTGAGCTCCTTCTCCTTCTCGCCGTACGCTTGCGCCAAGTAGGCGTTTCGTTCGATATAGACCTTCTCCATCTGGGCGCGCTCGGCCTCCGCGGCGCGGCGCCGGGCCTCGAACTCCTCCTCCAGCCGGGCCTGCTCCTCCGAGAGGGCATGCTCCTGCTGGCGCGCCAGGGCCTCAATCTCGCGCCGGCGGCTCTCCATCAGGCGCTCGGCTTCGGCGCGCTCGCGCTCCACCTGCTGGCGCCGGTGCTCGAGCTTCTCGTCCTCCTCGGCCCTGTGCGTCTCGGCCGCGGTCTCCCGGCCGCGGAACTCCGCCTCCAGCACCGCGCGGCGGCTCTGAAGGGTCTTCTCCAGCCCGGCCTCCACTTCCTTGCGCTCGGCTTCGAGCGCCAGGCGGGTCTGCTCTAGCTCCATCTGGCGCCGGCTGAATTCCACCTGCAGTCCGGCGCGCTCCTTCTCCATGACGGCCTGCAGCTTCAGGCGCGCCTCCTGGTTCCACTGCTGCTCCCTCTGGGCCATCCTCTCGGAGAATGATTTCAGCTCCTGAGCGAGGCGCGCTTCGACCTCGCGCTTCGACAGCTCTTCCTTCTGGGCCCAGTTGGCCTTCAGCTCGGCCTCCAGCTGCAGGTAGTTCTTTTGCAGGGTCTCCTCGCGCTCCCGGTAAAGCCGGTCTAAGGCCGCGCGCGACTGGGTCTGCTCGCCCTGCGCCTGCTCGACATAGCGGCGCTCCCGCTCGCGCAGTTCGGCCAGGAGAGCCTCCTCGCGGGACTTATAGTATTCCTCCAGTTGGGACCGGCGGGCCTCGATGTCCTTCTCCCGAGCCAGCTTCTCGGCCTCGGCCGAAGCCATGGCGTTGCGGTGCTCCCCCTGGAGCCGCTCCTGCTCCTCGGCCAGGTCCTGGCGCTTGCGCTCGACCCACTCGGCGTTCGCCCGGTCTATCTCCTGCCGGGCCCGCTCGACGGCCTTCCCGGTCTCCTCCCGGGCCTCGGCCTCGAGCCGCTCGGTCTCCATCTTGATCCTGGCGCGGTAGGCCTCGCGCTCTTCGGCGACCTTGCCCATCAGCTCCGCCTCGCGCAGCTTCCACTGCGTCTCGAGCGCCTGATCGTGCTCCAGATGCGCGTGGTCGAGCCGGGCCTCCTTCTCCCGCATCTCCCTCTCGAGCTGCGCCTGCCGCTTCTCGAGCTCGAGCCGCCTGCGGCCGTATTCCTCCTGCAGGGAGGCGCGCAGAGCGTCCAGCTCCGCGGCCCGCTTCTGCTCCGACTCCCGCTCCATGCGGGCGGCCTTCTCCCGGAAGGCCTCCTGCTGCTCAGCGGCCGCCTCCGCCAGCCTCCGGCCGGCCTCCTCCTCGATGAGCTGCGCCCTCTGGGCCGCGGCGTTCTTGAGCTCCCGCTCCAGCGCGAGGTAGTTTGCGTTGAGCGTCTCCTCCCGTCCCGCGTAGAGGGCGTCCAAGGCCTCCCGCTCTTTGGCGAGGCGCTCCTGCATCTCTGCGACGAGCGCCTTCTCGCGCTCGCGCCAGGCGCCGGCCGCCTCCTCCTCCGAGCGCCGGAAGCGCAGCTCGAGGGCTTCCCGCCGCTTGGCCAGCTCGGCTTCGCGGCTCGAGGCCTCGGCGTTGAGCTGGTCCAGATGGGCTTTCGCCTGTTCCTGGAGCGTTTCGCGCTCGCGGATTAGGGCGCGGCGCTGGCGCTCCATCCACTCCTGCTTCTCGCGATCGACGGCCTCGAGCGCAACCTTCTTCCACTCCTCGAATCGGGCGGCCAGGCCTTCCTCGACCGCGTTGAGGTCCTGGACGTGCCGCTCCCGCTCCTTCTGGCGGCCGGCCTCCATGGCCTGGAGCTCGTCCGCGTAGCGCTTGGCCTGGGCCGCCAGGTCGTCTTCGTGGCGCGCGAGGTACTCCCACTCCTTCTCCGCCCAGAGCTGCTGCAGCCTGCCCTCCAAGGACAGGTACTTCTCCTCGCGCCGGGCCTCGCGCTCCCGCTCGCCTTCCTGCCAAGCCAGGCGCTCCGACTCCCAGCGGCTCTCGGCCGTCCTCAGCCGGTCCCAGGCCGCGGCTTTCTCCTTCTCCGCGCCCTCCGCGAGCTCGCGCAGGCGGCGGAGCTCCATGTCCTTCTCCCCGAGCGCAGCCTCGAGGGCGAGCAATTGCGACTGATGCTGCTCCCGGACCGCCTTCATTTCAAGGCCGCGCTCGGCCTCCCGGCGGAGCATCTCCCCTTCAAAATGCCGTTCCTGTTCGCAGAGCGCGGTTTTCTGCCGCTCGCGAAGCTCCGCGGCTTCGGCTTGGGCCTTCTCCCTGAGCCCCGCCTCGCGGCGCTCGCCCGCCTCGACCAGCTCACCCTCGAGGCGCTCGTAGCCGAGGCGCTGGGTTTCGGAGCGGCCGAAGAACTCAACCTCCGCGGTCTTGAGCTGAGCCTCGTACTGTGACCGGGTTTTCTCGAGCTCGAGCGCGGACGCGCGCCGCTCCTGCTCCAGAGCCGTCTCATAGCGGCGCACGAGCTCCTGCTCCCGGTGGTACCACTGCTTATCGAGGTTCCTCTCCTTCTGCAGCATCTCGTCTTGGGCCGCGGCCTTCCAGACGCGGTACTGCTCCTGCGCGGCCTTCTCCGTGGCTTCCAGCTCCGCGACCCTGGCCGCGTAGGCCTCTTCCAGCGAGCGGCTCTTCTGCTCGAGCTGGGCCGAGAGCGAGGCGCGCTCGGCTGCGGCGGCCTTCTCCTGCTCCTCGAGCAGACCGACCTTGCGGCGGGTCCACTCGTCGCGCAGCCCGTTCTCCTTGGCGAGGAAGCCCTCCTGCAGCTCGACGTGCCGCTTTTGGAAGGCCTCTTCGAGCGCCGTCTCCTTCTCCCTGAGCTCGGTACGCAGGCGCGCCTCCCGCACGGAGAACTCTGCTTCGGTTTCCGAGCGCAAGCGCGCCATCTCCTGCCCGAGCGCCTCCTCCTTGAGCCGCAGCTCCTCGGTCCGCGCGCCAAGCTCCGCCGAGGCGGCCTCTGAGCGAATCTTGGCTTGCTCGCCGAGGGCGGCCTTCTCCCTCGCGATCATATCTTCGGCGCGCTTGATCTGCTCCGCCTCCTTGCGGGCGTGCTCCTCCAGGAGCCTGCGCTCCAGGGCCGCGCAGCGCCTCTCCGCTTCGCCGACGCGCTTCTGGAAATCCTCTTCGACTTCGGCCTTGCGGCGCTCCAGGATGCCTTCGATCTCCTTCGAGCGGTCCGCGAGCGCCCGCGCGCGCTCCTCGAACTGCTTCTGCGACGTCGCGTCGAGCCTCTCCCGCGCCTCCTTCGCCCTCTGCCAGAGCCCGTTCTCGAGCTCGGACCAGGCCCCCTGCAGCTCGGCCTCCCGCTTGGAGTACTTCTCCTGGAGGGCCAGCTCCTTGTCGGCGTAGGCCTTGGCGAGCCTCTCCTCTCCCGCCTTGAGGCGCAGCTCGAAATCCTGGGCCGAAGCCGCGAGGGTGCGGGCGAGATCCTCGTTCTTGCTCCGCAGCTCCGCGATCTCGCGCTCCTTCGCCTCGGTCTCCTTCTCGCGGGTGTGGACCGTGTCGACGATCTCCTTGTCCCGCTGCTGGCGCAGGCGGCCGACCATCTCGGCGTCGCGGTGGAACCGGTTGACGAGCTCGACCTTCTCCCGCTGGGCTGCGATCAACTCGGCTTCGCGCTGCTCGAGGATGCGCTCCAGCCCGGTCCATTGGGCCTCCTTGCTCTTGTGGACCTTCCGCCACTCCTCGACCTGCGCGGCCAGGCGGGAAATCTCCACGTTCTGCCGCTCGCGTTCGCGCGCGAAATTGCCGCGCTCCTCCTCGAGCACCTCCAGCCGGATGCGCTCGCGGATCTTAGCCTCGTTGAGCAGGACATCCCTGCGCTCGGCCTCCCAGCGCTTCCCCTCTTCCTCCCACGTCTCGATCTGCTTGCTGAACTCCGCAATCTCAGCCTTCGCCGCCTTCTCCCTGTTGGCGGCTTCCTGCAGGCTGCCCTTGAGATTGACGTTGAGTCCCTGGAGGTCGCGGATGGTGGCCACGGCTCCGCGCAGCGCGAGCCGTGCCGCCTCCACATCGGTCACTTCTTTGAAAGCTTCTTCATCCCATGGGTTCATATCGCGGCCTCCGCCGTCGTTTCTTTCCACGTACCGGCGGGAGGGAGTCCCGCCGCCCATCCTAGAGCCATTAGCATAACGGCAATTCCGCCAAATTTGATGTCAAGAACATGAACCATTCTACTTATCATTACTGCAATTATGTTGCCAACAAAATAACATGCAAATATAATAATCTATCAAATAATACAGACGTGTGTGTTGAATAATGTCTACACTTATGTAGACTGTTTTCTACAGTTTTGTCGGAGGCTTGAGCCTGTACTTTCGGAGCTTCGCGTAGAGGGATTTGCGGTCGATACCAAGCAGGCGCGCGGCGCGGGCCTTGTTGCTCGCGGTGAGAGCGAGGGCTTCAAGGATGACCTTCTTCTCAGCCTCGCCCGCGGCCCGCCGGGAAGCTTTCTTCAGCGAAAGGCTTGCGGGAGGGACGCGGCGGACAGGCTCCCGCCTGGGAGCTTCAGTTCCCCCCCCTTCCGCGGCGAGGTGCTCGACGCCGATGCGCTCAGAGGCGAGAAGAGCGGCGCGCGTCACGACGTTCTGGATCTCCCGCACGTTGCCGGGCCAGCCGCGGCGGCGCAGGCAGGCGAGGGCCTGCGCGCTGAAGCCCGCCACCCGGCGGCCCAGCTGGCGGTTGGCCTCGCGCAGGAAATGGCGCGCGAGAGGCTCGATGTCCTCACGGCGCTCACGCATGGAGGGCAGGTTCAGCGTGAATTGGTCCAAACGGTGGAAGAGGTCCTCGCGGAAGCGCTTGGCCCGCACCTCGGCGCCCAGGTCCCGGTTCGTGGCCGCGACGACGCGCACGTCCACCGGCACGTCCTTCTTGCCCCCCAGGCGGCGGATGCGCCGCTCCTGCAGGACGCGCAGCAGCTTCCCCTGCGCCTCCAGCGGCAGGTTCGCCACCTCGTCCAGGAATATCGTCCCCCCCGCGGCGAGCTCAAACTGCCCGAGCTTCGGGCGGTCCGCCCCGGTGAAGGCGCCCTTCTCGTAGCCGAACAGTTCGCTCTCCACGAGCGCCTCCGGCAGGGCGCCCGAGTCCACGGCAAGGAAGGGCCCCTCCCGCCGCGGGCTCTTCTCATGGAGCAGCCGCGCGACGACCTCCTTGCCGCACCCGGATTCTCCCTGCAGCACGACGGTGAGGTCCGTGGGCGCGACCCGGTCCACGGCTTCATAGACCGCGCGCATCGCCGGGCTCCCGCAGAGCAGGGCCGCGCCCGCTTGGTGCGTCAGGCGTTCGCGCAGGCGGACCACCTCGCGCTCCAGCTGCCGCTCCCGGAGCGCCCGCTCCAGATGGACGGACAGATCCTCGTTGCTGAAGGGCTTGAGCAAGTAGTCGCTCGCCCCGAGCTTCATGGCTTTGACAGCGGTCGAGACCTCCGTGTTCCCGGTCAATATCAGGACCGGGATCCCCGGCTCGGCCCGCCGGATGTCTTCGAGGACCTTCAGGCCGTCCGCGTCCGGCAGGCTCAGGTCCAGGAATACGAGCTCGACCGGCTGGGTCTCGACCGAGGCCAGCGCCGCGGCCGCGTCCGGGGCCTGCGAGACGGAATGGCCCTTGGCCGCGAGGTAGCGGGAAAGCGACGTCCGCAGGTCCGCGTCGTCGTCTACGATGAGGAGGAAGGCCATTCTAGCCTCAGGCGGAACGCGCCGACGGAGGGAAGCGGATGGTCACGGTCGTGCCGCGGCCTGGCAGGCTGTCGATGTGGAAGGACGCTCCGTGCTCGGCCAGCACCCGCTTGGAGAGATAGAGCCCCAGGCCCGTTCCGTCCTCCTTCGTGGTGAAGAAGGGCGTGCTGGCGCGGGCGAGGACTTCCGGGGTCATCCCCGGCCCGGTGTCCCGAACCACGAGCTGGGCCCCGCCCTCCGCGGAGGAGGAGGTGCGGGCCTCGATGAGGCCGCCCTGGGCCGAGGCGTCGGCGGCATTGACGAGCACGTTCTGCACCACGGCGCGGATCTGCGGCGGGTCGAAGAGCGCCGGGGCGGGCTCGCCGAGCTCGAGCTTCAGCTCGACCCTGCGGGAGGCGCACAGCTTCTCGATGAGCTGGGCGGCCGCGCGCACGGCGTCGTTGAGAGAGGCCTCCACGAGGCGGGGCCGGCCGGCTTTCGCGAAATCCAGGAGGGACTTCACCGACTCGGTGGCGTGATGGGCGTTGCGCAGAATCATCTCCAGGCACTCCCTCAGCTTCCCGCTCGGGGAGAGGAACTCGAGCGCGAACTCAGCGGTGCTCGAGACGACGTGCAGGGGGGTGCGCATCTGGTGGGTGAAGGCCGCGGTCATGCGGCCCACGGAGCAGAAGCGCTCCATGCGCACCAGGGCCTCCCGGACCGCCTTGTGCTCAGGAGCCACCTCAAAATCCACGACGATCGGACTGAACTCCGCGAGGAAGACCTTCCCTGGGAACGCGCGCAGCGTCAAGTAGGCCCGCATCTGCGCGCCCCCCTTGGCCATGAGGACGGTCTCGACGTTCCTGAGCACCGGCGCGCCGGAGGCCGCCTCCAGGAGGCGCCCGCAGTCCTTCGGATGGGCGAAGAACTCGGAGAAAGCGCGCCCGAGCGCCTCCTCCCGCGGGAACCCCAGCAGGGCCGAGGCCCCGCGCGTCCAGGTGCGGACCGCGCGGCTCTCGTCGATCCCCACGAGCGCGGCGTCCGACTGCTCGAAGGCCCAAGCGAAAAGCTTCTCGTCGAGCGCGCCGCTCATGGGGCGAATTCCCTGCGGCGGAGGTTGACGAGGCGGCGCGAGACGCGCAGGCCGCGCTGCGCCAGGCGGCCCCGGATGTCCTCGTCGCTGAAGTCTCCCTGGCCCGCGATCTCGGCCACGAGGCGGCCCAGCCATTCGCGGCGCGAAGGGAAGAAGGCGGCGAGGGCCAGCTCGGCGCCCCACGGCGCGAGGACGCTCCTTGCGGACAGGGCCCGGCAGAAGGCGCTGGCGGATGTCCGGGCCTGCGCCGCGGCTTCCCTCTGGGAGAGTGGCCTCAAGTCGCGGCGGTCCCCGGAGAGGAGGAACTCCCTCTGCCCCGATACCGCGGCCGCGAGCGCCGCGTCGAGGGCCGTGATCTTTCCGTTGACCGCCTCCATCGCGCGCACGAGCTCCATGAGCCGCCGGGACTCCGCATGGGAGAAGACGCCCGAACGCTTCGACGCCGAGAGCTTCTCATAGTCGATGCGGTAGCGGCCGCGGGCGTAGTGGGCGCTCAGATAGCGGGCCTCGATCTTGTCCCCGTCCCTTTCGATAAAGGCCACGACGGCCGGGCGCGGCGCAGGGGCCGGGGCCGGGCCGCAGGGCGGCGCGGCCTGCGCCCGGGCGAGGAAGCTGTCCACGTAGGCGCGGATCCTCAGGACTTCCTCCGCGCATAGGCCGAGCGCGCGGGCCGCGGCGTCCGGGTCGAAGTCCCGCTCTCCGAGGAAATAGCGCGAGAACCTTTCCCTGCCGAGAGCGCGCAGGCGCTCGAAGAAGGCGGGGTCCCCGTCCGGGAGCAGGCCCTCGAGCGCGGCAGAGGACTGCGGGAGCCTTCCAGCCTCCAAGAGGCTCCAGCAGAAGCGCTCCGGGCGCGCGCTGCGGCTGAAGATCCCTTGGGGGGAGCGGCTGAGCCGGACGAACAAGGGGTCATCCTCGATGGCGCGGATCAGCCGCCCATATTCCGGTTCCGGCGTCTTGAGCAGGCGCGCCAAGCGCAGAGCCGGCATGGGGAGCAGGCGCGAGGCGGCCGAGGGGCGCAGAGCCAGGGAAAGGGTCGAGGCCCTCATACGATTAATGTTTATACATTCTAATCGTACAATATTCAATAACCGCTCTGTTACGGACCGATGGCGAAAGTGTTAACACACTTGCGGCCACTGGATTAATGGACTACAATTCCCTTGGAGAACACGGTGAAATCCGAACCGCTGCAGACCGTTCTCGAGCCGGCGGAGGTCCGCGACCGCCTTTGGAAGATCAAGCTCAGCCAATCCAAGGGCGCCGTGCGCATCGGCGTGGTCAAGAAGCACGCCCAGGCCAACTCGCTCTACCTCGAGATCAACGGGGCCCGCCGCTTCGAGATCGGCAACGACTGCGACACCTGCCACTTCTGGTTCAAATGCCTGCGCGATCCCAGGCCCGCCCCGCATAAGAAGCTCTTCAACCTGCCCAAGACGATCGCGCTTCCCCGCCCGATCGACGCCGAGATGGTGCGCGAGCTTCTCCCGATGCTCGACATCATGGAGAAGGGCGAATACTACCTGATGAACACGACGGTCACTCTGACCGGCCCCTACCAGGCCGACGATGAATCCTCCTACTTTCACAACAGCGAGTTCCAGGAAATCTGGGACATCGAGGATCCCGCCGCGGAGGACCTCCTGTCCGATTGGGAGCATTACGAGGGCAAGTCGCCCCGGATTTTCCGCCACGACGACACCCTCGAGAAGCTGCACGAGTTCGTCATCCCGCTCGTGCCGGCGAACCGGCTCAAGCAGGAGAACATCCGGCTCTACCAGCAGATGATCCAGAACGGGGACAGGCCGCGGGTCTTCCTGCTCGGTCTCATCCAGCGGCCGATCCCCGAATCCATCACCACGCGGCGGTCCAAGACGATGCATTCGTTCTTCGCGGGCTTCGTTCTCGACGGCCACCACAAGCTGGCGGCGTACCAGCGCGCAGGTCTCGCCGCCAACTGCCTCGTCCTCATCTCCACCAAGGCCAGCAAGTACTTTCTGCTCGATAACGAGGGGGACGACGCCCATATCCGCCTCGAGGAACGGCTGGCCGCCTTAGCCGTATAGCGGTGGACTGCCCAAACTGCCAATTCTCGATCGCTGACGACAGCGGAATCTGCCCGTTCTGCATGTGCGTCTTGAAGGGCAAAGGGGTCCTTGAAGCCAAGGCCCCGAGCAAGCCGCCCGATGCCCCAAGCATGGTCGGGATGTCCCTTCTTTCCGAGGGCGAGAAGCTCGCGGCCCGGGCGCCTGCGCAGGAAGCCCGAGCCGCGGGCCAGCCCACGGGCTGGGTCGAGCCGCCCCCTGAAAGCGCGCCCCCTCCATTCTCTCCCGACAATCCCCTTCCAGCCGCCCCGGCCCCCGCGCCTGCAAGCCCGGCCGCGGCGGCGAGCGCATCCGCCGAACCCAAGCCCGCGCAAGCCGGCGTACAGGCCACTCCCTGGCAGCCGCCGACCCCGGAGCCGCCCTCAGCCTCGGGCGACGCGAAGACTCAACCCGACTTTTTGCCGACGGAGATCGAGCCGATCCAGGCCCCCGGGAAATCCGGAGTGCTGCTCTGGCTCGTCGCGGCTGCCGTCATCGGCGGCGGCGTGTACGCCTACATTCGGATGAGGCCGGCGCCGCCTCCGGCCCAGCCGCAGGCCCCGGCCAAGCTCGTTGCCCAAGAGCCCAAAGTCGACGAGGGCGAGGTGACGAAGCCCTCCGAACCGGTCAAGCCCAAGACCCCTGCGCCGGCCGATGCGCCGATCGCCCCGTGGGATTTCGAGGGGCAAATCTACGACATGCTGACCCTGAAGCCGGTCCCCGGAGTGGAGATGACCTTCTACTCGGAAGAGGGGAACCATCAGACCAAGAGCGGCAACGATGGCCGCTTCAAGCTCCGCGTGCCTGGGTTGAAGACCGGGGTCTACCGCCTGATCACGGACCATCCGGACTACGTCGAAGATTATTTCGACGACATCGAGGGGTCATATCGGAAGCAGTCCTTGAAGAAGCGCGCGGGCATGCGCGCGACCACCCCGAAGAACCTGCCGTGGAATTCCGCCCTGAAGCGGGACATCGTCCTTTTCCCGCTCGTGCCGGATAAATAACTAAGGACTTGGCGCGTCCATCCGCCACTCGGACCAGGAAGGCCTCTTCGTATTCCTCCAACGCCCCGCGAATCAAGTCGCAACCGCCGGTTTTTTGTATACTGTTCTTTTCGCGCCGAGCATGACCAACCACCTGCCTTACGACCTCATCACCTTCGACTGCTACGGCACCCTCATCGACTGGAGCGCGGGCATCCGCTCCGCCATCGAGAAGACGGGCGCCGCGTGCGGCCTGCGCCTGGACCCCGCGAAGCTCGCGGACCGCTACATCCAGGTCGAGATGGCCGTCGAGCAGGGCGGCTTCAAGAAGTACCGCGAGGTGCAGGCGCTCGCCATGAAGCTTCTCTTCGAGGAGCAGGGGGAGCGCCTGAACTCCAAGCAGGCGTCCATCCTGAGCCGCTCGCTCCCGCGGTGGAAGCCCTTCCCCGAGACCGCCCGGGTTCTGAAGGCCCTAAGGCGCTCGGGCTACCGGCTGGCCGTGCTCTCGAACGTCGATGACCTGCTTCTGAAGAGATCCATCTCTCGCATCGGGGTCCGCTTCGACCGGCTCGTGACCTCCGAGCAGGTCCGCTCCTACAAGCCCCGCACCAGGCACTGGGAGCGCATCCTCGCCGCCACCCGCGTCCCCAAGGGCCGGGTCCTGCACGTCGCCGCGAGCCTGATGCACGACATCATCCCGGCCAAGACCCTGGGGCTCGCCTGCGCGTGGATCAACCGCAACGGCAGCAAGCCTTTCGCCGGCGCCAGGCCGAACCACGTGTTCGCGGACCTTTCCCCGCTCATCCCTCTTCTCACTCCTCCCAAGCCGGCCCGGCGGTCGCGGAAGAGATAGCCCCGTCCGCCGCACGGACAGCGATCTCCCCCTTGCCATGAAGAAACGACACGACCTCCGCAACATCGCGATCGTCGCGCACGTGGACCACGGCAAGACCACGCTCGTGGACTCCATGCTCAAGCAGACCGGCGCCTTCGCCGTCCGCCAGGGCGCCCCCACCGAGCAGGTCCTCGACACCAACGAGCTCGAGCGCGAGCGCGGGATCACCATCCTCGCGAAATGCACCTCGGTGCGCTGGCGCGGCGTCACGATCAACATCGTCGATACCCCCGGCCACGCGGACTTCGGCTCCGAGGTCGAGCGCATCCTGACCATGGTCGACGGCGTGCTCCTTCTCGTCGATGCGGCGGACGGCCCCATGCCCCAGACCAAGTACGTCCTGCGCAAGGCCCTCCAGCAGGGCCTTCCCCCCATCGTGGTCATCAATAAGATGGACCGCCAGGGCGCCCAGCCCCAGCACGTCTTCAACGCGATCTCCTGCCTTTTCATCGACCTCGGGGCGCACGACAAGCAGCTCGACTTCCCGGTTCTCTATTCTTCCTCCCGGGAAGGCTGGGCCTCTTTGGACCCCGGCAAGCGCGGCAATGACCTCGTGCCGCTCTTCGACGCCATCCTCAAGGCCATCCCCCCTCCCGCCGGCGATGAGGGCCTGCCCCTGCGGATGATGGTCACCATCAGCGACTACTCCAGCTACCACGGCAGCATCGGCATCGGCCGCATCCTGCAAGGGCGCATCTCCCTGGGACAGCCCGTCTGCGACATCAAGCCGGAAGGCCGCTCTTCCCAGGCCAAGGTCACCCGGCTCGACGGCTTCATCGGGCTCGAGCGCAAGCCCCTTCAGGCGGCCAACGCCGGGGACATCGTGGCGGTCTCCGGCGCGGAGGACGTGGAGGTCGGCGACACGCTGGCCTCGGCGGAGGACCCCGCGGGCCTGCCTCCCATCAGCATCGACGCGCCGACCCTGGCCATGGAGTTCATGGTCAACGACAGCCCCTTCGCCGGGCGCGAGGGCCGCTTCGTCACGAGCCGCCACCTCAAGGCGCGGCTCGAGAAGGAGCGTCGAATCAACGTGGGCCTGCGCGTCGAAGAGCTTCCCGGCGAGGGCCATTTCAAGGTCAGCGGCCGCGGCGAGCTGCACCTCTCCATCCTCATCGAGACCATGCGCCGCGAGGGCTTCGAGGTGGCGGTCTCCCGGCCCGAGGCCCTCTTCCGGGAGGAGTGCGGCCTCACCCTGGAGCCGGCTGAAGACCTTGTCCTGGACATCGAGCCGGACACCCAGGGCGCGGTTTTCGACGCGCTCGGCCGCCGCGGGGCCCAGATGATGAACCGGCACGAGGAAGGCGGACGCCTGCGCCTGGAATACCTCGTGAGCGCCCGCGCTCTCATCGGCTTCAAATCCGAGTTCCTCACCCTCACGCGGGGCAACGGGATCATGCACCACTCCTACCACGGCTACGTGCCCAAGACCGGTGAGACTCCGATAAGGGCCTGCGGCGTCTTCATCGCCAAATTCGCCGGAAGGACCACCGGCTACGCCTTGAACAACCTCCAGGACCGGGCGGTCATGTTCCTCGGGCCCGGGGTGGAGGTCTATCCCGGGATGATCGTGGGCCAGAACAGCCGCGACAACGACTTGGCCGTCAACCCCTGCAAGCAGAAGCAGATGTCCAACATGCGCTCCAAGGCCTCCGACGAGGCCCTCCTCCTGACCCCTCCGAAGATCCTGACCCTGGAGCAGGCCATCGAGTTCATCGACACCGACGAGCTGGTGGAGGTCACGCCCAAGAGCCTGCGCCTGCGCAAGAAGATCCTCGACCAGAGCAGGCGAAAGCGCGCCAACCGCAAGGAGCGGGAGCCGGAAGCGGATTAGAGCTTAAGCATCGCCGCGTGCAGTGCCGTCTTCGTCTTCCCGAAGAGTTTTGAGAATATCCGGAATGATTAGGTCTTGCCTCCCTAGAGCTCTAAGAGCCTGATTCTGGCCGTAGAAGAGCTCGGCTTTGCTGATCCATTCAGCGAGGGAGTCTCCTGGCTGAGTACCTCTTAGGTGGCGCAAAGTCTTTTCAACTTCGGACCATGGCGCCCGGCCATGGGAAAGCAAATCTCGTAGAGAAGAAATGATCTTGTCTTCCAAGTCAGGGTCCTCAATGACCGTGTCAGCCATGCATTGCGCCGCCAACAGCACGTGTATTCCTAGCTCCTTTGCCGGATGATCCTTTTTCCCTTCCAGGATTTTGCCTATGAACCTCGCCGCCTCTTCGGCCCGTCCCTGGACCACGCCCAATTCTCCTGCCGTGAACTTGACGACCTCCTCCCACCTGGGCTCATAGAGACACTCAAGAAGACTATCTTGCGCATCTTTCGCGACCAGGCATTTCGCAGCCAGGTACTCCTGGAAAGTCTGGTGCATGAAGGCCCATTGGCCGGCGCTGCGTTCAACGAGTATCGAGCCGGCCTCCCCCAGCCTGGCAAGAAAATCCTTGGCGCGGCTTTGATCCCCGAGCGGGTCTTTGCCGCGCTTCTTGCCGGGAAGGTGCTCCGCCACAAACTTGCGCAGGTCCGCTTCAGCCATGACTCCGCCAGGCCGGTCTTGGTGCATGTGCAGAGCCAGCGCGGAGAGGACCGCCCGGCCTTCGGTATCGTAGTCCACGCTGCGCACCGGGCCGGCCTCGCCGGCTTGGCGGCGCGCTTTCGCCCATGCCTCCACCAAGGTCTGGACAGCCACGTCGTAGAGCCTCACCCTGTATTTCGGCAGTTCCCCGAGCTGCACGTGGACGAGCGCGGCCAAAGACAGTAGAAGCGGGTTTTGGGTGAAAGGGGCGAGTGTCCGGCGCTCCTTAAGGGCCTCGGCCAGCTTCCCGCCTTTTTCCGCGCCTTCCCGTTTGGCCGCGGATTCATCGTATTTCTGCGAAAGATAGAACTCGGTATAAAACGCGCGGGTGAGGTCCCGCGCCTGCTCCCGGCTTAATGGATCGAGGACATACTCCTCGCCGGCAGGAAGCTTCAAGCCTGGATAGCCTCTAGGGCGGCAAGCAGCGACAATCCTGGACTTCCCAAAGAGGCCGGCGAGATCTTCGACCATCTGCGCGGCATCAAGCCGGTCCGAAGCCTCGGCCAACTCGTCGAGCCCGTCAATAAGAAAAAGCGCTTCGCCTGCTTTGGCTCTTTCTTCTATGGCATTGGCCAGCATCCCCACTTCCTGGCCGGTTTTAGGCGCTAGCAGGCGGGCGAAGGTTCGGCACGGGCCGTCTTCATGGTGTTGTCTCTTCGCCTTGAGCAAGTCTGCGGCACAGGCATGAACCGGCAGAAGCCTCTCCGCGGCTCCGATTTTCCTTCGGAGGATACTGCGGCCCCCGGATGAGGCGATGGCCAGATATCTCAGCAGAGTCGTCTTGCCCGAGCCCGGCTCGCCCAGGAGCACGAGGACCCGGTGCCTTTTGAAAGCCTCGCTGAAAGGCTCGGCAGGCGCCTGCTCCGGCTTGTCCGGGAAGAATCCCTTTTCCCTGCCTGAAGGCGCAGTCTGAGGCCTGATGTCGGCGCGGCCCCGGCGGACGTTCAAAGGGGTGAAGACGCTTATGAGATCGAGCGAACCGATGAAATTGAATTGTGGCAAGGCGTAGAACCTCAGAAGAGAGAAAGGGGGGCGCGTGTAATGGCGGCGGAGTTCCAGCGCGGCCGAGTAAACGTCGCAAGCCCCGCTTCGAAGGCCGCCGGGTTTGGCCGGCCGTTTGCCCGGCGGCGACACGAACGCCGCGGCTCCGCCGCGCTCAGTCGTTCCAAGATAGGCGAACCGCCCGGCGAGGCCCGGCGAGTCGGCTAGAAGGGAAAAATAGACGTCTTCGCTCACGCAGACGGCGGACGGCGGACACACGTCGCCTGCGGCCAGATGTCCCGCGATGTTGAAGTCCTGCGGCGAAACCTTGGTCAGGTCCGAGCCCTTTTGAACCCCGCCAACGCCGATCGCGACCCTCAGGCGGACTTCGTATCCGGGGATGAGGCGCACGCGCTCTACCGCGTCGAGACCTGCGCGCACCGCCCGCGCCGCCGCGTCCTGGCCCAGGAAAAAGGCGGACGCCCCGTCTCCCTCCCACCTGGGGAACCCGACTTCGACGCCGTATCCCGTAACCGCCGCTTCCACCGCGTCGCGCACCAAGGGCAGGCATTCCCCGGACAAGCGGGTCGAATCCGCCACGTCGCACTTAAGAAGGGCCGCTGTCAGGTCGTCGCCCACAGATCCCTCACCTGAGCCGGAAAAGAACGCGCAAATCGATCCCGGTCGCCTCAATCTCCGGCTCGGGCAGGCCCTTGGCGCGCATGAGAGTCATCATGGTGGGGATTCCGCGTCCGGCGTCCGTAGCCAGCCTCAATTTCGCCAGATGGCTGAAAACCACCGGGTTGCGGACCATGTGGCAGCCGTGGCGCATCAACTCGATGGTGACGCTGTTGAGAAGCTTCCCAGGACTGGCCACCTCGACGCGGTCGTCAAAAACAAAAAGTCTGGCCTGGGCCGAAGCGAAATAGTCGCGGTGCGCGGCCGCGTTGATGATCGCTTCATCCACCGCTTCAGCGGGGAACGGATGGATGGGCAGCGCCTGGCCCGCAAGACTTCCCGGCAGATTCTGCCGGACGAAGTCCTGGGCCTCGCGTATCTGACGTTCGAGAGAGCCCCCTATCTCACGGCGGTCCAGAAAGTCCTCGGTAATCGTGGTTCCTTTATGCCTGATCGCGGTGATCCTGGCGTAAGGCCGCAGAGCCTGCGGATCTCTCCCAAAGCAGAGAAGCCCGGCCAGCGTGGGATGTCCGGCGTCAAACATGACCTTCATGTTGATCAAGCTGCGAATCAAATCGGGTCCCTTCAGCTCCCGAAGTTCGGGACTGACGCTCAAGAGATATTCCTTGTCCACGTCGGCAAAACTCCCGTCTTCGACAGCCATCTCGTCGGGATAGAGCGCACCCGCGGATTGGTATATTTCCAGCAGCTCCTGCCGGGTCGCGATGCGGCGGCCGGCCGCGCCCCGCACATAGTAGACTCCCTTGTTCGTCCTATAGGGGCGCTGGGGGCCGCGCGGCGCCTGGACCACAAGAATGGTAACGCCGTCCAGATCGTGCTTCTCAATGGTCACGTTCGTCAACGGCGGCTCGACGTTCTGGCGGCAGATGTTGTCGATGCGCAGGACCGCCTGATCCGGATCCGCAACGCCGCGCAGAGTCCGGTCGTCGGCGACTCCCACGATGATCTCCCCGCCGGCCGTGTTGGCGAACGACACGATGGCGGCCGCAAGGTCGTCAGGGTGGACGCGCGCATCCTTGAACTCCGCGCGCGCGTCCTCTCCCAGGCGGATGCGGGCCTTCAAATCGTTGCCTGTCATTGACCCTATTATACCCTAATGAAAGGGTCCACAACGCGGGACCAAGCTAACGAGCCGCGGCGCCGCGGCGCCTGCGCTTGAAGACGACCGCGGCCCCCGCCCATAGATGAAGGCCGAGCGAGAGGAGGGCGGCCGCCGCGCCTGCGGCCCTCATGCGCGGACCCCGCGCAAGGGAGGCCCAGGGCGGATGCGATGAGAAGCGCCACGAGGAGTCCGCCCATGCGCGGCTAGCTATTCGATTTCTTTGGGAGCGACCTTCAGAGTCAGCCGGACCCCCGGGTCGTCGAGCAGGACCGTTTCGCGGCCTTCCCGAACGATGATCTCGTTCTGCAGCTGGACGCTGGACCCCTTCTCGCCGCGGTATTCGAACTGGAACTGGATCGAATAGAAGCCGGGGGTGTTGGGGTACGCCGTGGGAAGGGAGTTGACGAGAAGGCTCGTGCCGGAGGATTCCTTGAGGACGTAGTTGTTCTGCGTCCCCTCCTGCGCCAGGAGCTTGTGGGTCACGGTCTGGCCCTGATATTCCAGATGGAACTCGATGAGGAGATTGCGGATCGGCGTGGTCTCGAAGACCGGCGCCGCCTTCGCGCGCGCGGCCGGCTTCGCCTCCTCAGCGGGGCAGACTTTGGCCGTTGAGAGCGAAATGAGCAGGGCCAGGGCGAGGGTGTGTTTCATGAAATCCTCCAAGATCTAAATCATACCTTAAATACGCTAAAATAATCACATGCCCAGACGAAGGATCGAGACCGTGCTGAAGACCGACGACGGACAGAGCATCCTCCTGCGCGGCGCCCGCCCCGAGGATATGCGCCGCATCCAGGTCCTGTACGCGGAGGTGTACGGGGCGAGCTATCCGATGTCCCTGATCACCGACAAGCAGAAGATGCGGCGGGCCATCGAGAGCGACCGCTACTACTGGCTCATCGCCGAAAGCCGCGGCCAGGACCGCCGCGGCCGCATCGTGGCCAGCCTCATCTATGAGCTGGACCAGGCGCAGAGGATCTCGAAGGCCTTGGGCGCGGTGGTCTCGAAGGAATTCCGCAAGCAGAACCTCGCCCAGACCATGATGGCCGCGGTGCTCAAGGAGATCACCCGGGGCCCGGGCGCGGCGGATACGGTCTACGCCACGACCCGGACAGTGACCACGGCCCCCCAGCGCCTGACCGACACCCTGGGCTTCGCCCACCTCGGCATCTTCCCGAACGCGCACAAGGTCTTCGAGCACGAGACCCACTGCCTGGCTGCGTACTTCCAGCCCTCGGCCTTGCGCATGCGCAAAACGCCGCCGCTCCTTATCAAGGAGATCGCCCCGCTCTACAAGCTGGTCTGCCGGGAACTGGCCATCGGGAGGGCGGTCTATCAGGAGCCTCCCCCGGCGCGCAAGCCCTACGGCGAGCAGCCCCTGCTGTCCTTCGAGAGCATCCCGGCCCCGAGCTTCGTCAAGCGCCGCTTCAAGCGCGTGCGGGCCCCCGGCGTCTTCTCAACGAGCTTCGTCCCGTTCCACGAACCCAACCTCCTGCTGATCACCCCGGACCAGAAGACCGAAGTCTTCATCCACTACGGCGCAATGGACCGCTACAGCGTCATCCTGGGCGGCCGGACCAAGCTCAAGGACTTCGCCCTTATCCTCAAGAGCGTGACCAAAGCGCTCAACGACATGGGGGTCAGCTACATCGAGCTGATCGTGGACGCCTATTCCCCTCGGCTCCAGCGGCAGGCCCTGGAAGCGCGCTTCCTGCCGAGCGCGTATTACCCAGCGTTCCGGAAGGTCGGCAACAGGCGGTGGGACTACATCATCTTCTCCCGCTCCTTCGAGATGCTGGACTTCCGCAACGTGCGGGTCATCTCCGCCTATCGCGGCTTCCTCAAAGAGTACTTGAGGATCTGGCAGGCCCTATTCATCGACATGGCGTTCAAGAATGCCTGACTCAGCCTCCCCTGAGCGCCGGCCCCTGAAGTCTCGGACCGCCGTGGACCGGCTCATTGAAAGCCCTCCTTTCAATTATTGCCCAGGCTCATGCCGGCTCTTCCTGGACGCGCTCCGCGAGGCCTCCGCGCATCATATCCGTGCCTGCCCCGTTTTCCGCGGCCTCTGCCGGGACCAGGGCTTCGCCCCGGATTCCCTGCGATCTCAGAAGGACGTCGAGCGCCTGCCGTTCATCTTTGTCTCCGTCTTCAAGGAGCGGGCGCTCCTCAGCGTCCCGAGGAGCGCCATCGTCCTGGAGCTGACCTCCAGCGGCACCATGGGGCAGAAGAGCCGCATCCTCCTGGACAAGACCTCGCTCCTGCGGGTGCGCCGGATCGCATGGCAGGTCTTCAGCGCCCTGGGCTTGGCGGATGAAGGCGTTTGCGCCGATTATCTCTGCTTCACCTATGACCCGCGCTTCGCCGCGGGCGTGGGCACCGCGTGGACCGACAAGCTGCTGACCGGCTTCACCCGCGGCGGCGAGGTGTTCTACGCCTTCAAGTGGGACCCCGCCCAGCGCTCCTTCCGCTTCGACCTGGAGGGAGCGCTCCGCGCGCTGGAGAGATTCGAGAGAAGCGGCCGGCAGGCCAGGCTCATCGGCTTTCCGGCGTTCGCGCTCAAGCTCTGCGAGGAGTTCAAGAGGAGGCACGGCCGCTTTGTCCGGCTGCGGCCGGAGAGCAAGGTCATCACCGGCGGCGGCTGGAAGGACCAGCATGAGCGGGCCGTGGACAAAAGCGTCCTGCGCAAGGTCCTGGCGGATTCCTTGGGCATCCCGGTCTCCAGCGTCCGGGACCTCTTCGGCATGGTGGAGCACGGGGTCCCCTACGTGGACTGCGGCCTGGGGAACTTCCATATCCCGAACTATGCCCGCGTCTTGGCGCGCGACCCGGCCTCGCTGAAGGTCCTGCCGCGGGGCCAAAGGGGCCTGCTTCAGTTCATCACCCCATACCTCCGGAGCTACCCGTCCATTTCCCTGCTGTCGAGCGATTTCGGCTCAGTGGAGAAGAGCTGCCCTTGCGGGCTGAAAGGCCCCATCCTGCGGGTCAAGGGCCGCGCAGGGGTGGCCAAGCCCAAGGGCTGCGCAGTCGCGGCGTCCTCCATGCTGAAATGACGAAAAGCCCCGTCTTCTTCGCGCCCGTGACCCCCCAGGCGCCCTTGGAGGAGCTTTGCGAGGCCCTGGCCCGCCTGCTGGACAAAAGCAGGCTCTTGGACCGCCTGCCATCATCGGGACGGATCGCGGTCAAGATGCATTTCGGCGAAGAGGGCAATGCGGGCTTCGTGCGGCCCGATCTGGTCCGGCTGGCAGCGGACCGCCTGGCCGCGCGTGGGGCTGAGCCGTTTCTATGCGACACCAATACCCTCTATAAAGGACGGCGCACCCGCTGCGAGGAGCACCTGGTCTTGGCGCGCGAGCACGGCTTCACTCTCGAGCGGGCCGGGGCCGAGCCCGTGGTCCCGGACGACTCCAAGCCGGAGAACGTCATCGAGGTCCGCCCTGGAGGCCGCTGGATCCAGACAGCGAAGCTCGCCAGGGTCTTCGCGCAGGCCCAAGGGCTCCTGGGGATCGCCCATTTCAAGGGCCACCTGGTGACCGGCTTCGGGGGCGCGCTCAAGAACCTGGGCATGGGCTGCGCGTCGCGGGAGGGGAAGCTGGCCCAGCATTCGACCGCCTCTCCTATCGTGGACCCGAAAGCCTGCACCGCGTGCGGAGCGTGCGTGGAGGCCTGCCCAGCAGGGGCGATCCGCCTTGAGGGAGAAGCCGCGCTCCTCGATCGAGGCCGATGCTCCGGCTGCGCGAGCTGCCTGGCGGCGTGCCCCTTCGGGGCCCTGGATGTCGATTGGGCCTCGGGCGGCCGGACCCTGCAGGAGAAGATGGCGGAGTACGCCAAGGCGGCGCTCGACCTTCAGAAGGGACGCTGCGCCTTCCTGAATTTCTGCGTGAAGATCACGGCTGAGTGCGACTGCCTGGCCAATGACGAAGCGCGCATCGCCCCGGACGTGGGCATTCTGGGGTCAGAGGATCCCGTGGCAGCTGACCAGGCCTGCCTCGATCTTGCGTTGAAGGCCGCGGGCTCGGACGTGTTTCAAGCCGCGCACCCCGGGCGGGACGGCTCCCGCCAGCTGGCCCACGCGGAGTCCCTGGGCCTGGGTTGGCGCGGGTACGACCTGCTGCGGGTCTGAAAAAAGGTAATATTGGAAGACAGCTTATGAGAATGCATCGGAAGCTTTCGCGCGCTGCGGCTTTGCTCCCGCTCGCCGCGGCGCTGGCCGGCTGCTTCGGCCGCAGAGAGTCCGAGGTCGGCGCCCCCAAGGATCCTCTGGTGATCCTTTTTTCGCCGTCGCACGCCCCGGCCGGCTCCCAAGAGCCTCTGCGCTTCATCGAGCGCGGCTTGAGCTCCCGTACGGGGATGGCGGTCGTCGTCAAGGTTGCCTCTTCGCCCGTGGACGCGATCGACCAGTTCGGAAGACGAGCGGCGGACGCGGGCATCCTGACCTTGGATGAGTTCCTCCTGGCGCGGGAGGAGTACGAGGTCCGCGAAGGCCTCCAGATCCTGCGCGGCAACGGCGAGACCTCTTACGACGGGGTCATCCTGGTCCGCGCCATGAACGCCCCTAAGGACCTCCAGGCGCTCAACGGTCTGACGGTCGCGTTCGTTGACCCCTACTCGGTCAGCGGCTTCCTCCTCAGCGCGCAGCGCCTTCGCGAGGCGGGCGTCCAGGTCGAGCCCGTGTTCGCTGGGAGCCATGACAAGGCTCTCCAGGCGCTGCTTAAGGGAGAGGTCGCCGCGGCCGCGACTTACGGCGATGTCCTCGCGGGGAGGTTGGACGCGGCCGTTCTGGCGCGCACCGGGACCGCGCCCAACGAGCCCTTGATCTTCCGCCGCGGTCTCCTGCCGGCGAAACGCGATGCCGTCGCGTCGGCCTTCAAAGACCTCGCCGGCACAGCCGAAGGGAAGAAGGCGCTCAAGGCCGTGGCCAACATCACGGGCTTCGGCCCGGTCCAGGAAGACGCCTACCGCCCGATCCACGACCTCATCCAAGCCGCCGAAAAGACCGTCTACGACATCGTCCCCGGCGGCGAGGATATCCGGCGCTTGAATCAGCCCTACATCGACGTCCGCTGATGACGAACTCGTTCCTCTTCGGCAGAGCCTGCCGGATGCGCGGAGAATGGACCGTGCCGGAGCTCGAGAGGGTCCTCCGCCAAGCCCGGACCAACGCCCAACTTGCGGCTTCGGTCCCCGTGGAGTACGCCCTGAACGTCCTCACGGATGCGGGCAGGCTCTTCAGCCGCGGCTCCCCCCTCAGGCGTCAGGCCCTCACCCACCTGAGAGAGACCATTCCCTTCTCGAGGCCGGTGATCGAATCAACTTTAGACATGCTTCCCCTCCTGCTGGACAAGGCGGAGCTGCAGAAGCGGATGTCGCTGGAGCTTTTCCTTCCGCAGGCCCTGGAGGGCTTCGTGCGACGGGAAGCCTACGCAGGGACGGTCAAAGCCGTGCCGCGAGGGGTCGTCCTGCACGTCGGCGCCGGCAACATCTTCCTGGGGATCGTAGACTCGCTCATCCTGGGTCTCCTCACGAAGAACGTGAACATCGTCAAAGTCGCGAGCTCGGGCTCGCGCTTCCCCGTGTTGTTCGCGCATGCGCTCTCCAGCTGCGACCGCAAGGGCCTCCTCTGCAAGGCGGTCGCGATCCTATCGTGGAAGGGCGGCCGGACGGAATTGGAAGAGGCGGCGCTCAAGGCCTGCGATGCGGCCTTCATCTGGGGCGGCGATGAGGCCGTGGCGAGCTACAAAAGGCTCGCTCCTCCCAAGGTCCATGTCGTGGGATTCGGCGCCAAGGTGAGCCTGGCCGTGGTGTCCAAGAGCTCGCTGCGGGCCGAGCCGCTCGAAGCGCTCGCGCAGAGGACGGCCTTCGACGCGGCGCGCTGGGACCAGAGCGCCTGCTCTTCGCCCCACACCGCGTATCTCCTCGGGGCCAGGTTCAAGCAGGTCGAGAGGTTCGCGGAGCTTCTTGCCTCGGCCTTCGCCAAGCTCCAGCGAACGAGCCCTCAGGGGGACTTGAGCGACGACGAGAAGGTGGAGATCACGAAGGCGCGGGAGCTCGCCAAGGTGGACGCCGCGATAGGGATGGCGTCCGTGCGAAGCTCCTTCCCCGCGCCTTATTGGACCGTCATCGTGGAGAAGAGCCCGGCGTTGCGCATCTCCCCGCTCAATCGGGTGCTCTACCTCAAGAGCCTGGACTCCGCTGAGGCGCTCGATGGCGTCCTAAGGCCCTACAAGGGCCTCATCCAGACCGTCGGGTTCGCCGGCCCCCTGAAGGAGCGCCAGGCCGTGGCCTCGCTCCTGGCCCCGCTGGGCGTGGGCCGCGTGACGGAGCTCGGGAAGATGCTCTCCTCCGAGACCGGCTCGCCGCACGACGGCACATTCCCTATGAGGGAGCTCGTGAGCTGGGTCGCGGTCGAAGGCGGGCCTTCGCGGGAAGACCGGCTCTGCGCGCTGGTCCGCTTCGCGCAAGAGCGCAGCGCCTATTACCGCAGGCGCTTGAAGGCTTTCGGCGAGGTCGGCGCCCTCGAGGATTTCGAGAGGCTTCCCCTGCTCGCCAAAGACGACCTGCTTCGGCACAGCCCGCCCGGGAGCCGCGCCATGTTCACCGGCCCCATCGAGTCGGGCGTCTATTTCGCGAGCGGCGGATCAACGGGAGAGCCGAAATACATCTTCTACGACTCGGCCGAGTACGAGGCCGTCTGCCGCAGCCTTGGCAGAGCCATGGAGGCCGGAGGCCTCGGACCGGGAGACGTCGCCGCGAACCTCTTCGTCCCGGGGAATCTATGGTCCAGCTTCCTGTCCGTGGAGAAGGCCCTCTCGCACACCCGCGCGGTCTCGGTCCCGCTCGGCAGTTCCATGGAAGTGGGAACGATCCTCGGATATCTCGAGGAGTTCAAGGCCTCGGCCCTCATCGGCCTGCCCTCCTTCCTGCTCAAGATCGCCGAGGCGGCCCTCAAAGGGACGGTGCGGCTGCCGGTCCGACGGATATTCTTCGGCGGCGAATCCGTGACGCCGGCGATGGCGAGATGCTTCGCAAAAGCTTTCCCGGGCGTCCTGCTCCGGTCCGCGGCGTACGCCACGGTGGACGCCGGGGTGGTGGGCTTCCAATGCGAGCGCAGCGCCCCGGGGGTCCATCACCTCTGCGCCGATGACCAGTTCCTGGAGATCTTGGCCAAGCCCGGGGACGTCGGGGAGATCGTCACGACTCCGCTCAACAAGCGGCACATGCCCCTGCTCCGCTTGCGCCTGGGGGACCTCGGGCGCTGGCTCGGCTCCCGCTGCCCCTGCGGGCGGGAGGAGCCGCTCTTCGAGCTGCTCGGGCGCTGCGACGACCGCATCCACGCGGGCGGGGCCCACGTGTTCGTTTCGGACATTCACGACGCGGCGAGCGGGGTGAGGGGCCTGAGCCTCGACTTCCAAGTGATCGTAGCCAAGAAGGGCCCCAATGACCAACTCAAGATCAGGATCGAAGCCGCGGCTGATGTCCCTCAGGCCGAGCGCGCGAAGCTCGCGGACCTCTTCCGCGCCGGCCTGCGCAGGCGCTGCGAGGACCTCGCGGCCTCGCTCGCTCGCGGCTGGCTGGAGGAGCCCGAGATCGAGGTCCTGCCCCCGGGCGCCATCGAGCGCATCGCGCGCACCGGGAAGCTGCGCCGCGTCGTGGACGCGCGCTGATTTACCCGATATTTACCTGCCCGCAACACCAACGAGATTCGCCGGCCCCATATTCCATTGCTGGGCCTGTCAACGCCCCTCTTTGCTTGAGCGCAGCCTATCCTCATTTTCCGGGTCCTCCAAGGTATTCCTTCATTCCAGGGTCCATTTCCTGCTTGAGCTCCTGATCGCGATGCGCCTTGATCCGGCTGATGAGGCTCTCCTGCGCCTTGGGCTCCAGGTTCGATTCCTCGACCCCGCTCACAGTCGCGCGGTCCGGGTGCAGCAGAGCGAACTCGCGGGCCTCACGGCGCTGGGCATCGTCGAAGCGGTCCATCAGCTTGGGGGGAGGCAGCTTCCCGTGCGCCTTCTCGTAGTCCGCGGCGAAGCGCGCGCGCTTCGCGCTGGCATGCGACGACTTCGGCGAACATGGGGAGGGCGCCCCCGTCTTTGGGCGGAACGCAGGAAGGAAACCGCGTCTCGGACGCGGCGCACTCGCCGGCTACGCCGCGGTCTCAAAGCTGATGGCATCAAGCGCGTCCCGAAACTTCCGCACTGTTTTTATCCGCGTCTCAAGGACGGGATCGAGCGCCCTCTCGATGAGCCGGTCCGCTTGGGGCGGCGCTCCTGGGACCGCGGCCGAGACCTTGGCAAAGGTCATGCGCATCTTCCGGTCGAGGCCTCCCCCTACCCCGAAAGGCAGGCGGCCCGTCAGCATCTCATAGAGGCAGACTCCCATCGAATAGACGTCCAACGCCGGGGAGACGATCCCTCTCTCAGCCTCGGGCGCCATGTAGGCCGGGGTCCCAGCCACGGTCTGCGTTCGCGCCACCGGGATCGGGCTCGCGGGCCCGCCGTTGCCCCCCGGCGCTTTCACCTGGGGCGCCTTCTTGGGGGCGGCAGCGTCAAGGCTCCTGGCGATGCCGAAATCCATTACCTTGATGAAGCCCTGCTCTGCGACCATGATGTTCGCCGGCTTCATATCCCGGTGCACGATGGAGCGGCCGTGCGCGAACTCAAGCGCCTCGCAGACCGGCCGGAGGATCTCCCGGGCTTGCTTGAAGGGCAGACGCTGCCGCTCCGCGAGCATCTGCTGGACGGTCTTGCCGGAAAGGAACTCGAAGACGAGGTAGAGCCCGCCGGGGTCGTCGATGATCTCGAAGATATCCACGATGTTCGGATGGTGGAGCGCGGCGAGGGTGCGGGCCTCCTTGACGCAGAGCTCGCGCGCCTTCGCGCCGATCTCCCCCTCTTCAAAATTCAGCTTCTTGACCGCGACCGTCCGGCCGAGGACAGAGTCTTCGGCTTCCCAGACCTGTCCCATGCCGCCCTTGCCGATGACGCGCGTCAGCTCGTACTTGCCGGCGAGCCGGGCGCCCAGGGATTCACCGCCTGCGGCCTCCAAAGGAGCGACGCGGATTTCCGTCTGGGCCCACCGTCCTTCAGGCGCGGCGCCCAGGAGCCGCCGGCGAAGCAGGGCCGCGCCTCCCGCCAGCAGGGCGAGGACGAGGAGGCCAAAGAAGATCCACTCCATGGCCATCCAGACCCTCACCCTCCGCTTCACGATGGACTCCATCAGCTGCCAGCTGTCGTTCATGTCGACGATGCTCTTGCCCGCCTTGGCCCGTTCCAGCGCCTCAGCGTACCTGTCCGGATCGATCTGCGCCGCGGCCTCGATCGCCGCCAGACTCTCCTCTCTGCGTTTGAGCTTCTCCAAGGCGCAGGCCTTCAGGTAAAGCGCCTGCGCGCTTTTCGGATTCAGCTCGAGAGCCCGATTCGCGCTTTCGAGGGCGTCCTTGTAGCTGCCGGCTCGAAGCTGGGCCCAGGCCAAGGCCTCATGATTGTCAGCGTTCTTCGGATCCCGCTCGACAGCCTTTAGGAGGTCGCTGATGGCGGCCTTAAAATCGCCCATGTTGATCTTTCGGATGCCCAAGTCGTAGGGGCTCTTGCCGGGCTCAGCCAGGCCCGCAGTCCTGGGCACGCCCTGGATCTCGACCCGCTTGTCGTAGAAGCTGGGCCTCGAGGAGGATTGGCGCTCCGCCTGGCTTGGAGCCGCGGCCTGGCCGCGGGGCCGGCGGATGCCGCGGCCGCGGGCCAGCTCAGCCGCCACTTCGTCGGCGCTCATCTGATGCTCCGTGAACCGCGGAACAGACGGGGCAAAGGCTCCGCCGTCCTCTTCTTGCCGCGGCTGGGGGCGTCCATACGCGACCCCCGGGCTGTTGAGCCCCTCCTGCTGGACCATCGCCAGACTGCCCAGCGGCGAGTCCGCCGCGCCCGAGCCGGAAGTCACCTTCCTGGCCAGCAGGGCCTGCGCCTGTTCAGGGGTGACATCCGGCTGAGGCGGGAAGATGGAGTTCTTTCCCTGCTCGCCCTCCCGGCCTTGCCCTCCCTGATTGCCGCCTCCCGAGGATTGGCCTCCCGACGGCGCGTCCTGACCCGGACGGCCCTTGCCGAAGAGCGCCCCGCCGGTGATCGCATTCCCCAGCCCGGCGAAGAAGCCACCGAAGGGCCCGTTCTTCATGGCCTGCTGTCCGACGTTGAAATTCGCGGACCATTGCGATTCGGCGGACGCTGGAACGCCGGTCGCGCCCAGAAGCAAGGCGCATATCAGCACAGCCGAAATCCCATTCCGACGGCAAAACTGCCTCGGAATCTCTCCCATAGTGGCCTCCCGAACGGGAGGAAATCCTCCCGCAAGATTAGTAAAAAGACGATTCCGCATCCTGTCAAGTGTCCTTCAGTCCCCCATCGCCTCCCAGCTTCGGGCCGTAGACCAGGTGTCCGGCTGGAAGTAGACCCTGGTGCAGCCGGCCAAGGTCGATGCGGCGAGGAAGAGGCGGAGGTTTTAATAGCGCACGCGCAGGGAGTAGCGGAAAGTGTTGCCGAGCTCCCCCAGAGGGATCCAGGCGAAATCGAACTCAAAGGTCCTCAGCCCCAGGCCCACGCCCATGCTGAGGCCGCCCAAGCCCTCGACGTCCGTGTTCCGCTCGGTGTAGCCCAGCCGCAAGGCGCCGCGAGCCGTCCCGCTCAGGGTGTGCGAGAGCTCCGCGCCAACGCCGTAGGTGAAGGCCCTGTCCCGGGGGAAGCCCACATCCAAGGTCAGGAGAGCGTCGGCCTTCGGCCGGTAGGCCGCTCCCAGGAAGCCGGTCACCGGCAGGGGGTCCGCGACGGAGCCCAGCTTCGGGCTCGATCCCAGGTGGCGCAGGCCCCCGCTCAGGCTCCAGCGCTCGCCGGCGCGGTAGAGCGCGCCGAGGTCCGCGGCGGCCGCGTTCGCGTGGCGGTCGTCCAAGCTCTGCTGGATGTACTTCAGGGTCCCTCCGAGCGACAGCTTCTTGTCGCAGCGGCGCCCGTAGGATACGGCCAAAGCCATGTCGTTGGCCCCGAAGGTCCCCGCCGGCAAGCCCGCGTCGGAGCTGCCCCGGCGCTCGATGTCCCCGACCGAGAGGCTGTAGACTCCCAGGCCCAGGACCCCCTTGTCGGCCGCGCCGGCGGGAGCGCCGATGAGGCGCGCCAGAGGGACAGCAGCCGCGAGGAAGTCGTAGTCGATGCCCTGGAAATACTGGTCGTGCATCCCGTTGATGTCCCAGCCCAAGACGCCCGCGAGGCCCGCCGGGTTGTAGTAGACCGCGTGCGCGTCCCCCTCCACCGCCGAGAAAGCCTCGCCCATGGCCGCGGGCCGCGCGCCGGGGCCGATCTTCAGGAAAGCGGCGCCGCTCGTGCCCTTGGATCTCGAGCCGAGGGCAAAAGCCGGAGCCTGCCAGCCCAGAAGGGCGGCGAGAGCCCAAGCTGCGGCGATCCGGCGTTTCCCGGTCATTTAATCAGCGCCATCTTGAAGAATTTCTTCTCCCCGCCGACTTTCACCTCCGCGATGTAGACCCCGCTCGCCGCGTCCTTGCCCGAATCGTTGCGGCCGTCCCACTCCACGTAGTTATAGCGCCCTCCGACGGTCGCGGCGAACTCCAGGCTCCGCACCCGCTCGCCCGCCACGTTGAAGATCAGGATCTTGCCGGCCCCGGACATGCCCGACGGCAAGCCCACGCGGATCATGGTGCCGCGGACGAATTCCTTCCGTCCGGCCTGGGTCAAATCCACCTCCTTGTCCGAGAGGTCGAAGGGGTTCGGATAGTTGAAAGCCTCCAGCTCGCCGCCTGAGAAGGTCCCCGTATCCGTGATGACGACCGCCTGGCTGTTGATGAGCACGAAGGTGGAGAAGTGGTTGACGCGCACCTTGATCGTATGGTTGACGGGATCCACCTCCGGCGCGTAGCCCAGCAGGTCCTGCTGCAGGATGTAGGCGCCCGCGGCCTCGTTGTACCAGTAGAGATTGAGCTTCGCCGGATCGGAGACCGTCGCCGTGTCGTACTTGATGACGAGCTCGGCCGGCTTGCGCAGCTGGGTCCGCAGGCCCAAGGGCAGGAAAATGTCGTAGAAAGCGCTCAAGGGCCGGATGCCCGGCGGCGCGGCCGCAAGGGCCTTGTAGAAGGCCTGCGGATACGCCGAGGCGGACAGGAGGCGCCGGGCTCCCTGGCCGCGGCCCTGCCCAGGCCGGCTCACGGTCGCGCTCTGCATGCCGACCACCACCACGGAGGATGCGGCCACCTGCAGGGCGCCCGCGGGCAGGACCACATGGGAGGGGTCCTCGCCGCCCACACCCGCCCTGCCCCCCTGCTGAGCCGTGACCCGATTCTCGTTCACCGCCGTCACGCCGACGTATACGACCCCCGTCGTCTCCATGGCCAGCTCGGGATTCACCTGGTCCGTGGAATCCGGGTCCAGCAGGTTGCTGAAAGCGGAGAAGTGCACCGTGATGGAGGCCGCCGATATGCCGGAAGCGTCCAGGGCCGCGCTCAGGCTCCTTCGGTCGGACTTGATCTGAGCCTGGGACAGGGTCCCGGTCGAGACGCTCACGCGCAGGGAGGCGACGTCGTCCTCATCCGTGCGGCTGCGCAGGGGCTTGCTCGTCTTGAAGGTCAAGTCGAAGACCCGGGTCTGCCCTCGCTGATTCGATGAGAACGAGACGCTCGGCCGAGAAGGCTTGAAGCGGATGTCCAGGGCCTGGTCCTCCGCGCCATCGAAGCGCACCGCCTCGGCCTCGGGCGGGCCGAACACGTCTCCGTCCACGTCCATCAGGAGAATCTGATAGGTGAGCCCGGCTTTGAAGCCCGAGATGCGGTACTTGTCCACCACCGCGGAGTTCCCGGGCGACTCCATGTCGCCGATGAGCGCCTCGGTGCCGTCCGAAGGGACCGCCATGAGCCGCTCGACCTCCGAGCGGCTCGGATACGAGCCGTCGGCATGCGTGATGGTCCCGGTCAGGGTCCCGCCCGAATCCAGGCTCAAGGAGCAGTTCGAGTTCGTTCCGGACCTCAAAGCGATGGACTTCGAGACATGCCTGTAGTTCAAGGCCGAGCCGGTCAGCCTGTAGGCCGCGGGCGCCAGACTCTGCACCGTGAAGGAGCCGTCCGGCAGGGTCAGGATCTCGATGTCCCCGAGAGGGTTGGTCCTCGGCAGCCGGTCGCTGCGCTGCACCCAGACCTTCCCGCCGGGCCGGTCCTTATGCCTCGGATCAGGATTGACCAGGCTCCCGCCGTATTTGGCGGAAAGCCGGCACTGCAGCTTCGCGTCCGCCCTCTCCAGCGTGAGGGACAGGCCCGAGTAGCGGGTCAGGATGTCCACCCCGGCCAGCACCGTCTCGCCGTACGGGAGCCGGCTCGTATTCTGCTCCTCTTCCCCCTCCCGCACGGCGGCGATGATGTCGTAGTAGCGCCGCGCCGGGTCGAGCCCGCTCAGGATGAAGCGCCCGTTGGCGTCGGTCTGAGTCTCCACCCGGTGGTCCCTGCTCACCGCCTCGGCCATGACCTGGATGTTCGGCAAGGGGTTCCCGGCGGCATCCTGCACGGCGCCGGATACGCTCTGAGCGGGCGTGAGCTCGACCGCGCCGATATCCTGGGATTGGCCCTCTTCCAGCCTGATGCCTGTGATCTCCTTCGGCGCCAGGTTGAAGCTTCCCCTCCCCAGCCAATCGCCTCCGCCCTGTCCTTGGATGAAGCTGACCTTGTACACGCCCGGCACCAAGCCCGGGATGGCGAACCGGTCGTAGGCGTCCAGGGCCAGGCGCGCGCCGCTGCGCTCGGCGGAACCCGTCCCTCCTTCGACCCAGGGCTCGGCCGTCGCGCTCACCTGCAGGGTCTCCGGCAGGAGCGAGAGGTTCGACGCCGTGATCGGCGTCACGCGCACGACCGTGCTGCTGCCTTCCACGGAGACCTGCCGGAGGCGGATGGCGCCGCGGATGCCCGCGGCCAGGTAGAGGGCCATGTCCGGCAGGTCCACGTCCGCGCCCTGCACGCGCACGGGGACGGGGACCGCGATGTAGCGCAGCGGGGTCCCCGCGTCCCGGACCGAGAGGAGGTAGCCGCCGTCGCTTACGTGAGTCAGGCGGAATTCGCCCGTCGCGCCGTCCGCGTTCAAGCGCACGCTCTGGGACTGCGTCTCCACGCCGTCCCGGTCCCGCAGGCCCACGGCGAAGGAGCGGGTATCGGTGCGCCCGTCCGGCAGGCGGAAGCGGCCGCGCACCTCGCGGCCCCCCAGCAGGCTGACCTGCAGGCCGAGGACCGGCGCGGTGCCCACGATCACCGTCTGAGCCGCGACGCCGGTCTCCACGCCGTCGGCCGAGTCCCCATCGAGCTCCGCGCGGTTGACGAGGGTATAGTATCCCGAGGGGACGTTCTCGAAGGCGAAGACGCCGTCGGGACGTATGGGCGCGAAGTAGCCGTCCGAGCTGCCGGAGGCGGAAGGAGGATAGAGCTCCAGGCGGAGGCTCGTCGTGGATACGCAGCCCGCGTAGGCCCGGCCGCAGAAGGGGCTCATGGCCGCGGCCGCGGCCAGGTCCGCGAGGGTCCCCGCGGTGAAGGTATAGCTGCCCAGGTTCAGGCTCACGCTGCCTGAAAGGGTGGCGCTGCCCGATACACGCTTAGTCGAGCCGGTCAGGTCGAGGCTCGCTTCGCTCGTCTGTCCGCTCACCATCGGCAGCGTCGCATCCGCAGTGGCTCCGGCCCGGCGATAGATGGCGCTGAGCCGGTAGATGCCGGTCCCGAGAGTCGCCGCGCTCGTCCAGGACGCTGCGGAGGGGCTTGTGGAGATGGAAACCCCTTCCCCTTGCAGGGTGAAGGAAACCGCATCATAATCCGCATAGCCGGCCGGCAGCTTGAAGGTGAACTTGACCCGGCCGGAGGACTGCCTCAGCAGAAGGTCCTTCGAGGCCGCGCCGCCGCTCCCGCTCACGGAAACGGTGGAAACGCCGACGCCGCCCGCCTCATAGACCTGCTCGAAGCCGGTTAGGGAGGTCATGAGGCGGTATTCGCCGTTGGCGAGTCCGGACAAGCGGTATGGCGCGCTCGAGAAGGCGTTCGACGGAGAGAAGGCGACCCGGATGAAGCTGCTGGCGAAGGTGCGCTGGTTCCACGCGTTGACCACGAGGCTGTAGGGCCCGCGCGCGAGCGTGTCGCCCTGCACCGTGACCGTCCCGGTGATGATCCCGCCGTAGGTGAAGACGGGCAAGGAGAAGGCCGGCCACTGCAGAGAGCCCACGTCCTCGCCCAAGACCTCGATCGGGCCGTAGGCTGAGTCCTCGAACCCGATCGCTCGCCCCGTCACGGTGTAGGTTCCGGGGTCTAAGCCGGCCAGGGTGAAGACGCCGTCGGAGGCGGGAATTTTGCCCGCGTCGCTCTTCCCGGGCAGATACAGGCTCGCCGAGGCCGCCGCCGCCTCCGCCCCCGAGCGCCGCGCCTCGATCGAGACCGCGACGCCTTGGTCTTGGACCTCGGGCAGCTGGACTATGCCGTAGACGTTCGCCTTCCGCGCGAAAACAGGGGTCAGATCCAGCAAGGTCCCGGCGGAGAGGATGCGCGTGGAAACCAGGCTCTCGTACCCGGTCAGCTCCATGGTGACCACATAGGTGTCCGGCTGGACATCCAAGACCGTCCAGGAGCTCGGGGTCCCGCCGTAGGCCGCGGCGCCGTCGTCGGAGCCGAGCGAGCCCGCCGCGAAATGCAGGCGGCCCTGCGACTGCCTGGTGAAGGCCAGGTTCTTCAGGCGCAAGGATCCCCAGAGCTCCGAGGCCGCGGGCATGGGCAGACGGGCGGCGACCCGGATGCGCGGCGAGAGGGAGAGCGCGAGGTCGGCCTCCGCCGGTGCGCTCAGAGTCATCGTGGAGTAGGCCATCCGTCCGCTCGAAGGGTCGTAGTACTCCCCGCTCACATAATAGGTGGCGCCCGCGCGCAGACCGTAGAACGCGAAGTTTCCGGAGGAATCCGAGATCTCCCGCCTGGAATAGAGCGGTCCGCTGAGGGAGATCTTCGCGCCCGAGGAGAGCAGGACTTCCGCCAGCTTGACCTTGCCCGAGATGCCTACAGCCGCTACCTCCACCGACAGCGTCGTCGTGTCGACCCACGCTCCGCCCGAGGCCTCCAGTTTGGCGTGGTATGTTCCCGGACGGATCCGGCCGTTGATGTCCGTCCCATCCCAGACGAGGGTCCGTCCCGGCTCTCCAGTGCCGGTGAACTGGCGCCAGAGCGTGCTGAAGTCGTTCGTGGTCGAGAGCGTGAGCCTCCACTGCGCGGAGAGATCCAGCGGGATGAAGGAGAAATACGCCCGGTCCGCCGTGCCGTCGCCGTCCGGCGTGATCGCGGCCGTGGTCCGCGGCGGCACGAAGGAGGCCGTGCTCACTTTCAGGCTTCCGGGGACGAACCCTACCGCGCTGCCGACGACGCGGACAGGACGCAGCGCGCGCCGCGTAGACGAGAGATCCGCGAAGTCGAAGTAGGCCGCGGACATCGTCTGATCGCCCGCCGTGGAGTTGCGGTAGTAGAACGCGGAGCTCGACGCGGCAGAGAGAGGCACAACCAGGCTGGCTAAGGGAGTCGCGAAGTTCGGCTCCAGCGCGAACTGCGCCCCGGCCTGCGCCTCGAGCGTGACGCTCTTCTCCAAAGCCGGCGCGGAGGGGTTTCCGCACGCGTCGATGCCGACCAGGGCCTGCGCGGCGGAGGCCTGGTAGGGCCCCAGGACCAGCAGGCTCTGGTCCGAGAAGCGGACCGCCTGGGCCGGGCCTACGATCTGATGCACCCGCGCAGGCGAGGCGGTCAGCTTCGCCTCTCCGCTCCAGGACGCCCGCGAGCGGACTAAGACCGAGATGTTCGACTGCACGGTCCGCGGCACGGAGAGCCGGTCGAAGGCGAGCTTCACCTCTTCGCTTCCCATGAGCTGCCCGGCCGAAACGACCGCGCCGGCCCAGCGCTCGCCCAGCTCCGGAAGGAGCACGGGCTGAAGAGACGCCGCGCTCGTGCTCTCCACGCGGAGGTAGGCGGGGCAGGTGGAGCAGACGACCTGCGCAGAGGGCCAGCCATCCGGCAGCTGCGCCGCCACGAGCCCGCCGGCCTTGAAGGTATGGGTGCTCATCGTGAACGTCACCGTCGCGGTGACCAGCCCGCAAACCGGCACGCTGGAAGGAGACCATGAGGCTGTTCCGCTGCCGTCTCCCGGCGCCACGCTCAGGGGCACCTGCGCCCAGGCCGAGTTGAAATAGGGGGAGAGGTTGTCGGCCTTGTCTTGGGCGCGCACCGCGAAGAAGTACACCTTGCCCGGCTCCAAGCCGTAGAGAATCAGGGTTTCCGTGCTCGAAGGCGCCTGGGGCGCCGGGACCGCGGTTTTCAAGGGAGGCAGGGCCGCATCGTAGACGCCGGCCCGGGCCATCGCGTACTGGTCGTCGGCCTTCCGCGCCGCGTCGCCGAAGAAGTTCGACGGCGTCAGCGGCCCCAGCGTCGAGTAGTGGACGTGGTAGCGCGCCGCGGTCCCGACGGACACGTCGTCGCCCGGCGCCTTCCAGGTCAGCTCCACGATGCCCGCCTCGGTAGAGCGGGCGACCAGGTCCGTCACCGCGGCCGGAGCGACCGTGTCCACCGAAACCGCGGCGCCGAAGGCGAAGGTGCGCTGCGCCGGCGTGGCCGAGATGTTGTTCGAGGCGTCCCTCGCCCAGACCAGGATCGTGTAGGAGCTGTTGACGCTCAGGTAGCTGTCCGGCAGGGCCGAGTAGCTCCACAAAGTCATCGCGGAGCCGGGGCTCGCCGCGTTGCCCTGGTTGCTCGTCTTCGACCCCAGCCAGGCGCCCTCCCCCCACCACAAGCCGTCCGCAAGGCGCTTGACCGCCACGAAAATCTGGCTGACCCGGTCGTTGTCCACAGCCGTGCCGGAAATCGCCCCCAGGCTCACGAGGGTCTGGGCCCCGGCCGCCGGCGACAGGATGGCCGCCGAGGGCGGAGTCGCGTCCTGCGGGCCGACACCCGAGGTGGACGTGAACACGGCCAAGGTCTGCGGCGGCGTCTGGATCAAAGTGCCGGCCGGGTTCTTGGCCCACACCGAAGCTGTGTAGGAGGAGTTCGCGAGCAGGGATGCGGCATCCGGCCCCTGCCCGTAGCTCCAATAGCCTGCGCCGAAGGATGCGAAGTTGTCCGTGAACACGCTCAGCCACTCGCGCGTCGAGCCTTTCCAATAGCGGCCGTCCGAAAGGCTCAGGATGCGGACGCGGATCTCGCCCGCGTCGCCCGATACCGTGCCGGAAATCTGCGAAAGCGTCGCCACCAGAGCTCCCGCCGCGGGCAGGGTGACGACCGCGGTCGGGCTTGAAACAGAGGGGGCCGCGGTCTGATAGGTGAAGCTGGAGCAGACCGGCGGATTCTGGAGGTTTCCAGAAGAGTCCATCGCGCGGGCATAGACGGTATAGCTGGAGCCGCTGGCCAAGTAGGAAGCATCGGGGCCCGCGTAGCTCCAGAACCCGTTGCTCAGCGGCACGGCGTTGAGCAGCATCCCCCCGGCGCTCCAGCCCGCGCCGTTCCACCAGCGCCCGGCGCCGTGCTCGAAGAGGGCCGCTTCCACCTTGGAGACCGCGGCGTTGTCGGCCGCTGTCCCGGACAAGGCTCCCAGCGAATTCAGGACCGATGCGTCGGCCGGATAGAGGATGACGGAGACAGGCGGGGTGTGATCGCCCTGCGCGGCCGAGGAGGAGATCGTCACCAAGGCAACGGCCGCGCTGCTCTGGGAGTTCCCGGCCGCATCTTTCGCCCAAGCCAGGATCTCGTAGAGGCCGCCCAAAGCCAGGCTCGGGCTGGAGGGGCCGCTAAAATACGTCCACCCCGGAACGATGTACGAAGCCGTGCTTGCGAGCGGCGTCGAACTGTATGACCATGCGGCCCCGTCCCACCATTTCCCATCCGATTTCCGCCGGACCGCCACATCCACCCGGCTGACAGCCACGTTGTCCGCGGCCGTTCCCGAGAGGAAGGCCAGCGTGTCCGGGCTGGAGCCGTTCATCGGGAAGGTCACGGCCGAGACGGGCGGCGCGGCGTCGCCGGAGCTGCTGTTGGGGGACGTCACAGAGCTCAAGGATGAGAGGATCGGGTAAAGAGCCTGCGCCGCGACGCCGCCGCCGGAGACTGTGAAAAAGCCCGTGGCTGAGACAGCCAGGCCGTAGGAGGAGCCCACGACCGCGGTCCCGGCCAGCGATAAGGCGACGAAGTAGGTCTCCGTGCTCACGGAGATCGCGCGAGCGGCGAACGGCAGGTCATAGACCCCGGCGACTCCGGAGGTGCGGCTGGCTATGAGGATATCGGCGTTGGAGTCCAGCGAGCCGTTGCCGTTGAAATCCTTGAACAAGGAGACACCACGAACATCCGCCATGGCGCCGGAGCCGGCAAGGCTCAGGCGCAGGGCGCTCCAGGAGACGGTCCCCGCGTTCGCGCGCACACGGAGCTTCAGCATCCCGACATTGCCGGCGCCCTGCTGGATGGAGGCGGGGGCGATGTCCTGCGCGGAATCCACGAGAAGGCTCACGCCGCTCAATGCCGTTACCTGCTTGGAGGCGCCCGCAAGCCCCGCCGGGGAGATCGACGCGTTCAGCATGGCCAATTGCGCCAGGCTCAAGCTTACGCTGAAAGCTGCCGAACCGTTGACGAGCGGCGCCGAAGCCGGGCTGATGATCGCGCCTGGATCATTGGCCGCGGACAAGCTGACCGCGCCAACGGCTCCCGGCACCAGCGTGGTCGAGGGGTCGACCGCGTAGACGCTCACCGAGAAGGGCGTGAAGACCGCCTGCAGGCTCGGGGCCCCCGCGATCCCGGTCCGGCTCACGAAAGTCTCTCCTGGAGCGGCCAGCACGAGCCGCGTCGCGATCGGCGGCATGTACGCCGATGCGGCGGTGGAGGCGGAAGAAGCGTTGCTGGATTCGTCCACGGTCCAGACCCTGAGGAAATAGGTCGCGTCGCCGGCCAGAGACGGCACGCTCGCGTCTTGACGCTGACCCGCCTGCGCGCCCGCGGCGGACAGGGTGAGCTGAGCGAACGCCGTGCCCCAAGCCGCCGACGCCGCTGTGGCATATTCAATCTTAAACATCGAGCCCGAAGACAGGCGCAGTTCGGTCCCGTCGTCACCAGGCGCGGTCCAAGCCAGCTCCAGTTGCCCGGGCGCGCCGCCGAATGCGGCGGAGAGGTCAGTCACCGCGGCCGGCGCGACGGCGTCCACGTAGGTGAAAGTGGAAGGATTCGCATAGAGTGACCCTGGATTCGCCGGGATCGAGACGTCCTGGCCCCGCGCGGCGGCGACGTAGTCGTTGCCTGACACCAAGGCTTCCCGCAGAGCCGCGCTCAAGACGTAGGTCCAAGTGGATGCCGCTGGGAAGACCGCGATCGCCGACGGCGCCAGGGTCGTTGAGGGTGTCCAGGTGGAGGAAACGAAGTCCCAGTGCCTTCCATCCGGCAGCCGGGTGAAGCGCATCTCGATCGGATTCATGCCCGAGAAGTCCCAGGCCGTGCCGCTGATCCAGGGCAGGCCGGCGACAATGGTCCCGCCGGCCGGCGCCGCGACGTAGAGGACGGGCGCGGAGGTGTCGAAGCCGAAGGCCCTGGTCGAAACGAGCGAGACCTGGCCGATCACGTCCGTTGCCCGCGCGAACGCCGCGTACCGGCGCCCGTTGGTCCACGGCGGGGCCGAAAAGCCGTAGCTCCACGCGGCGGTCGAGCCCTGAGCGGCGAACCAGCCCGGGCAGGCCGCGATGAAGCTGTTCGCGGCCGGGCTGTAGCAGTTGTCGGACCCGCCGGCGCTGGTATCCTGCACGCTCAGCGATACCGTGGACACGTTCACGGCGTCCGCGCCGGTCCCTGAGATCATCGGCAGGCTGCCGTAGAAGGCGCCGTTGACGGGCAGGAGGATCGCGGCCGCGGGCAGGCGGGTGTCGTAGACAAAGGCATAGGCGCTTGGCGTCAACTGTGTGCGGGACCCTGTATCCCGAGCCTCGCTCTCGATCTGGTACGAAGCGCCGTTCGTGAGAGCCCCGGCTGAGAGGCCCGAGTAGCTCCACGTTCCCGAGGAAAAGCCAGAGAAGGCCGCTGCATTGAATACGGCAGAAGCCTGCCAGGATGACCCATTCCAATATTGGCCGTCCGCGAGCCTGCGGATATAGAGGCGGACAGAGCTGACTTCCGCTCCGAAAGCCTGCGCGGTGCCGGAGATGGCGGGGAGCGATGGCACCTTCAGGATGTTGGGGAAGGTGATCCCGGAGCTCACCGAACGCACGCTGTAGGTCGCCGTCACAACTGCCCATCCCCTGTCAATGACGCTGTTTCCCATCAGGGTCCACGTTGCGCTCGAAAGGATGTCGTCCATCACATGGAAGGTCGCGGAGCTCGCGCCTGTCCCGATGCGCGCCGCGCCGGTCGATAGGACAAAGGCGTCGGGGCCTGGGCTGGAGAATCGCCGGTTCCCCGGGGAGTTCGAGGTCAGGTTGAATTCGGCGTAATTCTTCCCCGGATCCTCCTGCCCGGGCAGGACCGCTGAGGCGTTGCCGAACCGGTCATGGAGCTGGAGCGTCTCGGGTTGGCTGGCCGCGCCCGCTTGCAGGGCCGAGTCCGCTAGAGGCAGGACCACGATGCGCTCGATGTAGTCCGGCAGGATGTTCACGGCCTGGGCCCTGGAGGTCAGCACGCTGGCCAGGTCCGAGATGCCGATGACCGGACGGTTCGGCTCCACAGGCGGATAGGACGAGGAAGCCATTGTGTCGAGATAATAGAACGTGGTTTCGGACATGAGTGGCGGAATCGCCACAACCGAAACAGGGTTGACGAAGACCGGAACCTGGCCGGCGGCGATCTCGCTGGAGACCGAGAACGAGAAGGAGTCGTTTAAGGCCGAGGGCCGGCGGGAGACCGAGGCCAGGCCGACATTGACCGGCGAAGCGGACAGGGCCGGATTGCCGAAGAGATCCTGCTGCTGGGCCCGGAACGGCCTCAGTGTCCCGGCAAGGTCCTGGACTTTCCCAGCCGCCTGAGTGCTGAGCGCATTCCCGAAGCCCAGCTTGGCCGGAGCTTCCGGATCGAGCTGCATCAGGGCGGTCGCGGAGCTGACGCTTGGGGCCCCAGGGATGATCTGCAAGGTCCATCGCCCGGGCCTGCCGCCGTCGCCGCGGTTCTGCGCTGGGCTTGTTCCGGCATAGGAGGACATCTTGTCGCGATAGCGCAAGCCCGCCTGCGTCAGCCCGTCAAGGATGTTGATTGAGGTGATAGGATAGGCGGCCGAGGGGTCAACGAACCCGAAGTCGGTTCCCGAAACGTATCCTGCAGCAGCGTGCGCCGCGAGCTCCCCGGGGGGCAGGCTGAGGTTGATGGTCGTCGCCCCCAAGTCCGTCGGATTGCTGAAATCGTCCCTGCGCTCGACCACGAAGGCCCCGCCTCCGCCAAGGCCGCTGCTTACCGCGGCCTGAGGCGTGCTCGAAACGACCACCACTTGGCTCGGTGTCCCGCCGGTGGAGACCAGAACAGCGGAGAGGTTCCGATCAACGCTGATGAACGGCGCGATGTCCGCCGGCGCGGCCATGGTGCCGATCCAGACTCGGGCGAAGTCCCCGGACTTTACTGAAATGAAGTAGGCCAAGGGCGGATTCGTATTGTCCGCGTCCCCGTTGTAGCCGATCCGGCCCTTGGCGTCCGTCACCATCTGGGTGGAGGCGCCGAGTTGCACCCAGCCTGAGCCCGGGTTGTAAGCCAAGGACCCGGTCGAGCCGGAAACCCCCGCGACCTGGACGTAGACCGTGGCTCCGACGATGACGGTATTGCCGAACGCGTCCGAGACCTGCCCGGAGAACTCCTGGAAGCCCGGCGCCAGCAAAGAGCCCGCGCGGACAGTGACGGTCTGGCCCGCAGGCCCGGGCAAGACCGCGGCGCTGACGGGGACCGCAGGCACGACTTCGATGCTCGGCCGCGTCGAATAGCCGGTGACCTCGGTGTTGATCGATGGGTTGTCCGCCTGCTCGGCCTTGAGCCACCGGCTGCCGGCCTTCTTCAGAATCACGGAGTCCGTCATGGCCTTCACGCCCGCATCCAGCGTCGTGAAGCTGAAGCTGGGCGGGATGAAGACGGGGCCCTGCGGCGGACCGAAGGCCTCGGCCGACAGCGCGACCGCGCCGACGTAGACGTTCGGGCCCGTCGAAAGCAGGTTGTGGAATTGATCGTGCGCCGACAGGGCGTAGGAGAACGTGACCCCCGCTGTCGGGGACCCCGGCAGGCCGCCGAAGTGCAGGTGATGCGCCGGGCCGGGATAGACGCGCATGTCCGCCGAGTTTCCGGACAGGTAGGTCGCCGCAGAGGCTACGGTGGTGGCTGCCGAAACGGTGTAGGTCGAAAGCGCGGTCAAGGGAGCGAGGGTGAACGCGCGGCTGCCCAGCGAGAGGGCTTGCGCCGCAGGCGCGGAAGCAAGGGAGTCATCCAGCAGGGACACCTGGACTTCCGGCATCACTGCCGGCGGGTTGGTGTCCTGAGCCGCGCCGACCCTCTCGGTCGCGAGGTTGAAATAGTCGTCCACCAGGTTCACGGTGGCTTGGAACGCCGTCTGAATCAACCTGGAGACGGGTGCGCCAGATTTGCCGGCCGTGTCCACTGAAACGTTGAATTTGCATACCACACCCGGGGACACGTCGCATTTTCCCTGGACAGCCGTCTCGCCCGGCAGGAGCACCTGGAGCTTGGAAGCCGCCGAAGCGTACACTTTGAACGGCTGCGGGATCGCCGCGGGCGAGTCTGCGCGGCAGATGAAAGGAGAGGCGTTCCCGGTGCAGACGCGGTTGGAGACCTGGTCCTCGGGATAAGCGCCGACCGCCGCGTTCGCGGTTTTGCTCACCAGGTTCACCTGGACCGTCTGCGAACCATTCACCAGCGGCAGGGTGGAAGAGTCGATGTCGAAATCATCAGAAGTCGCGACGTAGAACTGCGGCAGGCTTCCGGGACATCTGTTCATGTACCGGTCCACAAGATTGACCACGACGTTGAACGGCGCCCCCGCTGTCCGGGTGGAGACGGAGCCCGTGACCCCACCCAAGGGGTAATTCCCGGACCCGGGCGCCGCGCTCTGGCCGGGCAGCAGGACCTGCAGGCCCATCGGAGGGGCGGCATTGACCGTGAACGTCGATGAGATCGAATCCAGAAGTCCCGAGCCGTCATAGTCCGTGGCCGTCAGATAATGGCCCGTGGCCGCGTTGCGAAGGTCCACGAGGATCGCTGAAGTGTAGCCCGTACCCGTGTTCATCGCGGCCGTCGAGACCGACGGGGAGAAGGGGTCGTTGGGTGTGAGGATCTGGACCTCCGCCACCCGCCCCACGACCAGATTGTAGTAGTCGTCCGTCACTCCAGCGACCACGGAATAACTCTGTCCTGCCGCGGCAGGGGCAGGTGTCCCGGACTTGCCGGTAGGGGAGCCGGGCTTGAAACTCTCTCCGGGGAGCTTCAGCAGGAGCTTTGAAGGCATGCCGGAGAAGACGCTGAGAGCCGTGCCCGTGTCCTTGGAGAGGGTCGGGCCCCAGGCAGGCGGGTCGCTGACCATCTCCGCACGTATGAGCGTGGAGCCGGCGCGCTTGAGGGTTGCGTTCAGGGCCGCGGAACCCACGATGACCTGATCCGGGGGCAGGACCGCGTAGGGGTCGTCCGCGAACAAGCGCACCTGTTGGGAAGTCCCCAAGGTCAGGTTCCAATAAGCGTCGGCCAGGTCCACCGTCACCGCCAGCACGCTGCCCGCGGTCTGCGTCAAAGGCGTTCCGGTGCGGCTGATTGCGGAGCCGGCCGCGCGCGTCTCGCCGGGCATGAGGACCCTCAGCTTGGCGGCCGGAGCGGGGTTCACATTGGCGTTGAGTGTCCCAAAAATGGCCGCATTGGTCTTGTCTTCCACACGCAAGGCGCGAACGCCCGCCTTGCGCAATTGCATCTGGGAGGTGATTGTCTTGATGCCGTTGTCCGCCTGGAGGAAGGTGTATTCGGACGGGAGTCCGTCCCCCATGCTCTCCGGCCCGGCTCCCGGGTCCGCGTAAAACCTGACGGTCCCGTTGTAGCCCATGGCGCGCGCGCCGATGTCGTCCTTGGCCTCCACGGTGAGGTCCACGGTTGTCCCGGCCTGCGCCGGATCCGCGCTCACGCTCAAGCCGAAGCTCACGGCCGGGGCCGCGATGTTGTGCTTGGCGCCGGCGGAGACCACCGACTGGATGTTCCCGGCGTTATCCACGGCTCTGGACCAGACCACGTGCGGCTGGCCCCGCATCCAGCAGGGCAGGTTGGTCGGATTCGGAACCGGGCAGGCCAGGCCTGTGTACTGCCAATTCCCCAAGGCATCCATGAAAGGAGCCTGCACCCAGACCGGGCCTCCGGAAGCCGGGGTCCAGGTGGAGCCGTTCCAGAAATAGCCCGTTGCGTCCCACCCTGCGTAGGCGATGGGGCCAGGGTTGGAAATGAAAGGCTCGGTGTCGCGGAAGACCAGCAGCTCCGCCTTGCCCGCGTGCCAACCCAGCGTGGGGTATACCCCGGACCCTGTCCCGTCGATGGCTGTGGTGAAGCCCGGGTCCGAGGACGTGCCGGCGATGGCCGTGTTTTCGGCATAAGTCAGGCCGTTTGCCGGCACCGCCGCACCGGAGACCGGCGGGGTCGTATCAAAGAGCATCCGCGCCGGGGCGGAGGAACTCTGGACATTGCCCGCCGCGTCCGTGGCGCTGGATGTGACGACGTAATGCTTTTGATCGGCGAAGACCAGGCTCCCGTTCGTGTAGACCCAAGAGGAGGTGAAGAGCTGAGTGACGGCAAGCCAGGTCCCGCCGGCATTGAGGAAATCTACGCCGTTGAAGAACTTGCCGTCCTCCTCTCTCCGGATGGACACCACCGCCGACTGGATAGGGCTTGCCGCGTCGCTCGCCGTGCCGGCGAGAGCCGTCAGCGATGGATACGCCCGGCCCGGGGCCGGAGCCGATGACCCGGAGACCGGAGCGATGTTGTCAAAGGTGAACGTCGATGGGTAAACCGGCCACTGCGTTTTCCCAAGGGAATCCCGCACCTGGCTCTGAATCTGGTAGCTGGCGCCGTTCGTGAGAGCCGAGGCAAGCGGACCGGCAGAGTAGCTCCACGTGCCCGACGATGCCCCGGCAAACGCCGCCTCGAAGAACTGGGCGGCGCTTTGAGTGAACCCCGATCCGTCCCAATACAGATTGTCGGACAGGCGCTGGACAGCCACAGAAACGGTGCTTACCGCGAGCCCGCCGAAGGCCGCCGCGGTCCCCTGGATTGCGGACAAATTATTGATGTAGGAATCGATGACCGGAGTTGTGACCCCGGTTACCGGTCCGCTCCCGCCGATCACCTGCGCAAAATATCCGCTTCGGATCCGGGTGCCGCCGGATGCGGACTCAATATGAGCCGCTTGGCCCAAGGCGCCGGAGACCGTGATTGCGCCGCCGCTCAAGCCCACGCTGCCAGCCTGTCCGGTCAAGAGGTCCATCGTGATGTCCGCAGCCGCTCCGCTCTTGGGCACCGCTGCCTGGACTTCCAAGGCTGCGGCAGCCAAAAGGGCGGCGCTAAGGACCCCAGCGACTTTGGCTCTTCTTCGACTCATTTGAACTTCAACCAGCTTCTCCTTACAATCAATATTTTATTCGTTCGTCCCGCATCCTCGCTTCGTTGTGTCTACCACCCCGGACTGGACGCGCGCATAACCGCAAACGACCGCAGCCGTCCCGATGCAGAGCGTGTAGGGCTGAGAGCAATCCGAACATAGAGCCGCTTGCCCAATGGATGGTATTGATCCATCGAACTGCGTCTTTGTCTTGATGTCGAAGAATACGGCAGCCAATTTCGTGGAGTCGATGATATTGGCGGCGACTTTGGCGGCCGTGACGCTCAAGTCCGCCAGCTTGGCGCCGGTCACGTTGAGGTTGAGGAGCTTGCTGGTAATGACCGAGTCATCCCTGAGCTTGCCGGTATCCACGACGTTGGCGGCGATCTTCTCGTTGTCCACTGAGTTGGCTGCGAGCTTGCTGGAGTCGATCGTGAGGGCTGCGATCTTGGCGGCCGTGACGCTCAGGTTCGCGAGCTTTGCCGTGGTCACGTTCAAGTCGGCTATCTTGACCGTGGTCACCGAGTCGGACCCCAGCTTGGCCGTCGCCACCGCGCCGTCTGCTATCTTCACGCCGGTTACCGCGTCGCTGGCCAGCTTGGCGGTCACGATTGAGCCGTCCTGGAGCTTGGCGCCGGTGATCGCGCCATCGAGAATCTTCGCTCCGGTCACCGAGTCGGACCCCAGCTTGGCCGTAACGATAGAGCCGTCCTGGAACTTGACCCCGGTGATCGCGCCGTCGAGAATCTTCGCTCCGGTCACCGAGTCCGCTCCCAGCTTCGCCGTCACGATCGCCCCGTCATTGATCTTCCCCGTCGTCACGTTCAGGTCGGCTATCTTGACCGTGGTCACCGAGTCGGACCCCAGCTTGGCCGTAACGATAGAGCCGTCCTGGAACTTGACCCCGGTGATCGTGTTGTTGAGAATCTTGGCGCCGATTACCGAGTCCGCTCCCAGCTTCGCCGTCACGATCGCCCCGTCATTGATCTTCCCCGTCGTCACGTTCAGGTCGGCTATCTTGACCGTGGTCACCGAGTCG